>CAZFMS010000159.1:0-9802 GCA_964520125.1 uncultured Planctomycetaceae bacterium
CCACGAAGCTGGGTTGGGCGTCGGCCAACACGCGCAACAATGTATCCCGGCCGGTATACTGATAGGCACCGGCCCGGCCCACCTCGCCGAACACGAAGAAGTGCTTGCTTCCTCTGCCCGAAACACGAACGCTTACCTTGGGCTCCACATAGTAAGTCCGCAATAACGCCTCGACCTTGCGGGCAATCTCCGCGGGGGTCATGCCGGCTACTTTCACCTCCCCGATCAGACGCAGATTGATCTTGCCGTCTTGGCGGATGGACTGCGATTCGCCATCCACCTCCGGGGCCGTCGGGGAGCTGATGGCGATCGTGTCCGGCGGCTGCACGCGGTAGTCCGGAGCGGATACCGACGCCTCCCAGGCATGGATGAAGGCATTGATCTCACGGTCGCTCGGTCCGCAGCCCACGGCCATCAACGTGGTGACCACGCCGCCGGCGCACCAGGTCCGCCAACCGCGGACCATTCTTCTCCACGAACACGCCGCCGCCGCCTCGCGATGACTGGAGTTCGACGTTGAAGGAGATCGAGCTGACGATTTCGTAGGGCCGGTCATGCCTGGCATTCCTCATGCTCCGAGGGAAGACGCAGGTCCAAATACAGCGGGCGATTCCGATAGCCTCACCGCGTCGTTTATCGGGTGGCTCGGGTGGCGACTGAACATACGGTTGTAGCGATCGTTCCGACGGACGAGCCGGATGCACCGGTCCGACTTTCCAGGCCGAGATGCCGGCTGATCGGTGGGCGGTCCGCCGATCGACGACCTGCCCGACAACACTCTCAGAGGCGTTTTTCTCGGAGCTTGGGTCTGAGAGCAAATCAGGACCCTCCAGGATGTTGTTCCCGTCAAGCCAGGCTCCAGACACATCCGATAACTCAATGATAGGCGCAGGACCTCCACCTGTGGTCCGCGCGCCGCCCGAGCGACTATTGGCTCCGACATTCCCACGCCAAGCCACCGGTGCCGGGTGGCCACGGCAGGAGCAAGGCATGTATTGCGATTTCTTCGGACTCAGCCATCTACCGTTCAACAACACCCCCGATCCACGGTTCTTCTTCAACACCCCGGACCATGAAGAAGCCCTCGCTTCCCTGCTCTACGCCGCCGAGGAACGCAAAGGCTTCGTCCTGGTCACCGGCGAGGTCGGATCGGGCAAGACCCTGTTGAGCCGACTCTTGCTCAACGAACTCGGCTCGGGCACCTGTACCGCGGTGATCAACAACACCCGGCTGACCGGCCAGGAGCTGCTCCAGGCCATCTGCCACGAGTTCGAAATCGAAATCGACCAAGGGGCCACCGTCGTCGAACTGTCACGCCTGCTGGAGAAGTTCCTCCTCGATCAGTATGCCCGTGACCGACTCGCGGTGGTCATCCTGGACGAAGCCCAGAACCTGCCGATGGAGTCGTTCGAGGAACTCCGCATGCTCGGCAACCTGGAGGCCGACGACGCCAAGCTCCTGCAGGTCCTGATCCTCGGGCAGCCTGAATTGCAGGAGGCCTTTCGATCGCCTGCCATGCGCCAACTGCACCAACGCATGTTCCGCACCTTCCACCTCCGGGCCCTGAGCAGAGAACTAACCGGAGGCTACGTCAGGCATCGTCTGCAAATCGGCGGGCGGGCGGAAGGCCGCGAGATCTTCGAGGCCGACGCCCTGGACGCCATCTACCACCACTCCGAGGGCATCCCGCGACTGATCAACCAAATCTGTGACAACGCCTTGCTGGCCGCCTACTCGGAGTCCAAAGAACAGCTCCCGGCCAAGATCATCAACGAAGTTGTCGAACAGATGATGGCCCTCACCGTGGTTCAGGACCCGCCGCCGCGAGGCACTTTTGCCAGACAGTTCCTCGGCGTTCCGGCGCTCGACGAAGCGGCCCCTGCAGATTCAGGGAACCCGACGGCGGTGCCGCTCGCACAGATAGCCCCCCCTGATTCCACAATTCAAGATCGCCTGCAGGACATCGATCACCTGATGCAGCGCATGGCCGACCGCCTGGCGACCTCGGAGCAAGCCCTCAACGACATGCAGGGAGAGGAGCGGGCCACTGACCAGCAGACCGGCCAGGCGACGGCTGAACTCGAAGCGGTCCGGGAGATGCGGCAGCAGGCCGTCGAGATGCTCCGCCAGGTGGCGTCAAGCAGTCAGGAGGCCCAGCAGCGAGTCCGCGGCCTGCTCCAACAAACGCGGCAATCAGCGGAGCGACTGTATAGAGAGGCCGAGCAGGTTCTCACAGAAGCCAAGTCGAGCACCGCAGAGGTAGGCCAGGACATCCGGGGGGTCTTGGAAGATGCCCGGCGGGCGTCTGAGCGGGTAGAGAAGCAAGCGGCCGGCACCCTGAGCGAAGCCCAACGGCAAAACGACATTCTCCATGAGCAAGTCCAGCAATTGTCGAAGGAAATCCGGGATCGGGCCGGCGCCCAGCAACACCATGCTTCGGAATCGGCCGCCCGCGAGCAGGCCGAGATGGAATCTGCCCGACGGATGCGCGAGCACGCCGCCGGCCAGCTCGAGGAGGTCAAGGCCCTCACCCAGGAGGCCCGGCAGGACCTGAGCAGCCTGCTGGAGGAAGCCGCCAAGTCCTGCCACCGGGTAGAGGAGCGTGCCGGAGAGACCCTGAGCAAGACACATGAGCAAAACAGCGACTTGCAGGAGCAATTCAAGAAGCTGGCGAACGAGGTGCGGGCCCAGGCCGGGGCCCACCGACACGAGGCCTCTGAACTGGTCACCCAGGAACGGACCGAGTTGGAGTCCGCTCGTCAGATGCGCGAGCAGGCCGGCGAGCTACTCACCGAGGTCGGCGCCACCGCCCAGGAGGCCAAGCAGCGCATGGTCTCACTACTGGAAGAAGCGGAACTCGCCGCCCAGCGCATCGAAGAACGGGGCCAGGAAACCCTGGGTGGAGCGGAAGAGCAAGTCACTATCCTGCAGAATCAAGAGAAGCGCCTGTTCCAGGAAGTGCAGACCTACGCCGTGGATCAGCGAGAACGCATCTCGGAACTCCTGTCTCAGCAGCGCGACGAATTCGAGGCGGCCCGCCAGATGAGGCTCGAGGTCGCCGAGACCCTGGCGGAGGGCGAGAAGCAAAGCGTCGCCGTCCGGGAGCAGGCCCGGCAACTGCTCGAGGAGACCCGCAGACGGGCCGAGGCCCACGGCGCCAACGTCAAGGAAGCCATGGGGCGAGAACAGGCCCGATTCGAGGCCGCTCGAAGTCGGGCCAATGAATTGGCTGCTCAGATGAAGGAGCGTACCACCGAGGCCGACCGCCAAAGCAGCGAGATGCTCGGCTACGTCCAGACCCAGGCCCAGAAGATGAGCGACCGGATCGACGAATTGAGCAAGCTGGCCAAGACGCGCACCGAGGAAGCGGGCGTCGCGTTGGAGACCTTCACTGCCCAGATGCGGAATCGCATCGAGGAAGCCCAGCAGCAGCTCGCCGACGCCGTTTCCGAGTCCCATGACGAGGTCCAAGACGCCCACCAGTCACTCAGGGCCACCAAAGAGCAGATCATCACCGAGACCCAGGCCGGGCGAACCAAGGCCGACGAGATTCTCGACCAGTGTGCGGACCTGCTGGTGAAGACCCGAAGTCAGACCTCCACCCTGCTGACCGACCTGCGGGCCCAGATTACCACGCAAACCGAGCAGATCGAGAAGATCTGGCACAGCGCGATCGCTGAAGGCTCGAAGACCCTGAGCGAACTGCAGGTCGAACTCAACGAGACGCGACATCTGACCGAGCACTCCCGAACCGACCTTCAGCGTCATGTCCAGAGCGCGACCGGCGAGCTGGCCGAGGCCCGACGGTCGTTCGAGGACGGCCTCAGCGATCACCGAACCGAGGTCGCGGCCCTGGCGGAGAACGCCGATACGGTCAAGGCCGACATTGTCCAGCGCTTCGACAAAGCCAAGCAGGAACTCGACGCCGCCGCGGAGAGACACCACCAGCATCTCCGCCAGCGCCTGCTCAAGCTGGTCAGCGACGCCGAGGGCTATGCCTCGTCAGCGGAGGCGAGGTCTCGCAAGACCGTCGAGTCCCTGCAGGGCGAACTCATCTCCGCATCAGAAACCGCGGATCGGATCCACACCGAACTCCAACAATCGGTAGTCGTGCTGCAGGAGAAGGCCTCCGAGTGCCGGGACCGATACCAGGCCGAAGCCCAATGTGCCCAGAGTGAGCTGGCCCAGTTCCTGGAGCACAATCGGGCGATGCTCGAGGATGCCGAGGCCCGGGTGGACAGCTTGTCCGACAGAGCCGACGGCACGGCCCGGGGGCTGGCCGAGAAGATCGACGAGTTGCGGCAGGGGGCCAAGACCGGGGTGGCCAACGTCGGGCAGGAACTCGAAGCCGGTCTTGACGAAGCGGCCGAGAGGGTCGGGCGGATCCGACGCGAATCCGAGGCGGTGGCGGCCGGTCTTGCCGCCCGGATGGAACAGACCCAGACCCGGGCGGAGACGTCCATTCACAATGCCGAGCAGGCGGCCACCACGATTCGGGATCAGAGCCGGGCCTCACTGACCGAGGTCCGCGTCGGACTGGAGCAGATGAACAAGCGGGCCGAGCAGTTGCGGCGGGACCTGATCGGAATCGGCAACCAGGTGGGGGAGACCGCGGAAAGGGCCCAGCAGCAGCTTCAGCAAGCCTCCGCCGATGCCAGTGAGCGGATCGAGGCCCGGCGCCAAGCGGCCCAAGACGACGCGGAGTCCAACTACCGCCGGCTTGATGTACTCCACCAGCAGATCGAACAAGGCGCCGAGCAGATCCGCCAGAACGCCGGCAGACTTCTGGAGCAGGCTCAGGAAAGTACCGCCTCCATCCGGGAGCACGCCAACGAGATGCTCGCCCAAGCCCAGGGCGGCTCGGACAAGATCGGCGAGCAGGCCGCCAATATACTCATGCAGGCCCACTCGTCAGCGGAGCGCTTCCGCGAGCAGTCGGAGACCCTCCTGGAGCGGGCCGAAGCAACCGCCGAGGCCATCAGGGCCGACGTGGGAACACTCCGCTCCGACGTCTTGGAAGATTCCGAGCGGCTCCGCGGGCAGATCACCAACGTCAAGCAGGAAATCGTCGACGCCCGCCAGGAATCCGTGCAGGCCGTCAATGATGCCAAATGCATCCAGGAGGCCGCCCACCAGCAGGCCGACCAACTCATCCGCCGGGCCGGGGAGATCGAGAGCCAGACCGAACAACTGCTCCGCCTGCCCAAGGAGCTGGTCGAGGAAGCCAACCGGCGGGCCACCGGCCTAGCCGACATGTCCAAGAAGGTCTCGGCGGTGGTCAAGCGGCTCTCGACGGCCAACGACGACGCCCAGCACAACAAGAGCGAACTCGATCAAGCGGCCTTGACCGCGGATCAGAAGCTGGAGCTGCTCAAGCGCCACACCGCCAGGGTGGGCCAATTGGTGGGCATCATCCGGCAGCTCTACGGCAGCATGGACGCCCGACTGGAACGACTGCGGAATCGCCTCAGCCAGGCCGACGACATTTGCCGCGGTGTCCCGCAAGAGATCGAAAACCTCCGCCAGGCCCTGGGCGAGGAGGCCGATGACGCCCTGGACATGGTCGACCGCAAGGACCGCTCCCGGGCCGAGCCCCAGGTCTCCAGCATGTCGACAGCCAAGCTCCAGCCGCAGCCCCCCGAACCGGCACCGGACCTGCAGAAAGCCCGTCGCACTCCGGCCGGCCCCGCGGCCCGCATGAACAAGGGGTCGCTGGGAGAGATCGTGCAGCGCAATCAGAAGCTCAACGAGTGGCTGTCCGATGTGCTCGGGGAAGAACAGGTCAAGGCCGCGACCCAGACCAGAACCAAGAAGCCCACCCGGCGCAAGGCACTCTCCAAGTCCTGACCAGAAGTTCTCCGGCAGCACCGTAGAATCACGCCATCCACCCTATCGGCCGGGCCCCACCGTTGGCCGCCAAAGGGCCAACAAGGCCGGCAGGAGCAGGAGCGTCGCCGACAGGCAGGTGGCCACGCTCAGCACCACCAGCCCTCCGAGCCGAGCATTGGACGGCACCTGGGAGAGGATCATGATGCCGAAGCCCAGGGCGATGGCCAGGGCATCGAGGACCACGGCCGGCCCGACGGTCTTCACCGCATCGACCACCGCCTCGGCCGGAGGCAGGCCCAGCCCGGCGACGTGGCGGAACCGCTCGGTGAAGTGAATGGCAAAGTCGACCCCGATCCCCAGGGTCATGGCCGAGAACATGGAGGTCGCCACCCCCAGGGGCATTCCCGTCAGGCCCATCACCGCAAAGTTGACCAGCACCGCCAAACAACACGGCAGGACACAATAAACCCCCCACACCAGCGAACGACCCATAAAGCTGGTGATCGCCAGGATGCCCAGCAGCGACAGCAAGAGCGAGCGGACCTGGGTGGAAACGATGGCCTGGATGAGCGTCTGGCTGACCGCCACGTCGCCGGCAAACTCGAGCGACATGCCCCGAGGGGCCAGGTGGGTCCGCTCGTAGTCCCGTATGTCTTCCATTAGATGGCGGGTGGAGAGGAAGTTGGCGTTTTCCATGAAGACGGTGATCAAGGCCCGGGCGTCATGGGGGTCGAGAATCTCGCGCAGCCGATGGGTACCCCGCACCCGGTCATACTGCCGCCACAGCCATTTGACCTTGCGGGCCTCCTCGGGGATGGACCGCTGAGACTCCTTCTGGCCGCCGGTCATGTAGTTGATCGTGGTGACATAGTCGGCCGTGCCGATGACCCCGCCGACGGCGTCCTGGCGGTGGGCTTCGATGAAGTCCTCCAGGTCGGAGATTACCTTGATTGCCCTGGGCGACAGCAGACGCCGGGGGCTGATGTCGTACGCGAAGACCTCGTCATCCCCGAGCCGGGGCGACGGTTGGAGCGATCCGTCTTTGCGGTTGGTCTCGACCAGGATGTGGTCTTCCTCTCGGGTAGCGACTTCGATTTGGGCCATACGCGGATGGCGCTTGGTGTATCCCGGCGCCGCTCCGACGAGGGCCGCGGGCCACGGCGGCTGGTGGATGCGCAGCCACTCTCCGACCAGGGCATTCACTGGTGGGTCACTCTGTGGGTCGATCGGCAGCCTGGCCTGGTAATGGCCAAGGTCGCCGCGGCTTACTTGTCCGGCTATCTCCTCATGCCCCGCGTCGACGCAGACCAAGAGTATGTGCGTCCCGTGAAACAGCCGGTTGACCAATTGGGTAGCCTTGTAGAAAGCGCTGTCCGCGGAGAATCCGTCGATCCAACTGTCTTGGACCAGGACCCGTCGGACACCGAAGGGGGCCACTGCCAGGATCATCACCGCGGCGATGATCGCCAGGTAACGAAAACGCACCACGGCCCGGGCAACCCACTCAAGCACCGAGACCCGTGGCAACCGTTCCGCCCCGCCTCCCCCGCGTTCGGAGCCCACCAGACGACGTGGACCGATCAGGGACAGGCTCGCGGGAATCACCGTAAGCGACCACAGCATGCAGAAGATGATCCCCACAGCGGTGAATACGCCGAAGGCCCGCACCGGGGCAATGGGAGAAAGCACGAAGGACATGAACCCGATGGCCGTGGTGATCGAGGTCTTCACCACCGGCCGCCATATTTCGTCCATGGTCTTGGTCACGCAGTCCAAGCCGTGTGCGCCGCCCGCCCCGCGGAGTACCTGTCGGTAGCGGTTGAAGATGTGGATCTCGTCGGCGATGCCCATGGCCGTCAAGATGATCGGCAGCACCGCGATGGTCAGGTAGATCGGCACCCCACACCAACCCATCAAACCGAGGACGAAGATCAGGCAGGCCCCCACCTCCCCAAGCGGCAGCATGGTGGCGGCCAGGCTGCGGAAGCTGACCAGGAAGACCAGGCCCATGATGACCACCGCGATCGGCACCAGGCCGACGTGCCGCCCCACGAGGCGCCGGAACTCGTGGAATGAGCCGGGCCAACGCCACGGCTCGGCCTCACCCTGCGCCCGACGGGTATCGACGACTCGGTGGCCCATCAGGGCGGACGGCACGCCGAGGTCTTCCAGAATGTGCGTTCCCAGGAGGGACTCGGCCACCGGGGCACCCACGACGGAGACCTGTTCGGGGATGGGGACCCGCTCGGAGATAATCTCCATGAGCCGGCCGTGCAGTCGAGTGCGATCGGCGCCCCCGGGGACGCCGATCAGGATGGCGGTGGCCGTGTCGTCGAAGGAGACCAGCGTGCCGGTGAACAGACGGATTCGCTTGAGGTCGCTCCGGCTCTGGCGGAGGTCCAAGCGCTCCAGCCCCTGGCGGACCGCCTCCCGGTAGAGCCCGCCGACGACCGCCGGAGAAACATCGATATTCAGCTCCGCCAGGCCCTCTCGTACGACCGCCGCCGCTCGATTGCGGATGGCCACCCGCAGCTCCCTCATCTCCAGGGCATCCAGGGCCTTCTGCAAGACCGGCTCCAGGTCCTTCAGGTGCTGCTTGATGATCTCCGGGTCGGGGATTTTCTCGTTCGGGCGGGGCCCCTCCGGCGCAGATGTCTCCCTCTCCGCCCGGAGCGCGTCCCGATACACGCCCTCCAGGCCTTGGTGGATGATCGCCAAGAACAAGTTCTCCCGGGTGCTGCGGGGGGGGTCCAGGAAACCCTTGTTCCGGAGGGTGCCGCGAAAGACCCGATCACTCTTTTCGGTCGCCAGGCTGATGACGTCCTGGGGCCCGATGTTCTCCATCTCCCCGAAGCGGGTGGTCCATTCCTGCACCAACTCGAGGGTATGGATGTTGAAGACCCCGTCCGGGTCGTCGGACTTGATCACTACGGCGATCTGATCGCGAACACCGAACGCCTCACGAATCGCCCGATCGCGCTCGATCTCCACCGCCTTGGTCGGGAGCAGGGCGTTGCCGTCGGTGCGCAACCGAAGACGGGCCACCCCCGGGGCTACGGCCGCGGTGATCAAGACCGCCGCCGCAATCACCCGCCGCGGGTTTCGTATCGAGTAGCGGTAGAGTGGTGCCAAGCCTACTCCCTCGCCGGGGCAACCCCGCCCTGACCTGCCTAACCGGTTACAGGATGCGCGCTGGGCGGTCATTCAGCAAGGGAAGCCCCGGCGGGGAAGCAGGTTGTGGGACAGGCTTTCCAGCCTGTCAAGCTAACGGGTCAAGGGACAGGCTTTCCAACGTGTCATGCCAACCTCGAGTGGTCCAACAGACCGACTGGAAAGTCGGTCCCCCAAAGGACTCGAGTCGTTGCCACCGGTCACTAGCAGTTCGGTCATTCGACGGCGTAAGGCCGCAGGCCCTCCCGCAGGGCATCGGGGACCGGGGTGGGCACGATGTCCTGCCCCTCGACCCGCATGCAGGCTACCTGTTGCTCGCCTTTGGCGACCAGCTCTTCTTTGCCGTCTTTGCCGCGGTAGTATTCGAATTCCATGGTGATGCGATTCTGCATCAGACTCCCCAGCCGCATGCGTACGATCACCTCTTCCAGGGCGTGCAGCTCCTGGAAGTACTCGCAGGTGCAGCGCGTGGTCACCAGACGGAGGTCCTGGGCCAGCTCGGCCAACACCTCCGGGGCCATGTCGCGAAGAAACAACTCGCGGCAGCGACCCTGCCAGTGGAGGTGGTGAACGTAGTAGACGTTCCCGATGAGGTTGGTCTCGGCGAATCCGACGATGTGACGATATTCATAGGCTCGCACGATTGCTCCTTGTCAATACTGCCAGGGCCAGACGCTCTTGCCGGCCGCGAACCGGGGCCACAAACGAGGCGATGGCCAACGTCCCGGACGAGAGCACCACCCAGCCGTCGGCATGCGCCGACGCCAACACCAGGGGGCTGTCCAGCGAGACCCCGGCCTTC
>CAZFMS010000160.1:0-9755 GCA_964520125.1 uncultured Planctomycetaceae bacterium
CCGCATCAGGCCTTCCATCAACGCCTCCGGGCGCGGCGGGCAGCCCGGTTTGTTAATGATGCGGCGACCACCGAGATCTACACCTTTGACCACGTGGTAGCCGTGCTTGAAGTACGGCCCCCCGCCAATCGTGCAGGCCCCCATGGCCATCACGTACTTGGGCTCGGGCATTTGGTTGTAGAGCCTCTTGACCCGGGAGGCCATCTTGTAGGTCACCGTGCCGGCGACGATCATCAGGTCGGACTGCCGCGGAGAGGGCCGAAAGGCCCCGGCCCCGAACCGGTCCAGGTCATATCGACCGGCCCCCACGGCCATCATCTCGATCGCACAGCAGGCCAGGCCGAAGGTCATCGGCCAGATACTGGAACGGCGGCCCCAGTTGATGGCCCAGTCCAGGGAAGTGATGATCAAGCCTTCTTCGAATCGATTCTCTAGCCAGCTCATGGCGTCATTCCCAGTCGGACATTGAATCGAAGGTCGTCAGCAAACTCACTCACGTCCTTCTTGATTCTCGGAGCGGAAAACGTTGAACACCGCAACTGTTGTGGGTGCCACTGGCGGCTTGTCCGCCAGTGTCTCGCAGATCGGAAGCACTGGCAGCAAGCTGCCAGTGGCACCCAAGATGTTCAGTGTTTAGCGCTCGGTGAGGTAACTCTCCATTCTTGATCCGTCGTTCGTCATTCTTCACCCGTCATTCATCCCCGCGTCACGCCCCCCGCCGGGCCGCCTGGCTGATCTCGTCCTCGGGTCGTCGGGAGAGGTTCCCGTCTGGCCCTGCGTCGCCCGGACCCAGTCCAGATAGCCGAACCGCCAAAGGTAGAGGAAGCCGACCACGATCACGCCGAAGAAAAAGAGCATGTCCCACAGGGCGGCGATGCCGGCCTGGCGGTATACCACCGCCCAGGGATAGAACAGGGCAATCTCGATGTCGAATACTATGAAGACCAAAGCGACCACGTAGAAGCGGAGGTCGAACTGCACCCAGGACGGCCCGATGGCCGGCTCGCCGCACTCATAGGGCACGCCTTTCTGGGGGTGCGGGATCCTACGGCGGGCCAGTCTGCCCACCAGCAAGCCGCCCAGGGCGACGGCGACGCCACCGAGCACGAAGAGCAACAAGCCGACGACCAGATTCTCACCGTCTGCCATGGTTCACCATCCCTACTTGGTCTCCGCCACCACTTTCTTCTTCTTCGGTATCTCCGAAGGCTCCATGGCCTTGCCCATTGCTTCCCGAGCAGGCTCGGCGCGCTTCTCCCAGCGTGCTTTCTGCTCGGCGGCCCAGGTGGGCACTTGCTCGGTCTGCATCCAATAGGGCTCAGGGGTGTGCTTGCCGGCCAGGGCCAGCTCGGTGAATTCGACCATCATGTCCTCGCGGGTGAAGGCGCTGAGGTCATGGTTATCCCCCATGTGGATGCAGTCCGTCGGGCAGGGGTCGATGCACAGGCCGCAGAACATGCACTTGGCATAGTCGATGGCGTAGCGCTGCATGGCCCCGCCGACCGCAATGCCGGTCGCCTTGTCGATCTTCCGGGGGGCGGATTTCTCGATGTAGATGCAGTCCACCGGGCAGGCCTTGGCACAGAGGTCACAGGCGATGCACTTCTCGGCCTCCCACCAGTGAATGCCTCGATAGCGCGGCTGAGTCACCGGGGCCATGTCCGGATACTGAACCGTGATCGTGCGGGCGAAGCAGTACCGCAACGTGATCCGCATGCCGATCAGGATGGTCCGCACGGTGTCGTAGGTGGTTCGGAAGTATCCTTTATCGCTTGGTCGCGGTTCCATGCCTGGACGCGTCCTCGAGCTTATGTGGTATCAACAACCGTTGTTCGCTGTCTCGGTGTATTCGCCGCCGGCCAAGCCGCCCACCGGGACTCTCCAAAGTCAGGAAAGTATAGTCCGGCGCCGTCAGCGACGCTACCACCTCGACCACGCGGCTTCTTGCCGGCCTCGGAGTGCGCGGGTGTTTCGTTAATGAAGTGTCGCCCCCACGGGACGAGGAGCAAAGGCCCCCTAAGGATTGCTTGGGT
Organism: uncultured Planctomycetaceae bacterium; assembly: GCA_964520125.1. Taxonomy (GTDB): domain Bacteria; phylum Planctomycetota; class Phycisphaerae; order UBA1845; family UTPLA1; genus JAFGQA01. The sequence continues at coordinate 2,034 of CAZFMS010000160.1, forward strand.
GGGCCGAGGCGACCTCCTGGTTCGTAACGGGACTGGCACACCTGAATGAGCTGTGGCACCGCCGTCTCGACGGTGAAAACACAGACGAGACGCCGGGGGCCCAGGTGGAGATTTGCAGACCCCGGCGGGACGCCCCAAGAGCCCCCGACCTTGGTCGGGGGGTAGCCCGGCAACACGTGGGAACATACCCCCCGAGCAAGATCGGGGGCTCTCCAGCGGAGTGCCGCCTTACTTTGCGATGTCTCTTAGTTCTCGGGCTTTAGCAGGGCCGATCCGCCGTTGGCCAGGCCCAGCAGGACGTCACCGGACAGCTCGCCGAGACGGGCGGCGGCTTGGGGGGTCAGCGGTTTGCCCTGCACCCGGATGATGATGTCGCCGGGGACCAGGCCGGCGCGATCGGCCGGTGAACCGTCGGAGACCACCAGGACCAACAGGGCGTGGCCGGAGAGATTGCTCCAATCCTGGACCGCCGAATCCACCTCCCCCAGGGTGGCGCCGCGAAAGGCCAGCGTGCGAGTAGGCGGGTGATGCTCGGCCGGGGAGCGGCGCCGGGCCAGTTCGATGGATACGGTCTGGCGCCGGGCATTACGGATGTAGGCAATCTCTGATGTCTGGCCGGGGCCGGCAGACCCGATCAGGCGGATGAAATGATCCGCGGAACGTACCCGATTGCCGTCCACGGCTACCACCAGGTCGCCGGTGCGCAATCCGACCCGATCCGCGGGGCCGGAGGGGAGCACCGAGTCGATCAGGGCTCCGTGGTGATCGATCAGGCCGGCGGCCCGGACCTGGGCGTCGGTCGGGTCGCCCACGTGGACGCCGAGGTATCCGTAGTCGAATTGTCGGCCTTGCAGCAGCCGGGCGATAATCGCCCTGGCCTCGGGTCCGATGGGCACGGCGAAACCCAGGCCTCGGTCATCGCCGCCCGGCGTTCCCAGGGCGCTGACCATGCCGATGACTCGTCCGTGGATATCGACGAGCGGGCCGCCGGAATTCCCCGGGCCGACGCGCGCCGAAGTCTGAATCATGTCGCCGTAGTAGCGGTCCTGGTCGCGCCCCAGGGACTGGGGCAGCGGGCGGCCGACCGCACTAACCAGTCCCTGGCTGACGGCTACCTGTCCGTTGCCGGTTATCCCCAGGGGATTGCCAAAGGCGAAGACGATGTGTCCGGGACGGACCTGGCGGGCGTCTCCCAACTCGGCGACCGGCAGGCCGGCGGCGTCGATCTGGATGACGGCCAGGTCCGAGCGTTGATCGGCGGAGACCAAATCGGCCCGGAAACGCCGGCCATCATGGAGCGTGAGGTAGATAACGCTGGCCCCCTCGATGACGTGCTGGCTGGTCAGGATCATGCCGTCCGGGCGGAGGATGATGCCGCTGCCGGCGTTGAAGGAGACCAGGGGGGCGGCCGAGTGGTCATCTCTGGGCCCCACGGGATCGCGGTCCGCATGAACGGCCACGACCGACGGGACGACGCGTCGGACCAGGGACTCGGTGGCCTGCTGCAGGCGTTGCAGGAATTCGGTGCCCTCGGCGGCGAGTGGGGGATCGCCGGCCAAAGCGGGGAGGCCCAGGGCCGGGACGGCGATGAACAAGGACGTGAGGAAGACGGCGGTAGCCGTAGCGCCCGGGCACCCGAGGCCTAATTCCAGGCCCCGCCGGGAGGCTGAGGTCGTTCGGATCTGGGGGGTGGGGCTGGGCATGGCCGATCGGCTCCGTCCGAGCGGTGGGCCGCCGGGCTAGGGGGGCACTTGTATGTTGATCCTCTGGAAGGCCTGATCCCGCTGACCAGAGGAGAAGCTGACAATCTTCACGCCGGGGTCGACCAGGAATATGTACCCAAACTGGAGTTCTGAGGGCTGGACATTTCTCAGGATGTTGGTGGTGAGTTTCAGGGCTTTGCGCAAACAGCGCTCCGGCATCTGGGCGTCGGGCCAGTACTGGACTTCGAAGACAGTTTGTCCGCCGACCGGAGCCCGAGAGTAGATTCCCTGGGCGAAGTAGCTGCGGCCATCGGCACTGCGAACCATGATCTGGCCGGTGGTCTGGACGGCGAAACTCAGGGCCTTGCCCAGGACATTCTGCGGGTTGGTCGGCTCGGCGCCGATTTGGACCATCCGCTTGCCGGACGGGACGAAAAACTCCGTGACCTCGGAGCCCGGATCGATCTGCCCGTCTGTGGCAACGACGTAAAAGTGGCCCTCGTTGAGCTTGCCGCGGAGGAGATGCCGGGCCACCAGGTCCTCGCTCTTGTCCAGGGACATCGGCAAGGCGGCGGTGGCCCCGGTGCGGTCTTCGACGGCGTTGGCCAAGTGGATCTCTCCCTTGGAAGGGGCCCCGACCTTGAGGGCGCCGGAACTCGACTGCAGCGAGCCGAGGGACTCCTGGGCGGCAGCGGGCGGTTCGTTGAGCCGCATCTTCTTGGACATCTCGACCCGGGCGCCGCGCTTGAACTCCATGTACCAGGGCTCGAACTCCTCGGGAACCTCGAAAGCGACGTCAAACTCGTAGCTCTCGCCGCCGGGCCCGCCGGACTTGGAGACGGCCTTGCTGGCCGCGGGGCTGAGGATGAAGTCGGTGAACGGGCTGAAGCGAACCAGACGCTGGTGCTGGTCGTCGCCGACCTCGGGCCAGGAGTGCTGCTTGTGGATGTAGATATCGCTCATCCCGCTGGCCAAATGGAGCTTCGGTCGGCGGGACGGCACTTTGGTCGGTGAAGGGCCGACCAGGCGAAACTGGGGCACCCGGAAGCGGATCTCGCCCGGCTTCTTCTGGTGGGCGGCGCTGGTTCCCAGCCGGACCTTGCACACCAGGAACTTGTTGAGGCTGCTGGCCGGACCCTGGGAGGAGAACTCGCGGGCCAGATCGACGATCGGTGCTTTTTGGGCCACGCGGTCGATTCGCCGGGCGTCCCAGTAGGAGACCACCTGGAGACAATCCTCGGGGATCACGTGGCGGGCCTCGGTCTGGGGAGTGGCCCTGACCGAGTAGAGGTCCATCAGAAAATCGGGCTTGGCCTGGGCCAGCGGGTTCCCTCCTCCGAATCGGTCGTTGGAGAGCATTTTGGCCATGCCCACGACGAAGGCATCTGGTTTGAGCAGGAAACTCTTGCCGGTCGCCACGCCTTGCTTATCAACCTTCAACCGTTCGAAACCCAATACCGACGAGCCGATGGGCAGCATCTGAACGGCAATCAAGGCCGTACCGATGAGGATCATCCCGGAAAAGAACCCGCAGACGGCCCCGCCGGCACGCTCTATGGGGAGGGGAAAGTCGACGCTGGTGGGGATCAACTTGTCGGTCAGGAGACGGGTGAGCACCAGGGTCGCCAGAAAAAGAAGCATGAAGGCCAAGGGCAGACCGATGCCCGGCCCGATGCTGCCGGCCCACAGTCCGTGAAGCTGCTCGTAGAAGGCGAAGGCCATCATCATGGCGACCACGGACTCGAAGAACATGATGATGCTGCTGAGGAACCCCTGATAGGCCCAGAAGGCGGTGATGAGGATGACCATCAGGGCGGCGACAAGTGAGAAGATCATCGGACTTTCTCTCGGAGCCGGTCTCGGCGCGGCGGGGCCACGTCGCCGTGCCTAGGCGCTCCTTGACGAACTATCTTTCGTTACCCGGAGCACCTCGTTGATGCTGGTGATTCCGTCGTATACTTTTTGCAGGGCGACCTCCTGCAGGTAGAGCATGCCCTTCTTTCTGACCTCCGCCTTGAACGCCGGCGGGGCGGTACCTTTGGCCAGATGGATGCGCAGTTCCTTGTCCATGACCAGCATCTCGAAAATGGCCGTCCGACCCAGGTATCCGGAACCCTGGCAGACCGGGCAGATCAGTTGGTTGCCGTGTTTGTCAACCTCGAGTTCGTTGGGCGTGGGCGGGCGATAGAACGGTCGGTTTCCGCCGGTGGGCAGATTGCCCTTCTTCAACAGGGCGGGGTCCGGCTTGTAGGCCCGGCGACAGTCCGAACAGAGGATCCGCACCAGACGCTGGTTGATGATGGCCACCAGGGCGGCCGCGGCCAGGGTATTGTCGCCCACCCCTTGCAGATAATTGCGCAGGCCGCTGAAGCTGTTTCGGGCGGTCATCCCCAGATAGAGCTTCTTGCCCTGCCGCGCGGCAGCCGCGGAGCAGGCCAGGGTTTCGGTGTCGGGGATCTCGCCGGCCACTGCAACGTCGGGATCGGTGCGCAGCAGCGAACGAAACCGCTTCCCGAAACTGACCGAGCCGTCTCCCTTGTCGTATTCATGTTGGGTGATGTTCTCCAGGTCCATGGACGGGGAGGTTTCCAGAGTGTGGATATTCTGCATGAAGGGGTCGTGAGAGCGGAGGACCGCATAGAGGGTGCTGGTGACGCCGGCGGCTCGCGGGCCACTGACCACGATTATCCCCTTGGGCCGGCTGACGATCTTCTCGAAGACCAGTTGCTGATCTTTGGTGAATCCCAGGTCGGGAATTCGGAACCGGCTCTCCTCGGCGATGATCCTCAGCAGGGCCCGCTGGCCGGCGGTGCTCCCGGAGGTCTTGACCTCGATCTCCACGGACTTCTCCGCCACTCCACCGGCCCCGATGGAGGCGTGGAAATGGCCGGACTGGGGGCGTCGATGCTCTTCGGGGTTCATTCCGCTGATGCGTTTGATGTGTCCGAGGATGCTCGTTCCCGGTTCCGATTCGATGGGTTCGCGCGCTCGGTCCACGCCGTCCACCTTATAGACCACCTTGACCGGCTGCTGAGGAATGACGGCCATCCGGACCTCGCTGGCCCGTCGCCAGATGGCGTCGAACAACAGGTCCTGCAGGGCCTGATAGCCGGCGTGTTCGGCCGGGTCCTTGGGCCAGGACGGGGTCTCCCCGGTGTGATCATTGATCCGGGTGCGTTCCTTGGTATCGGTGGTCTCGACTACTGTGATCTTGTTGCCCTTGGTCAGGCGGGTGAGGTGGGCGGCGGTCAGGACGGTCTGGGCCGGAGCGACCCGACGATTGCGGCTGACCACGTAGGCGATGATGACCGGGCCGTAGAGCAAGGCGAAGATCAGGAAACCCAGCCAGACCCAGGGCAGAAGCAGCCAGATTATCAGGCAGAGGGCCCCGCTGGCGAAGACCGGCATAATCCAGAACTGCAAGGGAACGCGGATTTTCTTGATGTCTGCCTGGACCCAGGACGCCGAGTAAGCCCACAGGATCACCATCACCAGAAACAGCAGGATGCCCAGCGGGTTGAAGTAACCACCTTGCTCCGGCAAGGCGGCAAGAACGAGGTACAGCATGTCAGGGATGAGGGTCTGGGGCATGGGGTCCGTCTTGTTCAGGCCGGCTTACACGCAAGAGCACCTTGCCAATCCATTGTAGGGCATCAGGACCGAGAGCGAAACACCACCCGCCGGGACGGGGAATTCTCGCGCCGGACACCTGGGGCGGGCCGTTCCTCAGCAGCCACCGGACCGCCGGCCTGACCGCCAGCGCCGGGCAGGCGGTCCGAAACCCGGGGGGACCGGTCGAGGCGGAAGTCCCCCGGGTCGAGGTCCACCGCCGGTCCGGCGGGACGGCCGGTGAGGCTCCCAGAAGGCCGGTCTGGCTGGGGGGGCCGGGCAGTCCGACCTGCTGCTCGACAGATGTGCCGCCAGGGGGAGCTGCGGCGGCATCATTCGAGGGCTGATAATCGTCTTGCCGATCCCGGCCGCGGTTCAGGAGGACCCGGAAACGCGCTCGACCTCTTCGAAGGTGGTCACCCCCTCGACGACCTTTCGATAGCCGCTCTCAGCCAGAGGCCGGAACATCCACTCGCCGGCGGCCTTGCGGATCTCGGTGATGGTCGGCGCGGTGAGGATGACGTCGCGAACCTGCTGGTTGAACATCAGCATCTCGAAGAGGGCCACCCGGCCGCGATAGCCGGCCCCCATACACTTCTTGCAACCCACGGCCTCGAAGAACTGCCCGTGTGGTCGGCCCTCCAACTTCATCCGGCGAATCATCTGGGTCTCGGGGTGGAAGGGACGCTTGCAGTCTGGGCAGAGGACCCGGACCAGCCGCTGAGAGATGCACATGGTCACCGAGTTGGCAATCAGGAAGGGTTCGATGCCCAGGTCGAGAAGCCTGAACACGGTGCCCACGGTGTCGCGGGCGTGGATCGTGGTCAGCACCAGGTGGCCGGTGGTGGCGGCCTGCATGGCCATCTTGGCGGTCTCCTGGTCTCGGATCTCGCCGACCAGGATCACGTCGGGGTCCTGGCGGAGGACCGATGAAAGGACCGAGGCGAAGGTCAGGTCGTGCGTGGGGTCGATGGAGACTTGGGTGGTGTTGACCAGCTCGTACTCGACGGGGTCCTCGATGGTGACGATGTTTCTGGTCTCGGCGTCGATCGACTGGAGGGCGGTGTAGAGGGTGGTTGTTTTTCCGCTGCCCGTCGGGCCGGACAGGATGATCATGCCGGCGTCCTGCCGACAGGTCCGCACCAACTCGGCCACCGCGTCCAGATCCATGCCCAGGTTCTCGAACTGGTCGGGGACCGCGGCCTTGTCCAAAAAGCGGAGGGCCAGCTTCTGTCCGTGAACGGTCGGCGTGAAGCTCACCCGGAAGTCCACCCGACGGTCGGGCAATTCGACAGCGAAGTTACCCTCCTGCACCACGTTCTTCTTGGCGATGTCGATCTCACAGAGGACCTTGACCACATTGAGCAGGGCCAGGGTGGTCTTGTGAGTCATCTCACCCACGGGATGCAGCAGTCCGTCGATGCGGAAGCGCAGGGCGTAGACATCGGCCTTGGGCTCGACGTGGAGATCGGTGGCCCGGGTACGGAAGGCGGTAAACATGAGCTGCCGCAGGGCCTCCAGGGCCTCGGTGGACCTGGTCTTGCGGCCCCGTTCGATGGCGACCGGCTCCGACTTCCTGCTCAGCAAGTGAATGTCTCGAGCGACCTGGGGGGCGTTCTCCGGAACCGGTACGTCTTGGCAGGAGCGCGTCAGGGTGGCGAGCTGTTGGGCCAGAGGTCCGCCGGCTACGGATCGGGCCGTCGCGGTGGCGGCCGCCTTCCGGCGAACGGGGGCACCGGTCGGCGCTTCCTCGGTCACCATCTCGGCAGTGGGGAGATCGCCCGGGCCGGGACTCGATTGCTCTCTCGCCCCGTCGGCCTGGTCGGGCAGCAAACGGATAAAGGTGCTGCCGATCCTGAGCGTGTCGCCGAATGAGAGGGCCGCCTCCAGCACCTGATTCTCACCCATCCAGGTGCCGTTGTGGCTCTCCAGGTCTTTCAGCAAGAAGGAGCCGCCCTGACGCTCGATGGTGCAGTGCCGGCGTGAAGCGACCCGATCTGCGAGCACCAGGTCGTTGTTCTCCGACCGGCCGATGGTGATCTTGGGGCCGTCGAAGCGAACCGTGCGCTTCCGCCCCGATGAGATTATCTCGAGTCTGGGCATTCTTCTGCATCTTCTCGACCCGGCCGGCGCAGGCCCGCCGAACGAAGAGCAGGACCTCCACGGCCGGCGCGTCGGGCCGGCCGGTGACCGGCTGTCGTCGTGGGCCCTCGGCCGGTTAGATGGACTTCCCGGGCCACGGCAAAACAGACCAGCATCATCTTACCGGAAAACCACCGGATTATCTGCCCCTGATCCTCCCGGTCTGGCCACCGGCTCGGAAGGGGTCTTCTCGGCCTGCTGGATTACGGCGTTTCACGGCTGCCTCCCCGCGATCGACACCGGCTCCAGGTGATTCTCTGTAAGCCAC
>CAZFMS010000161.1:0-9671 GCA_964520125.1 uncultured Planctomycetaceae bacterium
CATGCCCGTACTATATCATGCCTGTCAAGAAAAATTCCCAAACTCAGAGCGGACCCTACCTGGCTCGAAAGGTTCCCAATGAGCACTGCTTGAAAGCAGTGGCACACCCTGGACCCAACCTGGCTACCTGGCCGGGTTGGCCTTTCCGGTGATTTCATTCAAATGGACTTTCAGAACGAAGGTGTTCTCGAGAACACTTGCGGGGAATGTCCAATCGGGGTCGTCTCCCCCGTAGTGCTTCATTATGGTCATCAGCGCGGATCGTTTCTCGGCGACAGACTCGAGGAATTCAACAGAGCCATTGGCAATGACGCTTTCATAGGACATCGACCAACTACAGGCATCTGGAGACCTGGTCACCTCCCCGGGAATATCAAACTCCAGGCATACTTGATTGTTCTCCCGGAGGCCCGCCAGCTTCTTCCCCGCGGTAGCCACGTGAAGGAACACCGCCTGCCCGTCATATCCGAAGCACAGGGGAACCACGTATGGGCGGCCATCAACGACAAGGCCCAATCGGCAGACTGGACTTCGCGAAATGATGCTGTCGATTTGTTCTCTATCGAAGATTCCCCGTTCACTTCGGCGCATGGTCATTCCGGTTCTCAGGCCAAGCGCGACGGGGCGAAGGCCGGGGCGTGGTCGGCCGGCTGGCCGAGGAGCAGTTGGGCGGCCATCTTACCTACGGCATAGGAAGCAGTGACGCCGTGGCCGCCCAGGCCGGCGACGTGAAAGACGCGGTCGTCTCGATGGTCGAAGCCGATGACGAATCGTCGGTCGGGGACGAAGACCCGTTGTCCTACCCAGCCGGTCAGGATCGATAGCTCGCTCAGGGCGGGCTGGAGGGAGGCTAGCTTCTCGGCCAGGTCCTCCAACATGGCCGGGTCTTCCGAGTAGTCGCCCGGTTCGGCGGGGGTCTCGTCGCAGGGGCAGAGCAGCAGGCCGCCGGACTCCGGCCGGAAATAGAGCCCGCGGTTTACATCCCAGATGAACGGCCAGGCTGGGTCGATGGCCTCGATCGGCCTGCTCTGGAAGAGGTGCCGCTTCATCGGGGTCAGGGGCAAGTCGCCCAGAGTCCCCGCCCACGGCCCGGCGGCGTTGACCAGGATGTCGCAGGTGAAGGTGTCCCGGTTGGTCCGCACGCGCAGTCGTCCGGCTGGCCGATCCCAGCCGAGGACCCGGGTATCCAGGTGCAGCTCGCGTCCCGCCAGGTAGGCGCGCAACAAGGCGTCCACGTCCACGGTGCCGTCGTCGGGGCACCATCTGCCCCGGCCGCGGGCCAACGGAAAGCGTTGGGCCACGTCTATTTCTCCCAGGCCCAAGAGCATGCAGCCGCTTCGGCGGTATTCGGCCAACGACGACTCGCGCAGGAACTCGGCGCCGATCGTGGTCATCGTCTGGATGGCCTGGTCGCCGGCGTATTCGCGGATGAAGGCGGCATTTCGCCCGGAGGAATGCTCCCCGGGCAGGGATTCTTTCTCGACGATCACCACCCGGCGGTCGGAGAGCCGGGCCAAGTGGTAGGCGGTGGCCGCCCCGGCCAGGCCCGCCCCGACGATCAAGATGTCGGTGTCGATCTCTGCCACGGCAGTAGACTAGCGACCGTCCCTGCGCCCGACCAGCCCGGGGGCCGTCCGCCTGAGAGTCCGGGCAATTGGCGCAGGCACCAGGCCGACCAAATAAACCTCATCCGGCCCGAGGACCGGCGTTCCAGGCGTGCTGTTTCCGCCCACCGCAGTTGCCTTCAAACCAAACAGGCCGTATCGTTAGAATGGGAACCCAACCCGCTGGCTGTGAGCCGATTCAATGAACAGCGACCAGGCCGATCCCGGCACGAGCATGAGCGATCCGCCCCAGGCCATCCCCCTGGCGACGCCGGTCCAGACCGAAGACGAGGGGATCTACTGCCCGATCTGCAACTACAACCTCACCGGAATCCGCACCGGACGCTGTCCCGAGTGCGGTTCCTTCTTCGACCGCGAAGCCCTGCGCCACGCCCAAAGTACCAACAAGGTCACTTTGATCCCTTGGGATGATCCCCAACCAATGCCTTTCTTCAAGCGTCTCAAGGAAACCCTGAAGATATGCCTTTTCGTTCCCCAGCGCTTCGCCTTCGCCTTCAGCGTGCAACCTCGAGGCACGCGGGCGTGGACTTTCTTTCTCGGGGTCATCGCAGTGATCAACCTTTGCGCAATGGGTTTCTTCATAGTAGCAACGGTGCTGAATCCTGCTTTGACCAGATTGAGCGGACCCGGGCTCGTTCTACGGGGCGTCTCTTTCGGGCTATTCAGCACGCTGCTGATCGGGGGCACCAGCCTACTCTCGGCGATAGCCTTGTGGATAACCAGTCCTCATTATGACGGGCAACGACATCTTAGACCCTGGCTCTCGATATGTGCGTATGCATCATCGCATTACCTGCTTGTGCTGGTGGTGATGCCTTTCGCCCTGTTTGCCGCAAACTCTGAGTCCTTACTCCCAATCCTCGTTATGCTGGCGTTCCTCCTATTCTACGCATGCGGTGGGCTAACCGGATTCACACTCCATGCGGTCATGGAACACCGCACGGCTCGGGACAGGCGAAGTATGCTGAGTTCTCTCATGCTGCTGGCAGTCTATGTAGTCGGTCCTTTCGCCATGATGATCGTCGCAGGGGTCATCATTGGTTTCATAGAGCATTATGTGTTTTGATGAAGATCTGTCACCTGCGGATCAAGCAAGGACGGCTCGGTCACGAGAGAGTGTTTGATGACCGATGCGGTTGGCTTTCGACGGCTACTTCGGCCGCAGCACCTTTCCCGTCAGCTTGGTCATCGCTTTCAGTGGCAGGAAGCGCTGCAAGAGTCGGCTCACGCGGTTGAGGCGATCCGGTACGCAGAAGGGTCTGTTCTTCAGCAGGGCCCGGTACGAAGTTTCGGCGATCCAGTCCGGGGCCGCCGCCAAGCGGGTGAATTCCTGTTTCCGGGTTTCGAATCCGCCGCGGTTGAAGAACTCGGTATGGACCGGTCCCGGGCAGACGCAGGTTACCACCACGCCGTGCCGCCGCACTTCCTCCCAGAGGGCCATCGAGAAGCTGAGCACGAACGCCTTGGTGGCCCCGTACAACGCCATGTGGGGGGTGGGCTGAAAGGCGGCGGCGCTGGCGATGTTCATGATCCAGCCGCGGCCCCGCGACAGCATCTCCGGAAGGGCCAGATGGGTCAGCCGCACCAGGGCCGCCATGTTCAAGTGCATCATCCGCTCTTGGGCGGCGAGGTCCATTTCCGCGAATTGGCCGTACTCGCCGACCCCGGCGTTGTTGATCAGGACGTCCACCGGGCCGAATGCCGCGGTGGCCTCGGCCATCACCCGGGCGCAGGCCCCGACCTCGACGAGATCCGCCGCTATCACCTTCACCTCGGTCCCCGTTCCCGCATCCTTGATTCTGCTGGGCTGGTGCAAGCGGCCCGGCTCGACCGGCTGGCCGGTCCCCTGATCCCCAGCGTCGGGAACAGACGGCGAGCAGCTTGGCCTGCGGTCATCCGTACCGCTCGCCCGGAGTTCCGCCGCCAGGTCCTGCAATCGCTCCTCGCGCCGGGCCACCAGCACGAGGCGGGCCCCATCCCGGGCGAACCGCCGGGCCAGGCACGCCCCAATCCCGCTGGAGGCTCCGGTAACCAGGACTGTCGTGTCACCGAACATTTACGACTCCGTGAGGCTGGCAACCTGGGCCGACTGACCGTACAATGAGGGTGGAGCTGTAGCAAGCTATCGTAAGGGCAGTCTTGTCGGACTGCGATCAGGGCATCGGAGTAGAGGAGCATTCTCTCCGGCCATCCCTGCCGGGCCGCTGGTCCGGCAAACGGACTGGGGAAGTTGTCCGGCAAGGGCTGAAAACGCGCTCACTTTCGCGCTCCCGGGGCGCCAGAAACTGGAGCGGCAGGACGCGAAGATGCTAGGGTTTATGATTCGAATGGAATGCTGGAAGGGCTCCCATGAAATACAAGATCGCGCTACGCCGGTCGGACGAAGGTTTCAGCATCTCCGTTCCCGGCCTGCCAGGCTGCTGGTCTCAAGGCCGCACCGAGGACGAGGCCTTGGAGAACATCCAGGATGCCATCCGTGAGTACTTGGCGGTGGTGGAGGAACAAGTCCGAGGCGCAGACATCCGGGAAATCGATGTGGCAGTCTGATCGTGCCGAAGTTGCCGGGAATCAACCATCTCGATGCGATCCGGGTACTCGAAAAAGCCGGTTTTAGCATCGCCCGACAAGGAAAGCACATCGTCATGACAGATGGTTTGCGGATCTTGACCATCCCGCGGAACAATCCCGTCAACGCCTAAACCATGGGCGGCATCGTGCGGGACGCCGGCCTTTCGATCGAGCAGTTTCGCAAGCTGCTTTGAGCATCGCCGCTGCCTGGCCGGGCGTAATGACCAATCAGAGCGACAAATGGTGGACATTTTGAGTGTCACTGGCAGCTTGCTGCCAGTGCTTCTGTTATTCCGGTTGCCCCGCCGTTGTCAAAGGCGGATTTGGCCGATAGACTCCTACCGGCAATGAACGCAAAACGGACGACAAGTAGAGACTTGGCCGGGGATGGCCCGGCTCGCGGAGACGGGTTCCGGGACGACTCGGCGGGTGGCGACAAGCCGGCTCGATTGCCGGTCTGGCCTGGCGTACTCGTTGCCGTCGTCGCCTTGGTCGGCGTGCATCAGGTTGCGGCGGCTTCGGTGGCGGGGCCTCGCGGCCATCGGGCGGCGGCGATGGCGGTTCGGGTGGCTGCCCCTGCCAATGCCGCGGTAATGGCCCAGGTCTCCGGGCTCACCTGGGCCATAGCGGTCCTGGCCGTCCTGCTGCTGCTGGGCAGGCAAGTGCGCTCCATTCGTCCCCGAGTGGCCCCGGCCGTGTTGGTCCCCCCGGTCGGCCGGGCGTGGGTGGCCTCATTGCCGAGGCGCAAGACCTCCATCTCCTACCACACCGGCGGCCTCTACGGCCCTTAGTTCCTCGTCTACCACGCGGAAGAACCGCTTACTAACCTGCGCGGCTCTGACGTAGGGCCCGGTCCGCTGTCCTGCTTCGACGTTCTGACTCTCGACTTCTCGACGTTTCGGCTTTTTGACGTTTTGACTTTTCGACGTTTCGACGTTTCCCCCACGGTGTCGCCATGGATATTCTCAATGCAGTCGGCCTCGGTTTTCGCAAGGTATTCGGCTCCCGGAACGAGCGCCTGCTCAAGCGCTATCAGAAACAGGTCGTCCTGGTAAGCGCCCGGGAGGCCGAGTTCGGCGGCGACTACGACCGGCGGTTTGCCGAGGCGGTCGCCGAGCTTTCTGATGATGCCCGGGCAGTCATTGAACAGAATCACGGCGACCACCACGTGCGGCAGCATCTCCCGCCGGATCAGCCGGAGCTGGCCGAGGCGGTCCAGAAGATCCGGGTGGAGCTTAGCCAGGACCTGCGGGAGAAGACCGAGGCCTTGAAGGAGCGGTTGACGGCGGAAAGGCTGTCGGGGTCTTCATCCGCGGGTGATCCGGCGGAAGGCGTGCTCCCGGAGGCCTTCGCGATTCTCCGCGAGGCCTCCCGCCGGGCCCAGAATCACCGCCACTTCGACTGTCAGTTGGTCGGCGGCGAGGTCCTCTATGAGGGCAAGATCGCCGAGATGAAGACCGGCGAGGGCAAGACCATCGTCTGCCACCTGGCCGCGTTTCTCAAATGCCTCCAGGGCCTCAAGGCCCATATCGTCACGGTCAACGACTACCTGGTCCGCCGGGACGCCGAGTTCGCCCAGCCCATCTTCGAGCTGCTGGGCATGACCGTCGGTTATGTGCAGTCCCAGTTGGATCCCGGCGGCCGGGAGGGCATCCGGGCAAAATCCTACGCCAGCAACGTCACCTACGGGACCAACAGCGAGTTCGGCTTTGACTACCTCCGCGACAACATGAAGACCACGGTCGAGGAACAAGTCCAGGGCCCGCTGAACTTCGCGGTGGTCGACGAGGTGGACTCGATCTTGATCGACGAGGCCCGCACGCCGTTGATCATCAGCGGCCCCGCGGAGGACGACGTCAACCGGTACCGCACCGCCGACGCGGTGGCCCGGACCCTGATGACCAAGCAGACCGCCGCCAACCAGGAGACGACCAAGCGTCTCGAGCAATGGGGCGACAATCCTCCCGAGGCCTACGCCGCGGCCCAGAAGTTCGAGGGGGCGGTCAAGAAATTCAAGTCCGACTCCAACTGGATCAACGAGGAGGAGGCCGAGGCCATCGGCCACCGGCAGTATTACGTGGTGGCCCGCGAGCGGAAGCAGGCCTCCGTCTCTCACGACGGCATCACCGTGGCCCAGGAACAGCTCGGGGTCGGCTCTCTGTACGTGGGGGCCAACATGGAATGGCCCCATGTCATCGAGAACGCCATCCGGGCCCACGTGACCTATGAACGGGACGTGGACTACGTGGTCAAGGATGGCGAGATCATCATCGTCGATCAGTTTACCGGGCGGCTGATGCATGGCCGGCAATGGTCCGACGGCCTGCACCAGGCGGTGGAGGCCAAGGAGGGGGTGCGGGTCAAGGAAGAGAGCCAGACCCTGGCGACGATCACCATTCAGAACTTCTTCAAGCTCTACGATCGCATCTCCGGCATGACCGGTACGGCCATGACCGAGGCCGACGAGTTCATGAAGATCTACAGCCTGGACGTCGTCGCGGTCCCCACTAACCGTCCGGTCAACCGCATGGACTTTCACGACCGGATCTACAAGAACGTCGACGACAAGTACGACGCCATCGTCGAAGAGATCCACGATGTATCCACCAAGGGCCGGCCCAACGACCCGTACGTGCTGGGGACCATGCTGGAGAGGCTCCGGCCCATACTGGAGAAGAACGGGCAATCCACCGAGCAGATAGACCAGGCTCTGGCCGAATTCGAAGGCGGCCGGGGCACCGGCGACCACCTGGCCGAGGCCCACGACCTGGCCATGGGCGATCTGGCCCGCGGCCGGCCGATCCTGGTCGGCACCATCTCCATCGAGAACTCCGAGAAGCTCTCCAACCTGCTGACCCGCAAGTACGGGGTCGAGCACGAGGTGCTCAATGCCAAGCAGCACGCCCGCGAGGCGGACATCGTCAAGAAGGCCGGCGAGCGGCACGCCCCCTCCCAGGGCAAGGATCAGACTCCCCGCGGCAACGTCACCATCGCCACCAACATGGCCGGCCGCGGCACGGACATCAAACTCCAGCAAGGCGTGGTCTATGAGAAGTGCATCGGCGATCTCGGCCCGCCGGAAAACGGCAACGGGAAGCACTATTTCTGGCGGGAGAAGGGGGTCATCGGCACCAAGTGCTGCATATATTGCCCGGACTATGACGCCAAGACCAACTGCGCCCACTGCTGGAAACCCAAGATCGATCCGCGGTTCCCGGAATTGGGCCGCAAGGTCTGTCCGCTGAGTGTGCCCTGTGGACTACACATCATCGGCACCGAGCGGCACGAGTCCCGCCGCATCGACAACCAGCTCCGGGGGCGCTCCGGCCGACAGGGCGACCCGGGCTCCAGCCGCTTCTTTCTGTCTCTGGGCGACGAGCTGCTCAAGATGTTCATGGGCGAGTGGACCCTCAAGATGCTGGAGAAGATGGGTTTCGAGGACGGCATGGCCATCGAGGCCAAGACCATCAACAAGGGTATCGAGCGGGCTCAGAAGAAGGTCGAGGAGAAGAACTTCTCGGCCCGCAAGCATCTCCTGGAATACGACGAGGTCATGGACCACCAGCGCCAGGTCTTCTACACCCAGCGGCAGGCGATCCTGGAGGCGGCCCTGCCCGGCAAGTCCGGGGGCCTGGTCAAGACCATTTGGAAGTTGATCGACGACACCATTGGGACCGCCGCGGAGAAGTTTCTGGATCCTGATTACGGCGCCCGGTGCATCTGCGACTGGGTGCGCGGCCAACTGGAATGCCAGATCGAACCCCGGATCATCATCCCCACCGATCTGGTGGCCACCGAGCGCAACATCCGCGACGAGGCCAAGGAAGAGGCCGGCAATCAGATCAACCTGACCGTCGGCGAGTACATGGACCCGGACCTCGATCCCCGGCAATGGGACATCCGGGGCCTGGCCAGGTGGGGCGAAACCCGCTTCGGCTCGAAGCTGAGCCAGAACCAGCTCCGCAGCATGCAGATAGAGGAGGTCCAACAGCACCTCAACGAGTCCGCCGAACAGAAGATCGACGCCCACGACTTCGCCCCTATCGAACGGTTCCTGGATCCCCTGTGCGGCAAGGTGTCGCTGGTCAATTGGGCCCGGCACAAGTTCGGCATCGACCTGGCCTTGGATGACTTCAAGGAGCTGCCGGACAACGAGATCTACGACCGGCTGCTCGAGGTGGTCCGGGCCGCCTATCGGGAGCGCGAGGTCCGCTACCCGGTCGAGTGGATTCTGGAGCGAACCGTATTAAGCGATGGCGGCGACAGCGCCTATACCGCCGACGCCCTGGTCCGCTGGGTGAACCTCAAGTTCAACCTGGGCTGGACGATAGACAACGTTCGCAACCGGACGCCCCGGGACATAGCCGACGAGCTGCTCGAACGGCAACGCGAGTGCTTCCAGCGCGAACTGGTCAACAACGAGATCGAAGAGGCCATCACCAGATGCTCGGGTTCGCCAAACGGCGATCTTGCCGAATGGGGCAAGCAGCGGTTCGGCCCGTCCTTCGACCAGCCGACTTTTGACGCCGCCGAAGACCCCCGCCAGGCGCTGGTCACCTTCGGGCGGGACCTGCTTCGCCGCGAACTCACCACTCTGGAGCGCTTCGTCCTCCTGCAGATCTACGATTCCGCCTGGAAGGAGCACATGCACGCCATCGACCTGCTCAAGGAGTCCATCGGCCTGCGCGGCTACGCGGAGCAGGACCCCAAGATCGCCTACAAGCGCGAAGGCTTCCAGATGTTTCAGGAGATGATGGACGGCATCAAGGAGAAGGTCACCGGCATCATCTTCCGGGCCCGGCTCAGCGACGACACCGAGATGCACAGTCGCTATCGGGCCGCCGCCGCCCAACACGCCGACGCCACCAACCTGGGCTTTGCCGGCGGGGTCGAGGGAGATCGGGCCGCGGCCATGAAGGCCCAAGGCGAACAAAAGGTCGAGACCATCCGCCGCGCCAAGCCCAAGGTCGGCCGCAACGCCCCCTGCAGTTGCGGCAGCGGCAAGAAATACAAGCAATGCTGCGGCAAGGGGAAGTGACCCGACCGGCGGCCAGCCAGAACATCACCGGGGCCCGCCGCTGCCGCTGAAAGAGATCAGGGGCTTCTCCAAATCTTCAAGCCGGCGGCGATCGGTAGGGTAATCCCCGAAATGAAGAAGACCCACCAGAATTTGCCGCTCCACGGATCGATGATCGCCTGGCTGAGTCCCACGCCCACGGCCATAGCCACCACCATCGAGCCGAGCACCGGGACCAGGAGCACGAATCCACCCAGGAGACTGGTCCGTTCGGCCAGTCGAAGGCTGGCCCATCCCAGCGGTAGCGAGATCAACATGAACGGCAGCAATACCAGAGGCGTGTAGTGTCTCCCGTAGACCGTCCGACCGAACTCCGTCGCCCGTATCCAATCCTGCAGGAGCCAGGCTAGAGCGGTTTAACTTTGCTTGTAGGCATAACCACAGGACTCGAACCAGCCGTG
>CAZFMS010000162.1:0-9669 GCA_964520125.1 uncultured Planctomycetaceae bacterium
GGCTGTTCGCCGATCCGGCGGAGACGGCCGAGTGGACCGAACGCTACCGCCGGGGGGGCATGGGTTACGGCGAGGCGAAGAAGCGGGTGGCGGAGTTGTTCGAGGAGCAGTTCGGCCCGGCCCGCCTGCGCCGAGCGGAACTGGAGAAAGACGACGGTTACGTGGAGGACGTGCTAACGGCGGGCGGTCGTCGGGCCCGGGCGGTGGCCCAGGGGGTGATGGAGGATGTCCGCCGGGCCTGTGGGATCGTGGTGGCGAAGCAGTAGGCCGGGGACTCCGAGGGATCGGGGAGTGAGGCAGGTCGGGATGGTCGCGCCGGGCGCAGCGGCGGGGGCACGGGGCCGGCCGGGCCCGGTTTTGCCGGGTCCCGCGAATCAAGGACTGTTTGGCGGCGTTTGAAGAAAGATCGGCTTCATGGCTGAATACCGGGTGCGAACCGATGTCTACAACGGTCCGATGGACCTGTTGCTCTACCTCATCCGCCGTGACGAGGTGGATATCTACGACATCCCCATCGCCCGCATTACCGAGCAATACTGCCAGTACGTGGAACTGTTGAACGTCCTGGACCCCAATGTGGCGGGCGACTTTTTGGTCCTGGCGGCGACGTTGATGGAGGTCAAGTCCCGCCTGCTCCTGCCCCGGCCGACCGACGGGGACGGCGAGGACGACGATCTGGGCGATCCCCGATTGGAGTTGGTTCGCCAGCTTCTGGAATACAAGAAGTTCAAGGACGCCTCGTTCGAGTTGGGCGACGCCGCCCGAGAGCAGACCAGGCGTTGGCCGCGGGTGCCGGCCCGGTCGGAAAGGCCGGACCCTGCGGAGGTGGACCTGGAGGAGGCCCAGATTTGGGACTTGGTGGCGGCCTTCAACAAGATCATGTCTTCGATCGGGGCCGGCTCGGCGGTGCACGACGTTATCTTCGACGACACCCCGATCGCCCTGCACGCCGCCGACATCCTGGAGCGTCTGCAAGAACAAGGCGGCGAGTTGGGATTCGAGGATCTCTTCACCGGGCGCAGCAAGGTGGAGATGATCGGCCTGTTTCTGGCCCTGTTGGAGTTGATTCGCCAGCAGCGCATTCGGGTCGCCCAGCCGGACGCCTTCGCCCCTATCCGGATAGTGCTTCTTTCGGCCGAGCCGATTGTGGTCGGCGACGAGTGGGAATCTGCGGTTCGCCAGGCCATTCTCGGATCTCGGGCAGATGATCCAGAGGACGCCACGGAGGATCGCGCGGACGACTCCGGCGGCTCGCCAGCTTCGGAGGGGGCCTCGGAAGACGAGGAGACCGGCGAGCAGGACGACGACTGGGATGGTTTTGACGAATTGGAGCACATCAAGACGGACGTCGACATCGACGCCGTGCTGGACAGGAAGCCGGCCGCGGAGGCGGACGAAAATAAGCAGCGAGACGACCTATGACCCCCTCTCAACGACTGCGTGAGTTGAACATCGATCTGCCCACGCCGGCAACACCGGTCGGTTCGTACATCCCGGCGACGCGGATGGGCCGGTTCATCCTGGTCAGCGGCCAGCTCCCGCTGGCCAACGGCAAGCTGATGGCCGCGGGCAAGGTGGGTGGCGATGTGTCGCTGGAGGACGGTGTCCGGGCGGCGCGACAGTGCGGCCTGAACGCCCTGGCCGTGGCCGCCCAGGCCGCCGGGACCATCGACTCCCTGGCCCGGATCGTTCGACTGGCCGTCTATGTCAACAGCGCTGCCGGCTTCACCGACCAGCCCAAGGTGGCCAACGGGGCCAGCGACCTGATGGTGGAGATCTTCGGCCAGGCCGGCAAGCACGTCCGGGCCGCCGTGGGGGCCAATGAGTTGCCTCTGAACGCCGCGGTCGAGGTCGAGTTGACGGCCGAGCTTGGCGACGATGCATGATGACGCCTGACCCTCAGACTGCCGAGACCTTGCGACCTCTGTGGTGGAACGCGGAGCATCAGCCCCATGGGGCGCTGTCCTTGATCGACCAGACCCGCCTGCCGGCGGAGATGGTCACGATTTCCTGCACCACGTTGGAGGCGGTCCGCCAGGCGATCAAGACCCTTCAAGTTCGCGGGGCCCCGGCCATTGGGGTGGCGGCGGCCTACGGCGTCATCGTGGGGCTCAACGAATTCTCTCCGGGCGACAGGGCCTGGCCCGACCGGCTCGGGCAGGTGTGCAGCTACCTGGCCGAGAGTCGCCCCACCGCGGTCAACCTGTCCTGGGCCCTGAAGCGGATGCAAGAGCGGGGCAAAGGGCTCAGCGGCCAACCCTGGTTGGAGGCCCGCGCCGTCCTGCTCGATGAGGCCCATGCCATTCGGGCGGAGGACGCCGCCATGTGCCGGGCCATCGGAGCGGCTGGTCAACACATTATTCAGGATGGTGTTGGGGTCTTGACCCATTGCAACGCCGGGGCCCTGGCGACCAGCGAGTTCGGCACGGCCCTGGCGATCATCTACACCGCCCACCGAAATGGACGCCGGTTCAAGGTCCTGGTGGATGAGACGCGCCCCCTGTTGCAGGGGGCTCGGTTGACGGCCTGGGAACTTACCCGAGCGGGTATCGACACCACCCTGATCTGCGACAACATGGCCGCCGTGGTCATGGCCCAGGGCCAGGCCCAGGTGGTCATCACCGGGGCCGACCGTATAGCCGCCAACGGCGATGCGGCCAACAAGATCGGCACCTATGGCCTGGCCGTCTTGGCGGCCGCACATGGCATTCCCTTCCACATTGCGGCCCCGAGTTCGACCTTCGATCTGTCCGTAGCGGATGGTTCGGCCATCCCCATCGAGCACCGCGACGCCGACGAGGTCCGTATGTTTCAGGGCCGTCGCATCGCCCCTGCGGACGTGCCCTGCTTCAACCCGGCCTTCGATGTCGTGCCGGCCCGACTGATCAGCAGCATCGTCACCGAGAAGGGCGTCATCCACCCGGTCACGGTGCAGGGCATCCGCAAGGTTCTCGGGCTTTGAGAGTCCGAGGTCCCGCCGCTGGGATCCGCGTGGCGCCGTGCCCCTTTCGGTGGCGGGGCACTGCATTTTGGCGGGGGGGATGCCCCAAGAAACAGGTTGCTCGAATCCTGGGCAGGTCTGAGAGGGCCCGAAAACGGTGCCCTTGGCCCGTATCCGCCCCGGCGGTCACCGCTTTCCGGACCTCATCAATGCTGCCAAATGATGCCGCCAGGCCCCTTGAAAGGAGCCCTTCGACCGAGTACTATAAGTAGTGGAGACCCAGCCGGGCGGCGCCCGCTCGCCCGCAAGAAGCCCCCGCCTGTTGAACCCACCCGGGAGCCTGGAGGAGCACCAGCGATGATTAGACTCAGACGCCGCAGACATCTCGTCGTCTTGGCCACCTACCTGGCTGCCGGCAGTTTGCTGCTGCAGCTCGGCCCGTGTATCAGCATGGCCTTGAACACCGGAGTGACGGCCTTTGACGCCAACACCTTGCTCGACGAGAACGGCCTCTTTCTAGGCTTCCTGGCACCATGCGGTACACCGAACTACATGTTCGTGGACGAGATCGGCATCCCCGTAACCGGCGTAGTGTTCGGGGCCGAGGATGACTTGATCTTCGACTGTCCGGTGACCCAAATCACGCAGGTTGGTGGCGGAGGATGAATGAGTGGCGAAGCCGGTGGCTTCGGATGATCGGCGCTGGTGCAGGACATGAAGCGCAGGTAACGCGGAACTCCTCGCGGTAGTTCATACGGCTAGCTGGGCATCGAAGCCCGGGAAGGTTTGAGCCATGCGACGACACAGAATTATCAAGAAGGCGATGCTCAGCGCCGCGGTGGTGCTGGCCGGCGGCAGTGTACTGGGCAGCGGCTGCATCAACACGCTGGCCTCGATCAACCTCTGCGGAACGGTCTTCACCTTCTGCACGCCGGTTGATCAGTTGAACCTGCTGTACCCGCTGCTCGAAGTACCCGACTACGACGCCGATCCTTCCTGCACCATCCCCCTGGGCTGCGGCGATTCGGACGTACTGCCCCCGCTCGAGGGTGGCCCCGGTGGCGAACCCTCTGAGCCCCCGATCGACGATGTAGGCGGCGGCCTGGGCGAGGGCGGCGGCGGCGGCGGCTAGATAGCCGTCCCTGCCGAGTCGACTTCTGCGAGTCAGCAACGAGGCCCATGATCGGACCCGAGTTCGATCATGGGCCTCTTCTATTAGGTACGCTGCTTTACTTCACGTTACGGGAGTTGGGGTTAACTCCCGGAATGGTGGGAGACGAACTCGCGCATCGCCTGGAGCGTCTCTGCGCTGACGTGATGCTCTATCCCCTCGGCGTCCAATTCCGAGGCCTGCTTGGATACTCCGATGGCCCGCAGGAAGCCGACCACCAAACGGTGCCGGTCCCGGCAGGTCTCGGCCAGGCCGAGTCCCCGCTCGGTCAGGAAGATCGACCGATAGGGCTCGGTCCGGACCAACCCTTCGCGCTGGAGGCGCTGGATGGTCTTGGCCACCGTGACATGGGAGACGCCGAGCCGGGCGGCCATTTCCACCGACCGGGCCTCGCCGCGCTCCTTGATCAGGTCGTCGATCAGCTCGACGTAGTCCTCGGCGGTCCCGGCTGCGGTGCGGCGACGCGAGGCCCGGAAGCGGTCCGCCCGCCGAGCCGCCCGGGCCTGGGCGTCCGGGCAGGGTGCGGGTTTGCGGGTCTTTCTTGGCACCCCGGACTCTTTTGTTCCCACCTATCTGCTCCTCAGGGCTGGGACGAAAAGAATATTTCGATTTAGCCTAGGATACCACTTGACTACGTTGTTAACAAATGTAACCGTGACTACAATTAATAGTCAAGGCTATTTTGAGTTCCCCCAACAGGAGGCCGATCATGGATAACAGCAGGGCGTCCCAGCTTCCGAGCACCGCGGGTTCCCCGGCCCGCCGGACCGAACCTTCGCGCCCGGCCCATTGCCCCCCCCGGCTGACCTCGCTGCTCCCCGGTCAGAAGGCCACCGTGCGGGCCTTGGATAACGCCCTGCAAGGAGCCAGCAGAAGTCGTCTTCTGGACCTCGGTCTCACTCCCGGCACCACGGTGGCCGCCGAGAGGTCCAGCATGTTCCGCGATCCGGTGGCCTACCGCATCCGCGGGGCCCTGGTGGCCCTCCGCCGCGAGCAGGCCGACCTGGTCCTGATCTTCGCCTAGGACCGGACGGAGGGTGGGCATGTCCAATTGCGGCTCCTGCAGTTCCTGTCCGGATTCTACCTCGTTGACCCACATGGGCCTGGACGTTGACCGATTCGACCACGTGGTGGCCCTGGCCGGCAATCCCAACACCGGCAAGAGCACGGTCTTTAACGCCCTGACCGGCCTGCGACAACACACCGGCAACTGGCCCGGCAAGACGGTGGCCCGCATGGAGGGTGGCTACGTCTACAAGGACCGGCGTTACAAGCTGGTCGACCTGCCCGGCACCTACTCCCTCCTATCCACCTCCCAGGACGAGCAGATCGCTCGCGACTTCATCCTCTTCGGCCGACCCGACTGCACGGTGGTGGTCACCGACGCCACCTGTTTGGAGAGGAATCTGAATCTCGCCCTGCAGGTGCTGGAGATCAGTGACCGGGTGGTGGTCTGCATCAACCTGATCGACGAGGCCCGGCGAAAGGGGATCGAGGTGGATGCCCGGTCGCTCTCCCGGGACCTCGGGGTCCCGACCGTAATCACCGCCGCCAGAAGCAAACAGGGCCTGAGTGATCTGGTCGCCACCGTTGCTGAAGTCGTCGACGGCCGGATCGAGGCCCGGCCGCATCGGGTGAACAGCGGCGGAGCCCTCCAGCAGGCGGTGGACGAATTGGTTCCGCTCATCGACCGGTTGGCCCCCGGTCTGCCGAATGCCCGCTGGGTGGCCATGCGCTTGCTGGACGGCGACGAGGAGGTGCGTGATTCACTCCGCGACGGCCGGCTGGCGGCCGTAGGGGACAGCCACCGGCTGGCTGCGGGGCTCCTGCTCTCGTTGCCCCAAGGAGCAACCCGTGCCCGCTGAGCGGATAACTGAGCAGTCCGCGGAGGAGCTGCTGGCTCTGGCCGACGAACTTCGTAGCGGCCTTCCCCACGACTTTCGCGACCGCCTGGTCGAGGCCATCTACGACGATGCCGAGGCTATTGCCGGCCGGGCCGTCCGGCAGACCGGCCGAGCGCGCTGGGGCCTGGATGATAGGATCGATCGGCTGCTGACCTCCCGCGTCTTCGGCCTGCCCATCATGCTGGGCATCCTGGCGGTGGTGTTCTGGGTCACCATCACGGGGGCGAATTATCCTTCACAACTTCTGGCCACCGGATTTTTCTGGATCGAGGCCCAGGCCGGTGGGGCCTTCGACGCCTGGGGGGTGCCTTGGTGGATCACCGGGTTCTTCTGGCACGGGCTATTCCGCGGGTTGGCCTGGGTGGTCAGCGTCATGCTGCCCCCGATGATGATCTTCTTTCCCTGCTTCACCATTCTGGAGGACCTGGGCTATCTGCCCCGGGTGGCCTTCAACCTGGACTGGCTGTTTCGCAAGGCCGGGGCCCACGGCAAGCAGTCGCTGACCATGGCCATGGGTTTCGGGTGCAACGCCGCGGGCATCATCGCCTGTCGGGTGATCGACTCGCCCCGTGAGCGGCTGATCGCCATCCTGACCAACAACTTCGTGCCCTGCAACGGCCGCTTTCCGACGCTGATCATGTTGTCGGTCGTGTTTGTGGCGGCGTCCTTCCCTGCCGGGCTGGCCTCGGTGGCCGCGGCGGGGACGGTGGTCGGGGTGGTGGTCCTGGGCGTCATGGTCACGCTGGTTGTTTCGGCGATTCTATCTGGTACCGTGTTGAAAGGTGAGGCCTCCTCCTTTGCGCTGGAACTGCCCCCCTACCGCCGGCCGAATATACTGCGCATCCTCCACACCTCGCTGATTGACCGGACGGTCTTCGTTCTGTGGCGGGCGATCATCGTGGCCGCCCCCGCCGGAGCGGTGATTTGGATCCTGGGCAACATCCACGTCGCCGGCCAGTCGCTGGCCTGGCATGTGGCCGACTTCCTCCAACCGCTGGGCCACGCCATCGGGCTCGATGGGGTCATCCTGCTCACCTACATCATCGCCATACCGGCCAACGAGATCGTGGTCCCCACCATGCTCATGATCTACATGAGCGAGGGCATGATGACCGAAGATCTGGTCGACGACTACGGGGCCCTGCGCACGCTGCTGGTCGACGGCCACGGTTGGACCATGCTGACCGCGGTCAATCTGATGCTCTTCTCCCTGCTGCACAACCCCTGCGCGACCACCATCTACACCATCTGGAAGGAGACCGGCCGTCTCAAGTGGACCTTGATAGGTGCGCTGATGCCCCTGGTCATCGCCTTCGCGGTCACCTTTGTGGTGGCCCAGATTGCCCGAATGCTCAATCTGGTCTAAGGCCGAGCGGGCCCAGTCCGCGTTTTTTTCACCGCAGAGATCGCGGAGAGCGCAGAGGGATGTCCATTAGGAGGTTGTGACGGAATTGGACGACGTTAACACGTGGGAACGCACCCCCCCACGGAGGCACCGGCTTGACACGAGCCGGCTCTGTGGCTGGGGGGCTCTTGAGCGGGGTAGCCCCTTACTTTGCGCCGTATTGTTAGTGACTCGGCGTCAGGGCCCGCAAACCTTCTGCCCGGCGGATTCGGTTGGCTGCTTCGAGCAGCTTTCCGTCCCTCACCAGGAAGCGCGAGAGTTGGCCGGTGCTCAGGCCCAGCATCACGCCGGCCTCACGCATCTGCCCGTCGAAGGCGGCAAGCGCGTCCAGGACGGCGGCCACGACTAGCGGATACGCCTGGTTGCGTAGCGAGATTTCGATTCTTCGGTTCTTGCTGACGAACTGGCCGAGAATCTCCGGCCGATGCCCTGACGCCCCGGCGGGCTGTCGGACGTTCAGGGCGATGGCCAGTCGTAGCCGCTTGATCGCCTGGCACTTGTTGGCGTGCTGGGAGCGCTGCTCTTCGGCGACTACCGTCTGCCCGGTAGGCCGATGCCGCAGCCGGACGGCCGAGCTGGTCTTGTTGGCATGTTGCCCCCCCGGGCCGCTGCTGCGATGGGTATCCACGCGGCAGTCCGCCAGCAGGGCGGCATCATCCTTGGTCAACCACTTGTCCCGCTCGCTCGGCTCGGCCATGGGCACGGCCCTCCTGGACCCGCGACGATATCCGTCCTCAGCCTCCCGTGCCACTGCAGGCCGCGCTGTCGGGATCGTGCGGGAGGCCACCGGGGCCATTTCAATGACCGTGGCCAGGTGATACGCTGGTCTATCGTGAAGATCCTCGCCCTCGAGCCTTACTATGGCGGGAGTCACCAGGCGTTTCTGGACGGCTGGGCCGCCCACAGCCGGCACGAATGGACCGTCCTCGGCCTGCCGGCGTACAAGTGGAAATGGCGCATGCGCCATGGTGCCATCACCATGGCCGAGCGGGTTGGCGAGTCGGTTGATGCCGGCTCGACCTGGGACGTGCTGTTCTGCTCGGCAATGTTGAACCTCGCCGAGTTCCTCGGCCTGGCTCCCGGGCCGCTGCGGAACATACCGTCGGTGGCCTACTTCCATGAGAACCAACTGACCTATCCGGTCCGGCAGGAATCAGAGCGTGACTGGCACTTCGCCTTTACCAACCTGACCACCGCCCTGGCGGCGAGGCAGGTCTGGTTCAACTCGGTCTTCCACCGCGACGCCTTCCTGGAGGCCGGGACCGCCTTTCTGAAGCGGATGCCTGATTTCCAGCCGTTGGGGGCGATCGAGCACATCCGTCGCCGGGCCCTGGTCCATCCTCCGGGGATCCCCGAGTTCCCACCCCGCGGCCAGCGCCGGGCCGGCCCGATGCGCATTCTGTGGGCCGCCAGATGGGAGCATGACAAGAACCCGGAGGCTTTATTCGAGGCCCTGTCCATCTTGGAAACGCGGGGCGTCGAGTTTCGTCTCAGCGTCGTCGGTGAACAATTCGCGGAGACGCCCGCGGTATTTGAGGACGCCAGGAGGAAGTTCGCCGGGAAGATCGACCGCTGGGGTCATCAGGATAGCCGTGCGGCATACCAGGCCGCCCTGCTCGAAGCCGACGTGGTCGTTTCCACCGCGAACCACGAGTTCTTCGGCATCAGTGTCGTCGAGGCCATCGCGGCCGGTGCGTATCCGCTGCTGCCGAATCGCCTGGCCTATCCCGAGATTCTGGGCCTCGAGGACTCTGAGCCGGCGGCCGATTTTCTCTATGAGGGCGGGGCCGGCGAACTGGCCGGGCGCCTGGGCCGATTAGCGGACCGCATCGAGGGCGGCGGTCTGTGGGAGGGTGATCCCGGGCGATGCATCAGGATCGCGTCGCGCTTCAGCTGGGGGCAGCGGGCGCCCGAATTGGACGAAGCGATCGAGAAAGTACGCGGGCCAGATTGAACGCAACGGTAGGGTTCGCGGGGCCGGTCATGCGGGCCGACATTTGCAGTTGATGATCTATGCTCTGAAGCAAGCGGGTCGTGAAGGTCTCATCTAAGAGGCGAGGGGCCCCGGCGTGGGAATGTGCTTCTTTCCCCTCCGGAAAGCCCCTCTTGCTCACCGCGTCTCGGGGCCGCGGTGTTGTCCCCGTCTGCTCGTCACCCGCGGCCCGGTTCAACATCGGCTGATCGGGAGGGGACGTTTAGAGCACTTTAAGCATGACATGGCGCATACCCACATGAGGTAAACCACCCT
>CAZFMS010000163.1:0-9667 GCA_964520125.1 uncultured Planctomycetaceae bacterium
CCAGTTGCTGTTATTCAACTTATAACCGGACAGTAGTGGGCTTGTCCGCCAGTGCTCGCACAAGGAATCGACGAGCGGGCAGGTGGGCTAACAAGTCCGCAGCGTCCCTCAGGATAGCCGCTCGAGTCGCTCCCGAAGATCGTCAAGGGTCTGTTCGATCTCGACGAACGGGCCGACGGCGCCGCCGACGACCTCGGAGACCAGTAGATCATCGATGCCCTCGGTGATGGACAGTGCTTCGGCCCCATTCGTTTCACCGGGCGCGTCGCCGCGGGACCCGCGCACCTGGCGGACGCAACGGGCGTACATCGCCGCCAGGATGATGAAGTAGACGAAGGCGACAAAGGCCAGCCCGGTCAGCAGGTGGGTCGCCCCGAGGGCCATGACGACCTGCAATGCTCCTCCGAGAATGTCGATCTTTCCCCCGGCCCCGAGCAGCTTCAAGACGCCTGCGGTCAGGGGTTGGGCCAGGGGGAACCAGATCAGCATGGCCCAGAGGAGCCAGCGCTTGGGGAATGCCGGGCGGCGGTAAGAGGCGTTGAGCGAGGCCAGCAAGTCGTCGTCCAAGTCGGCAACCAGGTTGGCGGCCCGTGAGGTGATCCGCCGCGCTAGATCCTGGATCTCCGGCAACTTGCCGGCCAGCCGGAACTGCTGGATGGTTCGGGAGTGATCGCCCTGGACTCGGGCGAGATAGACCCGCAGTCGGTCGTCCAGGGATTGGCCGCGGACGGTCAGGGCATCTTCCGCGGAGTCTCGGCCGGTCCAGCGCGTGCCGGCGAATCGGGCCCCCAGGCGGCGTACCAGCCAGCGGAGGGGCCAGAAGATGATCGGCAGGATGGGCCATTGTTCCACCCGGCCGACCAGCAGATCGTCGGCCAGTTCGGTCTCGCCTCGCTGACCGGCCCGCAGCCGCCGGGCGACGGTGGTGCAGAAGTCGCTGCCGAAGGCGTCGTTCAGCAGCGTTTGGTGATACTCGCCGTCACCAGCCCGCCGGAGGTGGCTGGTCCATTCATTCAGTTCGAAGTGGGAACGAATAGCCGCGACGTTGCGGTGGGTCTCGGCTCGTTGGTTGGCCTGCTTCAACGATTCGGCGTCGCCGGGCGATAGCGGGCCGAGGACGCACTGACGCAGCCGGACCAGTTCACCGGCCAGCCGGCGACCTATGGCGTTCACTGCTTGGCGTTCGCTGCCGTTGGCGGACCAGTCCGGATCGTCCCAGCGACGGGCGATGTGGTCTACGAAACAGTCGGCGGTGGGGGCCTCGGCGGACACGACGAACAAACGGTCCTCTTCGGCAGGGCAGCCGGCCTGGTCGAGGGTTTGGCGGGCCCAGTCGAGTTGATCCTGGAAGAATGTCGGACTCAGGCCGGCGGGGCTTTCGTCGCCCAGCAGTTCGTCGGCCTTGTTGAGTACGCAGTGGACGTTTTGCCGGTCCTTGATCACCTTCGAGTACAAGGCGACCCAGGCCCGATCGCCGATCTTGCGTGGGGTGATCACCCAGATCAGCCGGTCCAACAGCGGGGCCACCGATTGGACCGTCTCCAGGTGCTGGGGCAGGTCGCTGTCGAAGTCGGGCAGGTCTACCAGGACGAGGTTTCGGATTGCTTCGGCCTCGTGCTCGGTCACTTCGAGCATGGCCGAGTCGAGGGCGGCGCGGCCGCCAGGGGCGTCCAGGCCGGCCAGGCGGCTTCGATACAGGGCCGCCGAATCCCGATGTACGTAGGCCATGGGTCGCACCGTGCCCAGGCCGACCTCCTCGGCGTCGCGGGAGACGGGTTGTTCGGCGAGGGCGTTGATCAAGGTAGACTTGCCGACGTCCTTGCCGCCGAGGATGCCGCAGATCACCAGGGGATCCGCCAGGCTGCGGTCCGCCCCGCTGCTGAGCACGGCCGGTCGGCGATCCATCAGGGCGGCCAAGTCGGCATTGATGGCCTGGAGTTCCGCGGCCGGGCCGGGACTCGTGAGTGAGCCGCGGGCCTGGGCCGGCGCCGCTGTTGGATCGTCGCTATGTGCTGAGTGCGAGTCTGCCACCGTTGGCCTTTCGACTGTTGCCTTTCGTCTTGCGCCTTGCAGCGTCCGTTTTTCAGCGTTCGGCACTGGACTTTCGGCCGTCATCGGCCTCCGCGGCATCACACACGGCCGACAGGGCTGCGGCCAGATCGTCGTCCTCCGGCAGCACCAGTTCAGCTGCGGTCGAGAAGGAGTTGTCGGCGGACTGCCGGCCGACCCTGGCCACGATCTCACGGTACTGGTCCGTCGCCGCCTGCACGGCCTCGAACTCGGTACTGCCGAGCAGCTTCTCATGGACGACGGCGACCAGTCGCCCCAAGGCCGGGCCGCCGACGGCCCCGGCCCCGGCGCTGGCCGCCAGGGTGCCCAGAGCCCCGACCAGGGCAGCCTTGATCGCCGGTAAGGTCAGGGCCCAGAGGGGTCCACTGACCGCCACCAGCAGGATGGCCCCGGCCACCGATGCCGCGCCGATGGCACCGAATAGACGGGGCGAGGCCCCGGCGCACTGGGACTCCACCTGGGCGGTCCATTCTCGCAGGGCCTTTTCCAATGTTGCAATCGCTGATTGGACCCTATCTCGGTGTTCCTCGATCACTCCCTCATGCGCCCCGGTGCTGTCTTGCGGGGCAGATAAGTGATGCTGGTCCTGCCCCGGACCCGGCGTCTCGAAGGAGGGCCAACGTCGGACCTCAGCCCCGAACTTGCTCCCGGCCACCGCGTCGTCTATGGACCCGAGTTGTCTGCGGCAGCGCGATTCAAAGACCTCCCAGCCGATGAGGGCCCGGTCTTTTGCTTCCGAGGAGTCGCCGGCCGGGGCCCGCTGGGCCGTTTGGTCACCGGGGGTCCGATCTCGACCCTCCGCTCCGGCAGCCAGCAATGGACCGAGCAGAGGCACTCGCCGGCGAATGGTGCTTTTGATCCGATCGGCCTGGCGGGCCAACCAGTCCTTGGTTTCGGTGATGCGCAGAACGCGGGCGATGACCTCGAAGTTTCGCCGCTCATCGGCGGTCAGCAGGGCGACAAAGCATTCCGCCCGGGTGGGCACGGCGCCGGCCGCGGCCCGATCCAAGGCCTCGCGGAGCCGGCCAAGTCGCCCGCGGCGCTGGGTGTTGTTGTTCAGTATCTTGGTGGCCAGGCGCCCGAGAAAGCCAACGATTGCTTCCTCACGTGGTGGTGCGGGACGGTTGACCAGGTCGAGGACGGCATCGAACGTCCCGGGCGGAAACGTGCGGCATCCCCGGCCGGGGAGATAGTCGAGCACCAGGTGGTCCACGGCCCCGAGGCGGTCGGCCTGGCGTCGCAGCCTGGCCCGGTCAGTTTCAGGAAGGTCGCCTTCCTTGCCGCGGTTGAAGACGACGAAACGCTCTTGGCCGAACTGGGCCGACTCGTCGCGGAGGCGGCCGATGGTCTGCCGGTCGAACCACCGCTCGTGATCCACCAGCACGATCAGGCGGTCGAACCAGGGCAAGGTCGCCAGGGCCAGGTCGCCCTCCAAGCGGGCCATCTCGGAGGTGAGATCGGGCGTGTCGAACAGGATCGCGCCGCGCAAGTGGTCCAGGTGATGATGGACCAGGTGCAGGCTGGCGGGATCTCCGGCGGTGTTGTCATCGAGGCCCGTGTCCTGATGAGTAAACGAGGGCATCAGCAGATCGTCTCGTAGGGCGTGCTCGACCGCCTCGCGTTGGATATCGTGTACCGCGGCGATAGGTCCCCTGGTGGAGTGACCCCGGGCAGTCACCCGACTGGCCAGGCGCCCGCCGAGGAGGTTGTTGAAGACGGTGCTCTTTCCGGACGAGGCCCCGCCGACAATGGCCACCAGGGCCGGGCGGTTCTGCTCCCCGCGCTGGCCGCGAACCTGTAGAAAGCGCAGGGCATCGACGGCCTGCTCGGCCTGCCGGCTCCAGTCGTAGCGAAACTGCGCGCGCAGCAGCCGGCCGCGTTTGGCGAGGCATTTCAGGGCATTGGGCAGATCGGTGTGGGTCATATCCAGCAAGAACGTTCCCCGGCCGGCAGTGTATCGCGCCGGCGGGCATCCGCCCAGAAGTCAGAGAACCGCCGGCCGGTTCATCTCAGCGTGCTGATGTGGTGCCCCGGCCCGGGCGGAGGCGTTGCCCGCAGGTGCCTGGCACCACTGACACAGACAAGAGTCGCCTTAGCATCAAGGTCTCGGTTGTCAGGGAACAGAGTGCCTGCCGCTGGCAGTCGAGGTGCATCATCATCCCATCGGAGCATCACTTATCCGGAAACGCCAGCTCCACTAGGGGCACGTCGACTTCCATGCTGCCCAGGTCTACCGCGGCCTGCTGTTTCTCCAGGCGGAGTCGGATGATCCGGCCGGGCTTGTCGAACTTGCGGACGTGGACCTGGTCTCCGGGCTGCAGATTCAGAACACGCTCGACCCACTTGGCGTAGTTCTGCTGTTGACGCTCCAGGGCAGCGGCCCGGTCAAAGGCGGCCAGGGTGGCCCGGGCGGCTTCTTGACGGGCGCTTTCCGCATCGTGGCGGGCCCGTTCGGCCTCCCGGCGAACGCGGAGGGTGCCGGCAATGGCCCTATTCAAGGCCCGATGGCCGCCGGCTAAGTGCTGTCTGGCTTCCTGGACCATCTTGCGGGGCATGCCCAATCGGGAGGCGATGGCGATGGCATTGCTGTTACCGGGTTCGCCGATTTGCAGGACATAGGTGGGCTTGAGGGTCTGGACATCGAACTGGACGGAGGCATTGTCCACCCGTTTTGATTCATAGCCCAGGGCCTTGAGGGCCCCGAGATGGGTGGTGATCATGGCCAGACAGCCGCTGGAGAACAGAGAGCCCACGATGGCTCGGCCGATGGCGGCACCCTCGTCGGGATCGGTTCCGGCGCCCATCTCGTCCAACAAGACCAGCGTGGATTTTCGAGCCCGCTGGACGACATCGAGGATCCGGGCCAGGTGGCCACTGAAGGTGCTCAGCGATTGCTGGAGGCTTTGCTCGTCGCCCACGTCAATCCACACGCCGTCAAAGACGGGGAGCACCGAGCCCGGCTCGGCGGGGATGGGCAGGCCGGACTGGGCCATCAAGGCCATCAACCCGACCGTTTTTAGCGTCGCGGTCTTGCCGCCGGTATTGGGCCCGGTGATTATCATGATGTCGAAGTCGTCACCCAGTCGGACATCGATGGGGACAACGTGTCTGTTGGGCTGGTCGGCTGCGGAATCGGCCTCCGCTCCCGCCTTGACTGAGGCCTGCTCCTCGTACATGGCCATCAGAATGGGGTTGCGGGCCCGGATCAGTTTCAGGCGGTGGTGGCCGTTGACTTCGGGGATGTGCATGCCGAAGCGCTGGGCCAGCTTGAACTTGGCGGTCAGGAGGTCGATCACGGCGACCGCCTCCAGGGTGTTCAGGATTTCCGTCTGGTTGAGATGAACCAGGTGGGTCAACTCCCAGAGGATTCGGTTGATCTCCTCCTGCTCCAACTGCAACAGGCTGATCCGTGAATTGTTCAGTTCCACGGCCTCGGCCGGTTCCACGAATAGGGTCTGACCGCTGTCACTGCTGCGATGCACGATGCCGGGCAGCCGGCCGCGCTGGTCGGCCTTCAGCGGCAGCACCATGCGGTCGGCGTGGAAGGTCGCGTTGGGGTATTGCAGCAGGCGCAGGACGGACTGCTGCTTGAGCAGTTGGTCGAAGACGGAGCGGGTCCTGACGCGGACGTCGGCGATCTCCTGGCGGATGCGCTGCAGGCGGTCACTGGCTTCATCGCGGACCTTTCCGCGAGAGTCGATGGCCTGGTGGATGCGATCGGCGATGACCTGAAAATCTCCGAGCCGGCCGGCCAGCTTGGCGATCGACTCGAAATCATCCCCCACGTCCTGGAGATAATGACGCAGCAGGCTGATGCCGGTCAGCGTCGAGGCCAGGTCGGCGAACTCCTCGGGCTCCAGCTTGGCCGGGGGCACGGCCCGACGAACCTGGGGCCGGACATCCCGGATTCCCCCGAAAGGCGGAAGCCCGTGGGCGGAGACCCATCGGGTGAACTGGCTGATCTGCTGCAGCCAGATGGTCACCTGGGTGATGCGTTTCGACGGCCGGATGCGCCCGGCCAGGCTCTTGCCCAGGGCGCATTGGGCCTGCTCGGCGACGAGTTGCCGGATGCGATCGAACTCCAGCTTCTCGAGAGTATGATCGTCCATGGTTTGATTCTACTCTGTCCGGCACCGGCGAACCAGCCATCGCCACCCAAGAAGAGCCGTGCACGGAAGGGGTGGGAATATCTTCGGACCCGCGCCGGTCTTTCAGGGTTGCGTCCACCGCCGCCAATTGGGGACGTAGTGTGGGGCATTATCACCCCCAACCGCCCCGATCAGGAAACGCCGGGAGGTGAGCCACTGGGGTTGGGCGGCGTAGGCGTCGACGTGGCCGTCCACGTGGACCGCCTGAGTGCGACGCCGGTGGCGAAAGGCGGTCGTGGGGTTGGGGTTGGTCTGCCAGGATCCGTCCGTAAACAAGTGGGGTGGGTCCAATAAGGCATTGTTGAAAGGCAACGGCGCTCCGAGGTCGATCAGGGTATCGGCCAGGGCAAAGACCCGGGATGGGTCTTTGACGTTGGAGGAGGTCAGCCAGGGCATGTGGCCGATGCTCCATCCCCAACCGGGGGTATGTTCCGGCGAGAGGTAGTAGCCGTTGTATCCATAGGTGCTGGTGATGCTCTTGGCGGCCCCTTGGGGTTTGTAGCTGTCCCAGGGCTGCTCGGGGCACTCGAAGACGCTGGTCTCGCCCAAGGGACTTTGGAGATAGGGCCAGATGAAGCCGCGCTGGTGGTTGACCCCGGCGCTCTCGTTGGTGCCCCACCAATAGATGACCGGCCCGGTCTCGATGATCTCGAAGGACCAATAGGCCATCGGCATCAGGCGGTCGTCGTAGTCGTGGCCGTACATTTGCACCGCCCGGCCCAGCTCGCGCAGGCGCGTCCCACAGACTGCGGCCTTGGCCTGCCGACGGGCACTGCCCATGGCAGGGAGGAGGATGCTGGTCAGCGAGGCGATGATGGCCAGGGTCACCAGCAGCTCCAGCAGGGAAAAGGCCCGCGTGCGGAGGCCCTCACATCGGCGAATGGCCGCCGGATCGCTTCGGGTTCCGTCGAACCGCAATCCGGTGATTCCGTCGCGTGGTATGTCTGGTGGCTTGAACATCTACGAGCCCACTAGAGCGTTCAGGAATCCTGGTAGGTCTGCTATGGTAAGTTGGCCATCTTCATTGAAGTCGCCGAGGGCGGTTTGTTCATCCGTCGGTGTATCCGACAGAAGGGCGTCAACGAAGCATCGCAGGTCCATTCCGTTGACCGCTCCATCGGCTTGGCCGGTGACCCCGCAGAAGTCTCCGCGGGCTGCGAGGGCATGGAGCCCGTCGATTCCGATGGTGTAGATCCTCCCGCCGGTGCAGGCCGGACTGCTGCCCATCCCGGACAACTGCTCGATCACGAAGCCCGGGTCATCCGGCGTTCTGGTGGTGTCCAGCATGAACAGATCGGTGTAAGGCCCGAAGAACTCCGGGCCCTGGGGCAGCTTTCCTACGTACAGAACGTCTCCGTCGAGCATGGGCTGGTGGGTCCAGCCGCCGACCAGCATGGTCCCGCCGGTGTCGACATAGGTATCCCAGAGCTTGGTGGCCGACGCCCCGTGATCCTCGAAGGCCTGAACCTTGGGGACCGATCCGTAGCCCAGTATGCCGGCGGAGAGGTAGATCCTCTCGCCGGCGACGATGGGGATCGAGGCGGTGCGCTCGCAGGCTGCGGTCCACTGGACCGCCCCGTCGGCGGCCCGCATCTTGACCAAGGTGGAGTTGTCGGGTCCGCCGTTGAAGTTGTAGCCCGCGGCGTAGACATAATCGCCTACGTAGGTGACGCCCCCGAAGAACCCTTCGGCGACGGCGGTTGACCACAGCCGCCTCGAAGCGGCCGGGGCGTCTATGTCGAACGCGTGAATGTGTCCGTCATCGGGGTTGTCCAGGGTACCCGCCGCGGTGATAGAAGCTACATAGATCACGCCGGCATAATAGGCCGGGGTGTTGCCGCTGGTCTTGCCCAGCAACTCCTGCCAGACGATGTCGCCGGGCTGATAGGGGTTGTTCCCTGCATCGAACGGTGAGGTGTTGACGCAGTATAACGAGCCGCTCCCGCCGAAGGGATCGTAGTCGGTGATCAAGACCCGGCCGGGATCGAGGTCCTCGGCCACCACCGCCGAGGCGTTAACCACCTGTCTGGCCAAGGTGGTTGACCAATTCACCGTACCGGTCTCGGCATCGACGCTGAATAGTCCCGGCCCGCTACCGATTATCACGGCCCCGTTCAGCACGTCGGCCGCCGGCGAAGACCAGGAGTCCAGGGCCTGGGCCGTCGCCTCGAGCGCCGTCTCGAAGGCGACCTCGCCGGTGTCCAGTTCCACGGCGACGAGTCTGTTATTCGTTTCACCATCCAGGGGACCGGCCAAGGCATAAACCCGGCCGTCGAAGACCACGGGGCTGGAGGGGCCTTTGAAAGGGATGTCCGTGCCCGGGGGGTCTTGGCCGGCGACCCAGAGGATGGCCGACAGATCCCGCGGGGCCTCCAGGGCGGTCGCCTGATGCTGTGCGTTCCGGGCATACTGCCGCCATCCATCCTGAGCCGCGGTGTGGCCGGTGTGGAAGAGGATGCAGAATGCGAGGGTGGCAACTGTCGGCTTCTTGATCAACATGAGGCTTCGCTCCTGTTGACCAGCCCGATGCTGAGTGGACCGTGGCGCTGAGCGCGGGCGGATGACGGGCTGTCCGGCCTCCGCCTGGTGCGTCTGCGCCGCGGCACAAGCAGGCCGCCTGTCAGTAGCAGACCGAAGGTGGTCGGCTCGGGCACCAGGGCGAAGGCGTCAAACTCCGGACTGCCGGCTCCGACCGGGACGTCGATGCGCAGGTAATAGGCCTCGTCCAGGCCGGTGGGGCCGATGTCGAAGGGGATGCCGCCGCCCGATCCATCGTACAGGGCCAGCACCTCTTCAAAGGTCTTGCCCAGGAAGGTCTCCTCGGTGTAGTCGGGATTGACCGGCTTGGTGAAATCTGACGGCACGGATCCGGGGTTCGGATCGTACGGACCGGTCAGATCGAGATAGCCCAAGGCGGGGAACAGGGCATCATGGTAGTCGCCGCCGATCGGGAAGAACTCCTCCCCGTCCAGGCTGACCGAAACGGTGAAAGGGCCCTCCTCCCAGAGACCGGCCACCAGACCGTTGGGATAGGCCCCGTCGGCGAAGGAGCCGTTGCCGAAGATCATGAAGTCCGTCCCGTAGAGATGGCCGGGGTCGTTGGTGATGGGATCGTCAAAGAGGACGGTGAGGTGGCCGCCCCCACCAACACTGACCACCTCGGTGGCCAGCCAGGCGGGGTTGAACGGAGTAACCGCCCCGGGCCAGATCCCCTCGCCGGTGTAACGCTCGGGAGAGCCCAAGGCCACCGACGGGTCTATGTATCCCTCCTGGGCCCCGATGCCCGGATCATAGCTGATGATCTGGCCGGCCCAGGAATCGGCCAGGGCGGGCCGGGCGAATAATGGGATGCTCAACAAGGCGGCCAGGGTGACCCGGCAGATCAAAACGGTTGCATGACCCAGACGATTCAGTGACACGGCAGGGCTCCTCTCTGTGGCAATCTCTCG
>CAZFMS010000164.1:0-9575 GCA_964520125.1 uncultured Planctomycetaceae bacterium
ATCCGCGAGCAATCGAGTGACATCCACTTCGAGCCCTTCGAGGACGAATACAAGGTCCGCTACCGCATCGATGGCGTCCTCTACGAGATGATGCCCCCGCCCCGCTACCTGGCCATGGCCATCGCCAGTCGCATCAAGGTCATGGCCGGCCTGGACATTGCCGAACGCCGCCTGCCCCAGGATGGACGCATCAGCCTCACCGTCGGCGGAAACCCCGTGGACCTCCGGGTGGCCGTCTTGCCGACCATGTTCGGCGAGTCCGTCGTCTTGCGAATCCTCGACCGGGCCAGTCTCAGCCTGGATCTCGACAAGATCGGCATGCGCGAGGACGACCTGGCCACTTTCCACACCTTGATCCAACGCCCCCACGGCATCATCCTCAACACCGGGCCGACCGGTTGTGGGAAGACCACTACCCTCTACGCCGCCCTCACCAAGCTGAACGATCCCGAGGTCAAGATCC
This sequence comes from uncultured Planctomycetaceae bacterium, assembly GCA_964520125.1. Classification (GTDB taxonomy): domain Bacteria; phylum Planctomycetota; class Phycisphaerae; order UBA1845; family UTPLA1; genus JAFGQA01. The sequence continues at coordinate 464 of CAZFMS010000164.1, forward strand.
TTACCGCCGAAGATCCCGTCGAGTACGACATCGACGGAATCATCCAATGTCAGATCAAGCCGGACATCGGCCTGACCTTCGCCAGACTCTTGCGCAGCTTCCTCCGCCAAGATCCGGACATCATCCTCGTCGGTGAGGTCCGTGACCTGGAAACGGCCCAGATCGCCATCCAGGCCTCGCTGACCGGCCACCTGGTCTTCTCCACCCTCCACACCAACGACGCCCCCTCCGCCGTCGCCCGATTGCTCGATCTTGGTGTCGAGCCCTTCCTCATTACCGCCACCTTCGAGGCCGTGGTCGCCCAGCGCCTCTGCCGGCGCATTTGTAAGGACTGTCGCAATGAGTTTACCCCCACCGCGGAGCAACTCCTGGAGATGCAGCTCCGTCCGGAGGATGTCGAAGGCCGCCGCTTCTACTACGGCAAGGGCTGCGACTTCTGCAACGGTACCGGCTACCGCGGTCGGATCGGCGTCTATGAGACCATGGTGCTCAACGACGACATCCGCGAGCTGATCATGAAGGGTGCCTCCACCTCCATCCTGCGGGAGGCCGCCCAGCGGAACGGAATGCGGACCATGAGAGAGAGCGGCGTGTTCCTCATCTACGACGGCATCACCACCATCGAAGAGATCGTCCGGGCCACCGTGGTCACCGAGTAGTCCAGTGGCGCTGGCCATCCTCGGGGAGGGGTAGCAGCCGCCCACCTGAGCCCGGGCCGTTGATCCGGAGCATCCCACCGAAGTTGGGTCGCCAAAGCCGACCCCCGGTCCTCACCCGGACGACTTGTTTGGGACCGGAGACCTACCTAGAATGTTGGCTGCTGGAGGTCCGCGGCGGGTCTGGCCCGCCGAAGTAGCGGAGTTCGTCCGGGCCTTCCCCGAGTGTAACTATGACCATGATCAGGCTCTTGATCCTCGACGTCGACGGCGTGATGACTACCGGACAACTGCCCTACGGTCCCGCCGGCAACGAGGTCAAGGCCTTCTACGTGCAGGACGGCGGGGCAATTCGGTTGTGGTTTGCCTCCGGAGCGGCAGTGGCCCTGATCAGTGGTCGCCAGTCCCCGGCGGTGGCCGCCCGGGCGGGAGAACTGGGAATCGAATCCGTTACCCAAGGGGTGACCGACAAGCTGCCCGCCTACGAATCTATGCGCCGGGATCATGGCCTCACCGACGCGGAAATCGCCTTCGTGGGAGACGATCTCCTGGACTTGGAACCGATGCGACGCTGCGGGTATCCGATCGCTGTCGCCAACGCGGTGCCGCTGGTGAAACGGGCGGCCCATTACGTGACCCGGCGGCCCGGCGGCCAAGGCGCGGTTGCCGAAGCGGTCCACAGGCTGCTGCGGCACAACGGAACCTGGTCGGAGACGATGGCCCCGTGGCGGGATTGACCTTAGCGACCACCCGGTCGGACAAGTGTCGCCCGGCTGCCAATGCTCCTGGCGGCCCGACGCGACCGGCCGTAAGGTGGCGGGTAGGCGAAGTATGTACAAGAAGATCATCCTCGGCCTGGTGACTTTCAGCTTGGCAGGTGGGGCATATCTCCTCCTCTCCAGCGGAGATCGCCCGGCAGCACCCCCGACTGATCGGGAGGCGTCTGACGCGGTGCGTCGATTCGTTTCCCTGCCCACCACTCAGCCGGCCGGCTCGATAACCGATACTCAGATTCCCTTCCGCCGCCCGGGAGACCGCACCTTGGCCCGCGTCTATGACGACGTGACCGGCCGTCTGAGGTATCAGTTCGAGGCCCGCAAGTGGGAGCCGGTCTCCGACACCGACTTCCACGTCGAGGAGTTGCTGATTCAGATCTATACCGATCGTGGGGAGATCACCTACATCAGCGCGGACACCGCGGACGTGACCATCGCCCGAAAGTCCGGCAATCGTCTGGAGCCCAAGCGGGGCCGCCTGCAAGGCAACGTCAAGCTGGTCATCGATCGGACCACTACCCAGTGGCGGGAGGCCCATCCCGACTTGGCCGACCGGTACGCCCACGCCGACGAACTCATCAACATCGACCTCCAGGACGCCAGGTTCGACCTCGACCGGGCGGAGCTGCAATCTGAAGGCTCTATCCTGGTCGACAGTCAGGAAGTCCGCATCGAGAACGTCGAGGGCCTCACCCTGCAATGGAACCAGACCGACAACCGTATCGACATGCTCAGCTTCAAACGAGGCGGCCGGATGTTGCTGCGCCGCGGGGGTAAGGTAATAGATTTCGCCATGCCCGGCACCGAGCGATCCGCCGACCCGGGATCACCGGCGGACAAGACCGCGCCGGCCGAGGCGGCCCCTCCAGCCCGGCAGTTTGACGTGCCCCGGGCCCAGGCGATGAAGCCCATGTCGATCGAGGCCGTGACCGCCGTCGAGGCCGCGGCGGAAATCCGTCTCGAGGCCGGCATCGTGGTGGCCAACCAACCCAAGGCCCTCGAGGAAGGGGCCCTGCAATTGCCTGCCGGGGGCCGCTCGCCGGGGCGGTTGCGCAGTCCCCAAACCCTAGCCGCCGACATGCAGGCCCTCAAGGCCGAAGCCCGGGCCGGAACCTCCGGCCAGCCGATTCCCCTGGACGACCTGGTCGCCGTCGATACCGACCGCCGCAAGAGGGTTCACACCTATCGAGCCGTGTTCGAGAATCAAGTCGTTGTCGAACAGAAAGAAGGCCTGCGAACCAGAGGCTTGCTCGCCGCCGACCGACTGGAAATCAACTTCGACTTCGGAAGCAAGCTCCGCAGCATCGCCTCTCCCCGCCCCCGAAAGCAGGACGCCTCTCCCACCGCCGGATCGGAACCGGCGCCCGGCCAGGCCACGCCTGCCGGGCAGAAGCCCAAGCAGCCGCCGCTCCCCTTGGAGGAGGACCACACCAGGCTCATCCTCACCTGGAACGGCCCCCTGGAGATGCGCCCGCTGCGCGTGGATCCTGACCAGCAAACCGGCGAGCGGTTTGACGTGATCGCCAGCGGCACGCCGGTCAGAGTGGAGACCGAACAAGTGGAGAGCGGGCCAACAGACCTCTCCGGCAGCAGGAGGGCCGTCGCGACCTGCGATCAACTGGTCTATCGCCACGAGCGTCGCCAGGTGTGGCTGGTCGGCAGTGAATCGCGGCCCGCCGTCATATCCGTGGGCCAGACGCGCCGGCTGACCGGCCGGGAGGTGTTCTTCGATCAGCAGCGCGGCCTGGCCCGGGTGGACGGCGCGGGAAGCATGATCAGCCGGCGCAGCCCTGTCTCCGACCACCCCAAGGTGGCCGTCTCCGAGGAAACTGCGAATCTGGCATCCGCCACCTGGGGAAGAACCGCCGACTTCGTCTCCACCACCTTGGGTCGTTCCGCCGAGCCCCTCTCCTCCACTATGGAGCAGGCCTCGGATGGTGCGTCGTCCGCCGGCGGGGAGGCCGATCGGCGTGAGGCGACTCCGGTGGAGATTCACTGGTCGCGCGGGGTGGACATCGAGCTGGGCTTTCGCACCGTAAGGAGGAAAAACCCCTCCACCGGCCTCCAGGAAGATAAACGGCGGGAATTCCTGCAACGGGCCTGGTTTCACGGTGACGTGACCGTTCGCCAGGGTCGGTCGCACCTGTCGGCCGAGGAGGTCGCCGCCACGTTTGGAGTCTCGGCGTCCAGCGATGACCTGGCGGACCATATCCAGCACCTCAGCATGTCGGGAGATGTCCGGCTCCTGCGCGACGACGATCTCATTGCCGCCCAACGGCTGGATGTCGAAATGACCGTCACCCGGGAAGGCAACAACGTCCCCCGGGTGGTAGACGGCTCCGGCAACGTGGTCGTCCGGCAAGGCGCCAGCGAGTTCCGGGCCGACCAGATGTACGCCGTCCTGGCCTCCGGATTCGACGGCTCCCGACTGGGCATCGAGTCCATGAACGCCTCCGGCGCCGTCTATGTCAGCGATGCTGAGCACAACCTGAAGATCAGAGGAGCCCAGACCCTGGAGTGCCGCATGCGCGGGGGCAATGAGCTGGTCCAGGCCACCATCGTCAGTCCCGATCCCACCAAGTACGCCCGGGCCAGGTACGGCGAGGTGGCCGTTCACGGCCATCGCATTGAAATCGACATGGACCGCGAATTCCTGTCCGTGCCCGGGCCGGGCAAGACCTGGTTGAAGACCAGCAAGGACTTCGGCGGGCGCAAACTGAGCAGGCCCACGCCCGTCAAGATCACCTGGTCAGACCGGATGCAGCTCCGCATGGACCGCGACTATGCCCTGTTCTTCGGCAACGTGCGCACCGTGACCGGCTCTCCCGGTGGTGACGCCGGCCCTATCGCTCAGGCCATCGGTCGCGAGTTCGCCTCCGCCTGCGCCGTGGCCACCGCCTACCACCTCAGCGCCCCTCTGGGCCGTCTGCTCTTCGGCGTGGCCAACAAGTATCGTTACTACGGTCGGCTGAGCGACGACATCGACACCGAGCCGCGCACCTTCTCCCTGGATTGCGACAAACTGACCGTTCGTTTTGCCAGGGTCCCTCCTAAACGACAGCGGCAGACCAAGAAAGCCTATCTGGATCGGCTCTTCAACCTGGGGCCCATCGTCGGGGCCAAACCACCAGGTGGCGACGACGAGTTGGTCGCCTTCACCCGCGAGCGGAAACGCCCGGCCTATGTCGTCGCCCAGGGCCACGCCCGGGCCCTCAACATTACCCGGGCCCCGAGTTCCCCGCGCGGCCTGCCCGGACGCCTCTTGAACCGCCTCCTCATCCAAGGAGATCGAATCGAGGGAGACCTCGACCGGGAACAGATGTCCGTGCCCGGCGCCGGCGCCTTGCTCATCGAGGACTATCGCTTCGACCCCTCACCACCGCGGCGACGCACCTCCCGGAGGCCGTCCCGAAAAGGGCCGTTGATGAGCGCCGTCGGCAACGAAGGTCCTAGCCAGACCGCCATCAGTTGGAAGAACTCCATGGACTTCTTCGTCGATCGAAACCTCGTAGCCTTCGATAGAGAGGTGGCCATGGTCCACCGCAGCGGCTTGGAGATGGTCCTGCAGGGTGAGTTGGCCACCGCCCTCAACACCGACCCGGAAACCCTCCGGCACCTCGGCGGCGGGCGCCGAGCCACCCTCTCGTGCGGGTATCTGCTGTTGGAGTTCCTGGGAGGCCGGGGATCGCCGGGCCCGGCCGCTCCCGGCATGCCCATGGTACGGGCCACCGATCTGAAGCGATTGATCGCCAAGCACGCCGTGACCCTCCAGGAGGGCTCCAAGAGCCTCATGGGTGAGCATCTCCAATACATGCATGAGACCGATGAAGTCCGCCTGGAAGGCAGCGACCAGGTCGAAGCCCGCATCATCGATCAAGACGAGTTGAGCCAGCGCTTCAACATGTGGCGCGGACCACTGTTGGTCTGGAATCGAAAAACCAATCGCATCGAAGCACCCGGAGCCACTGTCCGCACCAGCCGTCGTTGAACATCTGTCCGCCGCCGGATCTCGGCATCTCCCCCACGGCGGCCCGGGTGCCTGATCCCGATCCGCGGCTTCGCTCCAAACGCGGAAACGTACCGGCCGCCCAGCCCGCCGCGCGGCCCTTGGCAGGCTTCCCGCATCAGTGGACGCTCAGAGCCGCGACCGTCAGGGAGCCGTGCCTCGCCAGAGCATCACCGGGAGCCTGTGTCGATCTCACCCAGGCCATCGGGGCACTTGGAACATTTCATGACTGCAGGGCTACTCAAGAGACGCGGCCCGCAGACCTGATGGTATCGTTACATCTACTCCGGGACGCGACCGACCAGGCCGGCCCCGGCGGCCCGCCACCGAGAGCGAAGCCCGCGTACGTTGCCGATCGGGTGAAACGCCGCCATCCCCCCATTTTTTTTCGGTCCGAAGCTTGCTTTTGCCGTTCGACGGGGAACAATAGAAACGGACAGTTGAACAGGCCGCGGGCTGCCGGGCATCAACCTATCTTGGGTGCCGACCGACCTCTTAAACGGCAGCTCCGAAGCGGTCAACGGCCCACATTCGGGCAGTCGAGAGTGAGCCTTAGCATAAGCCGGCGCCCCGAGCGCCGCTCAGGAAACGGACGGCCTCGCATTTCAATCGTCGTTTCCCGAGACGTTGATATCCACTGCCTGGCGCGCAGGCGGATCAACGGCACCTTCAATCGTGTAGGGAGAGGAGCCGCGTGAACCCCCGGGCCGGCCTCCCGTGGGGTAGGGTGGAAAGACCGCGCTTACCACTTCGCACAGTAGGCGGCGCGGTCCAGTGGAAAGTGTCGCAGGAGAGCGGACCCCCGCATCTGCTGCCAAACTCTGAAGTCGTGATGGAGCGGGAGCCCCATCCAGCTCGCATTATTGTTTGCCGCCGTCGGGCGCAGGGCGGCGTGCCGGAGAGTGAATGATGATTGCATCACACAATGTCGGCCTCCTTTACTGCGTCCGGGTGGTCGCGAGGCAGCCTGCTTGGCACCGATGCACGCGGAGGGTGGAGTGGTTTTCGTGCATTCTGGTGCCGGCGCTGCCCCGTGGCCCCCGGCATGATTTCGCCCGACACCGTCGCGATGTCCGGCCGGAGCCCAGCGCCGCAGTTTCCCTATGGTCTCTTGTTGCGCCAAATTCCGAGAGCCGCGCTCCGGTCCGTACGGCCCGCCATGAACAAGAGTCCGCCGTGGGGTAATTCCCTTGAATGCCCCGGGTCGATTGGGAGAAGTCGGAATCGAGCATGACAAACAACCGTGACCGGTAATCGCGGAAGGGGTGAGTCGGTCCTGCGTGCGGGGGTTGGTCCTACCCTGTTGAGCCCAACGCCGGCTCGCCTGGCTTTCCGGAAGGGGTGGAGGCCGGTTGCGTCTTGTGGACGCCGCGACACTTGTGGTGGGGAGAGGTGTTCGCGGCGTTCCACTACAGTGCCGTGGTGGTATATGGGAGTCCGCCACGGCCTTTTTTTGTAGTTCGGGCAACGCCCCGCAGCTTGATGACTGTTTCCGCATGGCCCGGCCGGCTCCGCTCGCCAGGCGCGGAGCGACCACCGAGACCATCCTCCACCGCGGCCCTGCAGACATCGCCTAGCGCAGGTGCTTCTCGAATTCCAATCGGGCCCGAGCCAGGTCGGCCGACGGCTGCGAACCACAAGTCCGCGAGAGGACGATATTCCCCCCGAAACCCGCTTCTCGCAGTGCCGCCAGGAAAGCGGGGATATCCAGTTGTCCCTCCCCTTGGGCAACTTCGTACCCCGCCGCCCCTGCCGAAGGCCCCACCGCGTCTCGCGCCCGAACCAGCCCCACACGGCCGGCCAGGGTCTCGCCCACCCCGTGCGGATCATCTCCCTGCATCAGCATGGCCCCGGAATCGCAGCAAGATGTCACCAAGGGACAGTTGATCTCGGCCAGCAACTTGGCCAGAGCCGAGGCCCCGATGCCCGCGGTTTCCACCGCCAACATCACTCCGGCCCGGTCCGCCTCATCCGCCAGAACTACCAAGGCCTCGCCCATCCGGGCCGTTTCCGACTCGTCACCGGATTCCACCGGCCCGCCCAATCCGGTCGACACCACCCCCACGCCCAACCCCGCAGCCAACCCGATGATTCTCCGCATCGCGTCCAATCGGCGCTCCCCGGTGGTCCGGTCGGCGTAGCCGGCGGCGCCCACCGGCCCGCGCAGGCTGCCCAGGCGCAGGCCCAGGTCGGACAAATGCTTCAGCAGATGTCGCTGACCCGTGCGCGACAGCTCGCCGGGCGAGATCGGTCCATCGGCGGCCGACATGTCCAGGACGCCGAACCCCAGTCCCCGGGCCCGCTCCAGGGCCGCCTTGACATTCATGCCCAGGTCATCCAGACAAACGGCCAGTTCCGGTGTGGTCATGATCTTCGGTCTACCTGCAGCCGAGAAGAACCCCATCTTGCGAGCACTCGATACCGAGCATCCGGCCCATACGACCACCAGATCGATCTTCGGCTTTCCTGCGGCATCGTCGACACTGCGTTTCCTTCTGAAGGCATGGAAGCTCATCGTAGCGTTGGCCTGCTTGGCTGCCAATACGCCGGCCGCTTGACACCGTCGAACGGGCCGTGAGAATCTCGTCATGTTGGTTGCTGAGGAGACTCAGCCCGGATCAAGCCGTGTATTTGCGCTCAGCCGAAAGGAATTCGACATGCGATTCAAACGCCTCGGCGTCCTGTCGGGATTGATTGCCGTGATTGCTCTCGCCGCGGTGGTCTTTTCCGCTTCCGCCCAGCCTCAGAAGCCGTCCAAGCAGAAGGTCAAACCCTTCAAGCCGGTCCAACCCATCCAACAGATGATGGCCGGGCAAAGAAAGCTGTATGCCGAAATCAAGGACGGAATCCTGGACAAGACCTGGGAAGAAGCAGCCTCCTCCGCCTGGATCCTGGCTGAAATATCCAACGTCAACCACTACCAGAACGACGCTCCCGAGTATCAGAAGTTCGCCGATCGTCTGTCGGCGGACGCAGTCTCCCTGGCCAGGATTCTCGAGAAAAAAGAGCAGCCGGCGGCCCTGGAAGCGGCCGCCAAGATCGGTCAAACCTGCAGCGCCTGCCACGACAAGTTCAAGAAGGAATAAGGCCCCGCCGGCAACGAACCCGATCAACATCCCCAACCGCCGACCTCCGCGCCGGAGCCCTCGCGGCCCTCGCGAGTGAACGTCGAGCGACGGGCGGGAGCGGTTCCCGCAGCAGTGTACGATCACGACTTGGCGTCGGTGAGAACGGATGCGTAAGGTGAGCGAGGTAGGCTGAGCCTAGTGGCCCGGGGCTCGGGATTGCTCGGCCTGGCGGGATTCCTGTACCCGGGCCACCAAGTCGTTGAGCATGTCGTCGGTGATCCGCAGGAATTCGCCGCTGGTTGCCTGGGAGATGGGGGACAGGTCTTGCTTGGCCGCCTCGCCGAAGGCGATGACGTGGGTGATTGCCCCGGTCTGTTCGGCGTTCTCCACCAGCATGCTCAACTCGTGCTCATCAACATGCTTGGCCAGACCGAGGAAGATGGTATCCGCGAACCAGTTGGCCGTCTTGGATAACGCCTTGGACAAGTCGGTACGCCCCCCGGGCAAACGGGAGGTCAACGCCGTTCGAGCGCCGATCAGATCGGTCGAGGGTTCGTGGATCTCCAGCAGAGTGCCGCGATGCTCACCGGTGGCCATGATTACCCC
>CAZFMS010000165.1:0-9488 GCA_964520125.1 uncultured Planctomycetaceae bacterium
ACGACGGCAACATCTACAACGGCACCCCCCACTACTTCGAGATCGATGCCGGCTTCGGGGCCCACGACATGCCCGCCCCGGCACTCCAGAACATCGCGTTCGTCTATCCGAACGGCCGGCCCGAGATCATCCCACCCAATGAGGATGCCGTCTTCCAGGTCCACGTCCTCCCCGTCGCCGGAACGCCCGTCTCCGGCACCGGCAAAGTCCATTACTCCTTGGATGGCGGCGCCTACGTGGAGGTCGACATGATCGAAACCGTCGCCAACGAATACGAGGCCACTCTCCCCGGCATCACCTGCGACAGCAGTTACGACTGGTACGTCAGCGCCGAGGCCGAAGGTGTCGGCATAATGACCGATCCTGCCGATGCCCCCGCCGATTCCTACAGTACCATCGTCGCCACCACCGTCGTGGTGGTCCTCGAGGACGACTTCGAGACCGATACGGGTTGGACGGTGGAAGACAGCCCCGGCCTGGTCGACGGGACCTGGAATCGAGGCGATCCCATCGGCGGCGGCGACCGCGGCGATCCACCCAACGACTTCGACGGGTCCGGGCAGTGCTACCTGACCGACAACGTGGACGGCAACTCCGACGTGGACGACGGCTACACCTGGCTCCTCTCGCCGACCTTGGACATGTCCGTAGGCGATGCCGAAGTCCACTACGCCCTGTGGTACACCAACAACAACGGAGCCGACCCCAACAACGACCTCTTCCACGTCCATGTCTCCAACAACAACGGAGCCGACTGGACCCTGGTGGAGACCTTCGGCCCCACCACCTCGGGAGGATGGACTGAGCATACCTTCCTGGTGGGAGATTTCGTGACCCCCACTGACCAGGTGAAGATCCGTTTCGAGGCCTCCGATCTGAATGCCGGATCGGTGGTCGAAGCCGGCGTGGACGACTTCTCCGTCATCAAGCTCGAGTGCTGGACCGACCCCTCCTGTGACGACGGGGCCCTGAACCAGGGCGAGGATCTCATCGACTGTGGCGGTCCCTGCCCGGAATGCGAGTGCCTCTCGGCCGAAACCTGCGATGATGGCCTGTACTGCAGCGGGCAGGAATCCTGCGATGAATACGGCTTCTGCCAGGCCGGCAGTGATCCCTGTCCCGGACTCCTCTGCCGCGAAAGCGACCAAACCTGCGTCGATTGTCTGGCCGACAGCGAGTGTGGCGACGTTTGGTTCTGCAATGGAGAGGAGTACTGCGACGCCGAAGGGAAATGCCGACGTGGAACTGCCCCCTGCTCCGAACCGGAGCTGACCTGCGACGAAGGGACTGGTGATTGCCTCTGTGCCCTGTCGGCCGATGGCGACATGGACGGCGACGGCGACACCGACGGCGATGACATCGGCTTGTTCGTCGATGGTCTACTCGGCCTCCCCTCCCAGGTGGAAGTCTGCCGTGGTGACTTCGACGGAAGCACGACCCTGGATGCCGGCGACGTCGACGGCCTGGTCGCCGCCTTGTTGGCGCCCTAACAGCGTCAGAAGCAAACCAACAGTGGCACCGGCGTCCCGCCAAGCCCTCGAGGGCCCCGACGCCGGTGCCACTGCTACATTACGAGCACACTGAGCGCCTACCAACGCCGTGCGTCTGCCAAACTGTGTTGTGGCACCGCCGTCTCGGCGGTGCAGATTGGAGCCCCGCGCCGGTGTCATGAATTGCTTCCGGCTCTGACTGTCAACCTGCCGCGGGCGAACCTCCAAGCCTCGAATGCTATGTCCGCCTCGCCGAATCCTACTGCCTGCGAGTCTCCAGAGTGGCACTGTCAATCCGGCGTAAACCACGTCTCCCGCGCCGAGATCGGACCGACGATGGCCGAGGCATTGGGCATTGCGTAACTGGGGTGGCGTCGGCTAACCTATAATCCGATGGCAACCAGACAACATGTAGGCCAAGACCCCCCGATCCCGCTGTGGCGGGCGGAAACGAACTGAACGCAGGCGAGTCATGCCGCGACGTACAAATCCCTTCCAGAAGCTCACCACTTGGCTGCAAGACTCGCTGGTTGGCTTCGAAGCAGCCGTTACAGAATCCGCAATGGTCTTGGACCATCGGGCTTCGAAGCAAATCGAGGTAGATGTCCTAATCGAGTTCAAGAAGGGCGGCATGCTTTATCGGGCGGCCGTGGAATGCCGTGATCATGCTCGAAAGGCTGGTCCCCCCTGGATCCGGGAGCTAAGGACCAAGCGAGAGGACTGCAAGCTTGACAAGATTGCGGCCGTGCACTCAATGGGGTTCACTGCGCCAGCCGTCAAGTTGGCGAGCGCACACAACATTCTCTTATATGTTCTCGGCGACATCCCGACAGACCAAGCAGACGCTTCCCTCGCGTTGAAGTACTTCGGAGGGCCGATGGTCTCACATTCAATACTCGGCGTGGGCTTAGGCATCGTGGGACTCGACGAGGACGAAGAGCAGCCCGAGAGCCGCCATGAGCTCTACCTCGCCGATGGCAAGACAACCGTGCCTGTGCACGAACTGGTCTCTGACCTGTTGCAAGACCGTCCTCCTCCGCACGACCAGGTGCGAGAAGGCCGTTACAGCGACCTTCACGGAACGCTTCCGCTGGAATCCGGAAAGTACTTCGTCAAGTGTAACAACCGCCTCCTTGAGGTGCGGCAGCTCCTGATCAAAGTGCGTCTCTTTAAGTCCATGTCGGTAACCGGGTCCACAGGCAAGAGGCTGACCTCGGTCGAGCAAGGGAACGTTGTCGGAGAGATTTCGGCTGCCACGATACCGGGGCCCGGTGGGCTATGGACTTGCGGCGTTGCTGTTAATGCCGACACCAAGGCACCGCAACTCTTCTACCAGATTCCATCTGGGATCAATCCCCTCGATGTCAGAGCGACATTCGCTTTTACCTATCGTGATAAGGGCAGTGACGAGATCAAACATGCGAAGATTCCTGGCAAACTCAAACTACTAGACAAAGACGGTAGTCCGATTCCGTTATTCGAGTTTAGTGTAGCTGTCAAGAGCATTGATCACGATGGGCCACCTTCGCTCCATTCCGAGGATGTGCTCGGTTTCTACTTCGCTGACAAGAAGAAGTCTATTGACCTAAACCGGCTCATCGTAGAGGAGATTCGCAAGTTTGGGCTGCCAGACGAAAACGTTGAGAAGGGCGAAAGGAAGCGCCTACATACCAAGATTAGGATTGCTCCCGACGAAGCAAGGCCACTACTGATGAAGGTTCGCCAGCAAGAAGAGGAGCGATTCGTCAAAGTCAACGCAGTCGACATCGATCTGGAGTGGTGGCTCGTAGAATAGCCGGGACGCCTTTGGCAACCCCCAAAGCCTCAAGCCGGCCAAGTGCCAAGTGTCGCACACACCTCGACGACCTGTCGCATTTCCTTCACGTCGTGCACCCGAACCAGATCGGCCCCGGCCATAGCGCAGTGGGCGACCGCTGCAGCGGTGCCCATCAGGCGATCGGCGGGATCCGGCTGGTTGAGGATCTCGCCGAGGAACTGCTTGCGGGAGGGCCCCACCAAAACCGGCCAGCGGATGCCGAAGGAACGCACCCGGCGAAGCAGGGCCAGGTTGTGCTCCAAGGTCTTGCCAAAGCCGATGCCGGGATCGACGATCATGTAGTCCACGTCGACGCCGGCGGCGGCCAGGGCTTCGGCCCGGGTCACGAAGAAGGACGCCACCTCGGCGACCACGTCGGCGTAGTGCGGGACCTCTTGCATGGTCGCCGGCGTGCCCTGCATGTGCATGGCCACGAAAGGGACCCGACGCTCGGCCAAGAGGGCCGGCATCTGCTCATCATCCCGGCCGGCGGAGATGTCGTTGACCAGGTCCGCCCCGGCATCGAGGGCCGCCGCGGCCACCGCCGCCGAACGCGTATCGATGGAGATGGGGACGCCGACGCCGTGATGGCGCGACTGGTTGATCACCGGGACGACTCGACGAATCTGCTCCTCGACGGAAACCGGCTCCGACCCCGGCCGGCTGGACTCCCCCCCGATATCGATCGCGTCCGCCCCGTCGGCGACCATCCGGCAGGCCCCAACAACCGCGTCGGCCGGCTCAGCGTACCGCCCCCCGTCGCTGAAGCTGTCCGGCGTGACGTTCAGGACGCCCATCACCAGGCAGCGTCGCCCCAGCCGGAGACGACCGTGCCGGGTGTCAAAGATGCGCAGAGGTCGAGGAGCTGATGGACTACTTTCGACCGGCATACCCGGATGATACGCCCCGATGCCAGCGTCGTAAAACCCCGGTGGCTCGCGATGGGTCCGGCGGGTCCCCACGTACGCCGGGACTGCCCGTTGGTTGATTACTCGTGCAAGCCACTGGCGGAGAAGCCGCCAGTGGCACCCCGGGCCCGGGGCTAAGACACCGGCGAGACGCCGGTGCCACAAGACGCCGGTGCCACAAGCCGCCGGTGGGACCCATCTTTGCCACAGGGTCCCGGAGGAGGGCTCCTATGGAGCAATGAACACATCGACCAACAACTGGATGTCCCGGCCGTCGGTCTGGGTGTCACCGTTCATGTCCGCTCTGGCCACGTGCTGCGGATCGGTATCCAGCCCCAGCAGAACGGCCACAAACGCGTTGAGGTCGTCAGCATCCCGGTCCCCGTCACCGTCGATGTCGCCCGGCACCTCCGAGCTGACCGCGAGAGTCACCGAGGCCATGACCTCCGGTGGGCACTTGTCGTTGTTGTTCCACAGGTCATACATCTCCTGACCCAGGCTGTTGGTCGTGTTCTCGTCGCGGAGGAACTCGATGAACTCCTTGCTGGTGCTCTGGTAGTACAGGGTCACCTCGGCCGAGGCCGCTCCCGAAGGGACGGCGTAAAGGGTGTCATCCCAGTACTGGCCGTCGGCGTAGCTGTGGGCCACCGGGGCCCCGCCGAACTCTGCAAACGCGGCGTTGGTAAACCCGCGTGGGGGGATGCGATTGTCCTTGAAGATCTTGTTGTTCAGCACGAAATGGAACGACGGGCCGGGCTCGACGCCGACCAGCGGGGCGGTGACCTCGTCCAGCCCCGGCTCGACCTCGTAGATCTTGACCTCGGCATCATGTGACAATACGCCGGTGTTCGGATCATAGGCCCCGGATTCGGAAAGCAGCACCATTGCCGCGTTGTAGAACTTCACATTGATCCACACCCGGCGGCCTTCCGGGTAGCCGGTGGGCATCTTGTGGCCGGTGTTGTTGGTCACCGTCACCTTGAGCTGATCGCCCTCCTGCACGGCGGCCATTTCGGCGGCGTTTTGCAGCATGTAGCGGGCCCGGACAATGGCTGCGTCCATGGCCGCGGCGTTGACCTGATCGGGGTAGAGGGTGGCCAACAGGCCCGGTACCCAGGTGCTGCCCCCGGTGATGTCGTGCAGCGGCAGGTCGTCGCGGACCGGGGGCGAGCCGAAGTTGCAGCCCTGGCCGGTCACGTCGCGCATGTGGCAATCCTGACAAGTCGAGACGTAGTCCAGGTTGCCCCCGAACTGGGGGGCGTACACTCCCTGAGGATTGCTGTTGTACTCGCTATAGAACCACTCGCTGTAGGTCCGCTCGATGGGAGCCAAGGTGTGGGCCGAGAAGTCCGTCGCCGGGGCATCGAAGGCGTTGGGCACATAGTTGCCGTTGCCGTCCTTCTCGAAGGCGGGGTTGCTCACGTTGTGGCAGGTTCCGCAGAGAGCGGCCTCCCGATGGAACGGTGAGACCAACACGGGATGCCCGGTGGCCGCATTGAGGAAAGGCCCGCGTCGGGCCCCGGTGGGATCAATGGTGGCCATGCCGTTGCCGAAATCGCTCGCCGGGTTACTCAGGCCGGCCAGGATGGCCTCGTCTTCCACGGGGTTTTGCCCCGGGTCATAGAACGGATCGACCAGGCGGTGACAGAAATCGCAGGAGACGCCGCTCTTGTCGGTCTCCTGCATCTGGCTGCCGTCGGTGGGCACCGATCGACCACGCAGCCAGCCCCGGGGAAAGTGACAACGCAGGCAGAGGTCGCCGGAGTCCGGGGCGTCCTGGTTGGCGATGACCATGTTGGCCAGGAAGATCGGGTCCAGGGAGGCCTGGGCCATCAAGCTGCCCGACCAGTTGAAGTACGGCTCGACGTCCTGGTCGTAGCCTCCGTGGCAGACTTCACAGGCCTCGGGTGGATTCAGAATCCCCGCCTCGAACGGCTGGCTGCCGGGCTGATCGAAATCGCGCAGGGTGCTGGGGACGGTCCCGCCCGGGGGAGAGGCGATGGTAAACACACTGTCGCTCACATCGAAGCCGGTGTTGAAGGCGTTGTCGGTCGCCTCCACGCGAATCAGAGCCTCGGTAGTAGGGCGATTGGCCGGGAACCAGTCGTGGCTCCCGCTATTGGACAGGCCCATGGCGATCGGCCGGAAGGTGGCTCCGTTGTCGAGGGACAGGAACAGATCGATCGCCGCCACGCCGCTCTCGTCATCTGCGAACCACTGCACGGTGGCCTGGCTGTTGGCGGTGAGGGTCTGCCCGCCGTTGGGCACCAATACGAAGACTTCGGGGGGAGTGTGGTCGGCCCCGGAGCTGGGCACCAGGTACAGTTGGATATCCGACAGGTCCACCGCCGTGGCCAGGCCGGCGTTGGCCGGCGTCAGCCCGGCGAAGGTCGGCGTGTTATCGAAAGAGGCCAGATCAAGGACCTCGATCAGCGTGCTGAATCCGTCCCCGTCGGGATCCTCGTTTTCTATGGAAAGCACGGCCTGCCTGCGGCCGTTGGGATTGCTGGGGAAATCCCCTAACACCTGTTCCAGCCGCTGCCCGTAGAGGTTCCGCGGTCCGCCGCCGCCGAAGGCGTAGTGACAATTCCCACAGTGATTCGGAAAGCTGGGCACCGTCTCGATGGTGGTACCCACAGCGTCCGGATAGACGTCGAAGAACGCGCTGCGGATGTTGTTCCTGGCCTGGGCGGTCCCCACTGCGACGAAGGCCCAGAGCAATACGCCGGCCGTGCCCACCAGCCAAGCCACCCGGCCTGTTTCCTTCCCACTAGTAGTCAGGCTATACATGACCAGTCTCCTTTTCCTGCGCTTGGCGGGCCCGGCGGGTCGGTCACCCAGCCCGTCCGCTCGAGTTCAGATCGTTCAACTCCACTCCATCCTTTTGCAAATGTGAGAAAACACACCGAAAACTGAATAATGGCGCAGCCAAAGTACGCGTAGCCCTCCAGGGAGGGGTGCTCGCCCGTTTGTACTATTAACGCTGCAAGATGTGTGCCTGGAGGCCCTGGCCGGCCCCCGTCCGCCTCGGACCGCCCCCCGGTCGGCTCATGCTGATCACCGCGGCGGGCGACCCTGGCCGGGGCCTTCCTCGGCCAGACCCTCCTCCAGGTGCTGCTTGCACACTTCCCGGAGGATCATCGTGGCATAGCACCCGGGCGGAAGCCGGAAGTCCACCTCGATATACTTGCCGTACTCGTCCAACCCTTCCTCGACCACCAGGTCTTCCGGTCGAAAGCGCAACGGCCGACGAGCGCCGTGCAGCTTCATGCCTCTGATCGCCCGGAACGAGTCCGGCCGAAGCTCCTCGGCGTCGGCGATCGACTCTTCGAGCCGCCCGGGCCGGCCTTCCGGTCGGGTCATCTTGTGGCCGAAGATCGGACCGGTGGGAGAGATCTCAAAGGCCGCGGCCCGCGCCGCTTCAACGTCCTCATCCTCGACGCGGAAGACGGCCCCGCTGTCATGCTTGTAGGCCAGATCGCCCAGGCACAGGCGGTCGATCTCGTCGATCCGCTCGGCCAGAAGGCGATTGAACAAGTGCGACTGGTAGGCGTTGACAAACAGCTTCTTCAGACGGTTGTCGATGGCCAAGAACGCCCGACGGTGATTGCCATGAGACTTGGCCATCGCCCGACAGGCCCGGGCGTTGTCTCGCGCGCCCCACGGCCAGGCCTTGGCCGCCGCCGCATAATCACCGTTCTGGTATAGCCGCCGGGCCTTGAGCACCTCACCGGTATCGAACGGCCCCGGCCGGCCGAGCATCAGGTCGATAGCGGTGACGAAGTCGGCCTCCAGGACGGCCTTGCCGATCAGCCCGGAATCTCCCCGCGTACCGAAGCGCTGCTGACCGAAGTAGTTGGGCACGCCGCGGGCCACCAGGGTCTGGCACACGCTGCGGACGTCCGGCAGGCGGGAGACGTCCACCTCGCGGAGCTTGATGCGAAAACGGTTGCCGTGCAGGTGTCCGATCTTCAGCTTGTTGCCGTGCAGGGAAACCGAGAGCACCCGGATGCGTGGGATATCCAGCCGCCGGATGCGCTCGGGGTCGACGTGCTCCAGACTCAGGGTCTGTACCGCCACGGCCCGGGCGTCCTTGAGACCGGCCAGGCCGAAGTCACGGGTCGGCCGGCCCAGCCTCCCGGCAATGTCGTGCACCGCCCGCATGGTGGCCAGGCCGGTCTTCTCGATGGTAAAGAAACAGTGGCTGCCCGAGCCGCAGGGGTGATAGGCGGGGATCTCCTCGACCCTGAAGTCCTCGTAGCGGCGTTTGATCGCCGCATGGATCGGGGGGACGCCGGTGGTCAGATAAGGAAGCTCGTCCAACATGGTTGCCCCAGGTTCGGTCATCACCGCCGGAATGTAAGTCAATTTGACAACAATAGCGACCGATACTAAACTGATTCAGGTTGGTGAGCCACTTTGCGGCCGTTTGACGTGCCCAGGTCACCGGCCGGGCGCATGACGAAAGCCACCCGCGGCAATGCTATCGAGCGGCTTTCGCCATGGGCCTGATACAGTCTTTGCTGGCAGGTTCATTCTCATGAGCGACGATGCGCTCGAGCGCTGCCAGGAGGCGATCGGCTACGTCTTCAAGGACCGGTCGCTTCTGAAAGCCGCGCTTACACATGCCTCGATAGCCAACGATCGCCTGGAGAGCAACGAGCGCCTGGAGTTCCTGGGCGACTCCATCCTGGGCATGGTGGTCTGCCGCTATCTCTTCGATCGCTACCCCGAGTACCTTGAAGGCGAGTTGACCAAGGTCAAGTCGGCGGTGGTCTCCGGAAAGACCTGTGCGGAAATCTCCCAGCAGCTCGGCTTGTCGAGTTGTCTCTTGCTCGGCGATGGCATCTCCACGCGGGCCGAGCTTCCCTCTTCGTTGTCGGCCGCAGTCCTGGAGGCCCTGATAGCCGCCATGGCCATCGACGGCGGCGTGGAGCAGGCCCAAGAGTTCATCCTCCGCCACACCGTGCCGCACATCGAACGGGCCGTGGCCAGCGAGCACCAGCAGAACTACAAGTCGCAGCTCCAGCAATACGCCCAGCAGGAATTCGCCGCCACCCCGGTCTACGAGTTCCTCGACGAAAAAGGCCCCGACCACAGCAAGTGCTTCGAGGTCGCCGTCTGCATCGGCCACCAACGCTTCCCCAGCGCCTGGGGACCAAGCAAGAAGGAGGCCGAACAAAAGGCCGCCTTCAACGCCCTGGTGGATCTCGAGATCCTACCCGCCGGCGGGGCCCCGCTGTGAATGGGCCGGCCGGCCGGCGACGGGCAACC
>CAZFMS010000166.1:0-9368 GCA_964520125.1 uncultured Planctomycetaceae bacterium
GTGCCAGAATCGACGAACTCGGCCTGCTGGGCCGCTTCAACGAGGAACGTGCCGGCGCCGGCGGACCAAGCGAAATCGTACGACGCCTCGGCCGTCGAATTGCCAACAGAGGCGGCATGGGAGTCCTGGAAGGGGTTCTGCACGGTGACGAAGCTGTGAAAATCATCCTCCCCCGTCGACAAATCGGCGACCCCAGTGGCAAGATTCCAATCGTCAACTGTAAAGGAGTCGCCGTTCGCCGGGGCGGCCCATACGAACAGCAGGGCAATGGTGATTGGGGCAAGCCTTAGCGTTTGCCTGGTCCTTCGCATAGTAGGTCTCGTCCCCTGGGGCGCGGCAATGAGTGCTATCCCATTATACCGCAAACAGGGTCTGAAATAAAGCACGATCACCCTACTTTTCCCAGGGCCGGCCAGAGCTGGGACCAGCGCCGCTCCGGCCTGCCTGAGTGGGGCAGCCAGGTGGTGGTCCGCGAGGAGTCGGATTGCTGATTGTCGGCGTCTAGCCAACGGCCGGGCGGCAGAGGCAGATGAACCTCGATCTCCACTGGGGGAGGCGGCAAGGCCCCGAGCGCGGTACACTCAGGCCGCGATCGAGGGGAAGTCGATGCAGTCGGGCGAGATCGATGAATATCGAGACTGGTACACATCTCGGCCCCTATGAGATTCTGTCCATGCTGGGCGCGGGGGGCATGGGGGAGGTCTATCGGGCCAGGGACACCCGGCTGGACCGGGAGGTGGCCGTCAAGGTTCTGCCCGAGGCTCTTGCCCGGGACGCCCAGGCCCGGACCCGCTTCCAGCGCGAGGCCAAGGCCGTCGCGGCCCTGTCGCATCCGAACATCCTGGCGATCCACGATGTCGGCTCGGAGCAGGGTGTGTCCTTTGCGGTGACGGAGCTGTTGCGCGGCAAGACGCTACGTGACCGCATCAGCCGCTCGGCCTTTCCCTGGCGCAAGGCCGTGGAGACGGCCGCGGCGATTGCCGAGGGTCTGGCGGCGGCCCACGCCAAGGGCATCACCCACCGGGACATCAAGCCGGAGAACATTCTTCTGACTACCGACGGGGTGGTGAAGATCCTCGACTTCGGCATCGCCCGCGTGGAAACCGGCATCCGGCCGGCGTCGCCGACTTCGACCACCGACCAGGCCGGAGCGTCAACATTGTCGGCCGCGGTGCCGATGACGACGCGGCCTGGCGCGATCATCGGTACGGTCTACTACATGTCACCCGAGCAGGTCCGGGGACGGAAGGTGGATGGCCGGAGCGACGTTTTCTCGCTCGGCGGCGTGCTGCATGAGATGCTGACGGGCAGTCGTCCGTTTTCCCGGGAGACGACGGCGGAGACCATGACGGCGATCCTGAAGGAGGACCCGCCGGACATCGCCCTGACCGGAAAGACCATTCCTCCCGAGTTGGATCGCGTCATCCGGCACTGCCTGGAGAAGCAGCCGGAGGAGCGTTTTCAGTCGGCGCGCGATCTGGCGTTTGCCCTGCGAGCCATTCTGACCGATACCGGGGCGTCAAGAGGCTATCCGGCGCCGGCCAGAGGCCGGGTGGGCCGGATGCTGGGGATTGGCGCGGTGGGCATCGCGCTCGCGGCGGTGTTGCTGGTGGCGTTCGACGTGGGCGGGTGGCGGGAGCGGCTGTTCGGCGGAGCGGCCGGGGAGCGGATCGAGTCCCTGGCGATTCTCCCGTTTACCAACATGGGCGGCGACCCGGACACCGCCTACCTCGCGGACGAGATCCCGGCGAGCATCATCAATAGCCTGTCGAGACTGGGGAGCCTCCGGGTCGTACCGCGGGAGTCGGTGTATCACTACATGAAGCGCGGTGGAGACCGCTACGACTTGGCCCGCGAGCTGAATGTCGGAGCAATCCTGACGGGGCGGATCAATGTTTGTGATCGTGACCTGATCGTCTCGGCGGAACTCGTGGATGTGGCCGGGGATCGGCAGCTTTGGGGTGACCGGTATCCGAGGAAGTTCGAAGATATCCTCTCCATCGAAGCGGACATCGCCGCGCGGATATCGGAGGCGTTACGCCTGCGCCTCACGGGAGAGGAAAAGGCCCGACTCGCGAAACAGTACACCGAGAACGCCGAGGCCCACCTGGCGTATCTCCAGGGGCGATTCTTCCTGAATAAGGAAACGATAGAAGGGTTCAATAAGGCGATCGAGTACTTCCAGCAGTCTATTGACACCGACCCCAATTACGCCCTGGCCTACACGGGCATCGCGGATTCGTACACTGAACTCACGCTCTGGAGCGCTCTGCCGCCCAGTGAAGCCGCTCCGAAGGCGATTGCCGCTGCCACTAGGGCACTTGACATCGACGACACCCTAGCCGAAGCGCACACATCAAGGGCGTCTGCAACCTTCGCGCTCGAGTGGGACTGGGACGGAGCTGAGAGGCATCTCAAGCGGGCCATCGAACTGAATCCGAGGTACGGGCTTGCTTATCACCACTATGGCCATCTTCTATCGTTCCTTGGGCGAGATGGTGAGGCTATCGAGAAGTTCAAACAGGCCCTCCGGATCGATCCCCTGTCGCCCCATCACATGATCTGTCTCGCCGACCAGTACATCCACCTGGGCCGGTACGACGACGCCGAACGGTGGGCGCGCAAGGCGCTCGAGATAGACCCGGATGCGGGCGGAGGGCACTTATACCTTGGATGGGCGTACGTAAGGAAGGGGATGCTGGAAGAAGCGATCGAGGAGTTTCGGAAGGGTGACTCCATCTGCGAACCTGCACTTGCGAATGCGCTCGGGCTCGCCGGCCGGAGGACCGAAGCCCAGGGCATCCTCAACAGGTGGCTGGAAGATGCCAAGGAGAGTTTCGTCGCCTCTATGGATATTGCGGTGATCTATGCCGGCCTGGGGGAAACAGACCAGGCGCTCGATTGGCTGGAGAAGGCCTACGAGAAACGGGATAGCGGCTTGTTGTCCTTCATGCAAGTCGAGCCACCGTTTCTGAGTCTGCACGGCCATCCCCGGTTCGACGATCTGCTGCGCCGCATGGGGCTCCCGCCTTCCCGCCCGGCTCCGCCCTTGAGTGTCAAACCGCGGACTCGGAAGCTCATGCTGGCGGTGTTGCCGTTCGAGGACATGAGCCCCAAGCCGCAGGAATGGTTCAGCGACGGCATGACCGAGGAGATGATCGCCCAGCTTGGGCGCTTGCAGCCGAAGAAGCTCGGCGTCATCGCCCGCACGTCGGCCATGCGATACAAGAACACAGACAAGGGCATCGACCAGATCGGCCGCGAGCTGGGCGTGGACTACATCCTGGAGGGCAGCGTACGTCGCGCCGCCAACCGGGTCCGGATCACGGCCAAGCTTATCCAAGTCCGCGACCAGAGTCAGGTCTGGGGTGACACGTTGGAGCAGGACGCTTCGGACGTGTTTGCCGTCCAGAGCGGGGTGGCTCGGGGCATTGCCCACGCCCTGGCGGTCGAACTGCTGCCGGAGGAACAGGCCCGCTTGGCTACTTCCCGCCCTGTCAATCCGGCGGTTCACGAAGCTCATCTAAAAGGCCGCTACTACTGGAACAAACGGACCGAAGACGGGCTGCGGCGGGGGCTGGAGTACTTCAGGGATGCGATTGAGTTAGATCCGGATTACGCACAGGCCTATTCCGGTCTGGCCGATTCCTACAGCACCCTCGCTGCATATGGAGCCATGCCGCCGAACCAGGCCTTTCCAAAGGCGAGAGAGGCAGCGATCAAAGCGCTCGATATTGACGACGCACTCGCCGAGGCCCACACCTCTCTGGCGGCCGTCAAGGAGGGCTATGACTGGGACTGGCCGGGCGCCGAGAGACACTACCAGCGAGCCATCAAGCTGAATGCCGGTTATGCCACGGCGCACCACTGGTATGCCATACACCTGGGAATCACAGGAAGAGTGGATGAAGCGATCGCCTCGCTCAATCGCGCCCGGGAACTCGATCCGCTGTCCCTCATTATCAACGCAAACCTGGGTTGGTTCTACTGCCTGGCGGGGCAAGAAGAGAAAGCCACCGAGCAGTTCTACAAGACCCTGGACATGGATGGAGGTTTCGAATCGGCGCACATATACCTCAGCCTGCAATTTACACAGCAGGGCAGCCATGAGAAAGCCATCGCGGAGCTTGAACTGGCTTCTACGGCGGGTCCGGAGCATGCCGCCTTCCTCGGGTACGTCAGCGCTCGAGCGGGTCTGGAGAGCAAGGCCCGACAAGTCCTCGACCAGCTCAAGGAGTCATCTCAGCAGCGGTACGTTCCGCCGTGTTTCAGCGCCTGGATCCACATGGGCCTGGGTGAGAACGACGAAGCGTTCAAGTGGCTGGACAAGGCCTACAGGCAGCGCGACAGCTACCTGATCTTCCTCAACGCGTACCCGATGTACGACAACCTGCGTGACGATCCACGGTTCGACGACCTGCTGCGCCGCATCGGCCTGGAACCTGACCCTGAACCGTAATCCACCGCCAGGACCTCCGGCCGCCTCGCTCCTGAAGCGATTCCTGCTAGCGATCACTTGACCTCCTCCAGAGCCCGGGTATGCTATTGGCGGCCTTGATCACCGGGAGGGCGATGGCCTGGCCGGTTCAGGTATAGCGAGGCGCATCCCTCATTCTCGAAAGGGCGAATTATGAAACCGCGCGCTACCGTTCTTTGTCTGGCGCTGCCCCTGGTGGCCTGGCTGAGCGCCACCCAGCAGGTCCAGGCGGGGCCGGAACACATCCTGATCAAACTGATGACCGAGGAGCTGGACCATTCGGTCAAGAAGCTGGCCATGCCCGACGGCACCAAGCCGTACTACATCGGCTACACCATCACCGACATGGAACGGGTCTCCATCGGGGCGACCCTCGGGGCGCTCACCTCGGACGACGCCAACCACCAGCGCCAGCTCGACGTGGACATCCGCGTCGGGGACTACTCGGTGGACAGCACCCACAAGATCCGCGGAGTCGGGTACAGCTTCGATCCGTCCGACTTCTTCGGGCGAGCCACCGACATCAGCATCGAAGACGACCCGGCGGCGATCAAGCACGCCATCTGGCTGGCCACAGACCGGACCATGAAGTCCGCGGTCAAGAAGTATCAACGCGTGCAAACCAACCTCAAGACCATGGTCGAGGAAGAGGACAAGTCCGACGATTTCTCCAAGGAAGAACCCGTGGTCCATGCCGAGCCGGAGGTCAAGCTGTCCGTGGACCGCCAGGCCTGGTCCGACCGGATTCGCCGGGTCGCCGGCCTGGCCCGGGATTATCCCCTGATCTATACCTCGTCGGTGTCACTGGTCGGCTCGGCCCAGAACTGCTATATGGTCACCAGCGAGGGAACGCGCTTGCAGACCGGCCGCAAGCTGCTGCGCGTGGTGGTCTCCGCGGGCACCAAGGCCGAAGACGGGATGGACCTCAGCCAGTCCTTCCTGTTCAACGCCTGTAGCGAAGCCAAGCTGCCCAGTGAAGAGCAACTGGCCAAGAAGTTCCAGGCGGTCATCGATCAGGTGCTGGCCCTGCGGGCGGCTCCGTTGGTTGAGCCCTACGTGGGCCCGGCGATCCTGATGAATCGGGCCAGTGGGGTGTTCTTCCACGAGATCTTCGGCCACCGGATCGAAGGCCACCGCCAGAAAGACGTGGATGAAGGCCAGACCTTCGCCAAGAAGGTCGGGGAACCGGTCCTGCCCGAGTTCATCAGCGTCCGCGACGACCCGACCATGGCCGTCTTCGGAGAGGAGGATCTCCGCGGCCACTACAAGTACGACGACGAGGGGGTGGAGTCGTCCAACGTGGATTTGATCGACAAGGGCATCCTCAAGACCTTCCTGATGTCCAGGTCGCCGGTGAAGGACTTCCCCAAGTCCAACGGCCACGGGCGCCGCCAGCCGGGCCGCAAGGTGGTCTCCCGACAGGGCAATCTCATCGTCGAGTCCGACAAGGCGGTCAGTCCGGAGAGGCTGCGGGAACTCCTGCGAGAGCAATGCCGGGAGCAGGACAAGGAATACGGTTTCTTGTTCGAGGACATCACCGGCGGGTTCACCGGCACCGGGCGCCGCGGCCCACAGGTCTTCAAGGTCCTGCCGGTAGTGGTCTATCGCATCTATGCCGACGGGCGCCCGGACGAGCTGGTCCGCGGGGTGGATATCGTGGGCACGCCCTTGGCCTCCTTCTCCAAGATCATCTACACCGGCGACGATCCGGCGGTCTTCAACGGCACCTGCGGCGCCGAGTCCGGAATGGTGCCGGTCTCGGCGATCTCGCCGAGCATCTTGGTATCCCAGATCGAGATCGAGAAACGCCGCCGGGCCCAGGACAAACCGCCCATCTTGCCGGCCCCGATCACCGAGGAACAGAAGTCGCCGAAGGATCAACAAGTCAAGAAGTGAGAGATTCACGGAGCCATCATCCCGGGCGATGCCGCCGCGGGTAGCTGGGGGATTCGAGGAGACCTAATCGTGACCATGCCACAACGAGTATTGCGGACCACAGGGGTGTTGGTGATCTTCGCGGCCGGAGCGTTGCCCTCCGCGGCCAGCGATGTCCTGCCGGAGAGCGAAGTAATCCTGCGGGCCATGACTGACGAGCTGACCCGCTCGATGCAGCTCCAGATGGAGGACTTGGAGAAGCCCTATTTCATCCAGTATGCCGTGGACGACTCGATCACCTACGAGCTCTCCGCCGCCTACGGGGCGTTGACCGGGTCCCGACGGTCCCGCTCGCGGACCTTCTTCGGCCAATCCCGGGTAGGCTCCTACGAGTTGGACAACACCAACTTCTCCACCGGTGGCGGTGGCTTCTTCTCCAGGGGTGGATCGGGCGGCGGCAGTGTCCGGACTTCCCTTCCGCTGGACGATGATTACAGCGCCATCCGCCAGGCCATCTGGCTGGCCACCGACCGCAACTACAAGAGCGCCGTCGAAACGCTGACCAAGAAGCGCTCCTACATGAAGGACAAGAACATCGAGGACCGCCCGGATGACTTCACCAAGTCCCCGGTGGTCGAGCAAATCGAGGATGGCGCCAAACTGGAATTCGACAAGTCCCAATGGCAGGAGAACTGCAAGCGGCTCTCGGCCCGTTTCAAGAAGCACCAACAGATCCAGGATTCCAAGGTGCAGCTCTACGTCGGGGCGGGCAATACCTACATCATCAACTCCAAGGGCACGCGAGTCCGCACCGGCGACGCCGGCGTGTTGCTGATTATCACCGCGGAGGCCCAGGCGGATGACGGCATGAAGTTCTCCGACAACCGCAGCTACGTCGGAGACACCACCAAGGACCTGCCGCCGCTGGAGGAGATCCTCGCGGACATCGACACCATGGTCGACAATCTCGGCAAGCTGACCAAAGCCCCCATCCTCGAAGAATATTCCGGCCCGGTGCTCTTCGACGGCCTGGCCGCGGGCCAGATGTTCCGCAAGATGCTGGCCGAGGGGATTGCCGGAGAGGTCGAGCCGGTCGGCACCCAGCGGCGGACGCTCACCGGGGCCAAGAACCTCCAGAAGAAACTGAACAAGCGCATCCTGCCCAAGACGATGGCCGTCTATGACGATCCTTCGAAGAAGAAGCACGGCGACCACCTGCTCTTCGGGCACTACCGCTACGATGACGAAGGGGTTCCGGCCCAGAAGGTCGACATCGTGGTTGGCGGCAAGCTCGAGGGCATGGCCATGTCGCGGGTGCCCACCAAGAAACTCTCCGGCTCCAACGGCCACGGCCGACGGCCGCCCGGCGGGAGCGAGGTCCAGGCGGCCATTGGCTGCTTGTTCATCGAGGACCGCAACGGGGTGTCCGACGAGCAGCTCAAGGAGGCCCTCATCGAAGCGACCGAGGAGCAGGACTTGGAGTTCGGCATTCGCGTCGCCTCGGTACGTTCGGCCGGGCTGACCCCAAGCCGTTCTGATCTCTTGGCCATGTTCATGCGTATGCAAACCGGCGGCGGCGACAGTCTGGGCGATCCGGTCTACGCCTACAAGGTGTATGCGGAGGATGGACGCGAAGAACTGGTCCGCGGGTCTGAGTTCGGCCCGCTGACCGTCAGCAAGCTCAAGAAGATCATCGCCGCCGGTAAGGCGCCGGTGGTCTACAACTACATCGGGTTGGGCTTCACCGGGGCCACGCCCCGGTCATCGATCATCGCCCCGGCGGTGTTGTTCGAGGAACTCGACATCTCCAAGATCGAACAGGAGCACGAGAAACTCCCCCTCCTCCAGGACCCGGCAGCCCGTTGACGGGCCGTGTTCCGGGAGGCCCGAACAGAACCAGCGGCTTGCGGTCTCGAGGGGAGGCTCTGGGGGACGGCCACCAGTCGAGCAAGTCCTTTCAGCGGCGTGAGATAGCGCGCGGAGAAACGTTCAATAACGTTGTGGGAGGTTCCCTGGTATCATCTCGCCCGAGGTTCCACGCCGCCCGACAGGGCTGTGGGATGTGTCGTCAGACCCTGGCTTGGGCTTCAATTGCGGCAATGTGGAGCAACGAAAATGTCATATCAACGGACGATCCTTTCGTTTCTGGTCCCGGTAGTCGGGGCGGTGTTCCTGCCGGCGGCGGGGTCCGCCGCGGCGGACTCGGTGATGCTCGAACACAAATGGGATCCAACCCGCACCAGCTATCTCGAACACCACGAGAAGATCATCCAGAAGGTCGCCGGGCCCCGGGGTGAATACGAGTACACCATCACCCGGCGGGCCGGCGTCTGGGAGAAGGTGACCCCGCTCGCGGAGGGCCGGACCAGTATCGTCTTGACCTACGACCGGGCGGTCCAGATTTGGGACATGTCGAGCATGGGCATAATCGGGTTCGACACCGACGACCCCGACAACCCGGAGTCGGCCCCCCAGTTCGGCTCGTTGCTCGAGCCGATGCTGGGCATGGCGATGACCATGGAGGTGGACGAGAACGGGAAGGTCGTCTCCTTCAGCGGTATGGAGGCCATCAACCAGAAAGTCGGCGAGAAGGCGGTGGCCAACATGCTCTGGTCGCGGATCAAAGACGAGTTGACCGACGAGCGGGCCAGGGAAACTTGGGGTCGGGACCCACTGCTGATCTATCCGAACAAGCTGGTCAAGGTCGGCGATGCCTGGACGGCCTCCGCCTCGAGTCCCCGTCCCCAAATAGGCACGATCGTTTCTGACTATGAGTACAAGGTCGACCGAATCGGTGATGATGAGGGGCGGCGCGTGGTTACCATCTCCTATACGGGTCGGCTTTCCAGGGGTGCCGATACCGAAGAGAAGGAGGGCCCGCAGACGGAAATCAGCGGCTCGATCTCCGGCACCGCCATCTACGACGTCGAACTGGGCCGCATCGTCAAGGATTCCAGCAAGCGCACGGCGACCATCAAGATGCCCTCGCCCTCGGCGGATCCCGATGCCCCCCCCC
>CAZFMS010000167.1:0-9347 GCA_964520125.1 uncultured Planctomycetaceae bacterium
GCATGCCGAGAACATCACCAAGGTTCTGTATCCCAAGTACGACTCGGCCCAGGGTAAGTACCGCGGCACGGTCGAACACGACGAGACCAGCCTGGTGGTCGACGGCGACCGCATCCGGGTTCTGGCCGAGAGAGAGCCGGCCCGGCTGCCCTGGGGCGATCTCGGGGCGGTGGTGGTCATCGAGGCCACCGGTGTATTTCGGGCGAAGCGCGACGGGGCCAAGCCGGGGTACGACGATCACATCAAGGCCGGGGCGAAGAAGGTCATTCTCACCGCCCCCTCGAAGGACAAGATCGACGCCACCGTCGTCCTGGGCGTCAACGACGCGGTGCTCCAGGCGAACCACACTTTCGTCAGCAATGGAAGCTGCACGACCAACTGCCTCGCTCCGCTGATCAAGGTGATGGTCGACAATCCCGCCGTCTTCGGCGCGAAGATCGACGGGATGATGACCACCATCCACGCTTATACCAACGATCAGCGGGTCCTGGACATGGTCCATGGTGAGGATCTGCTGCGGGCCCGGGCGGCGGCGATGAACATCATCCCGTCGACCACGGGAGCGGCCAGTGCCATCAGCCTGGTCATCCCCAGCGACAACATCCGCCTGGACGGCTTCGCCTTCCGGGTTCCGGTGTTGGACGGCAGCGTGGTGGACCTGACGGTGAACCTGGAGAAGGAAGTCGAGGTCGAGCAGGTCAACCAGGTCTTCAGAAGTGCCGCCGACCAGGGTCCGTTCAAGGACATCCTCTACTACAACGAGGAGCCTCTGGTCAGCAGCGACGTGATCGGCAACCCCTACAGCAGCATCTTCGACGCGACCCGGACGATGACCACGCCGAAGGGCAAGGGCCGGTTGCTCAAGCTGGTGAGCTGGTACGACAATGAATGGGGTTTCAGCAGCCGAGTGTGCGACCTGGCCCTGCGTCTGGCCGCCCTGTAGCCGAGGAGTTTATCCCAACAGCAAATCCGGGGCACTGGTGTGAGATCCGGTTTCCGGTCCCGGGGGTCCGGTCTCATGCCCCAGAGGTGTGGTGCCCATTTCTGATTCCGCGCTTTGGGTCGGCGGTGGACATGGGCCTGCGCGGTGGTCAAGCCCGGAGGATTGGTCGCCGATATTATGGCTGGGCCATCTGCCACTGGGGCCGGCTCGGCCGACAGGATGGCTCGCCGACGCATGATTCAGCGCCCGACCGGCAGGGTCAGCGGCGCATCTTCGCGAGGGCCAGGACATGGACGGCAAAGTCGCCCTCATCACCGGGATCACGGGTCAAGACGGGATTTATTTGTCTGAACTGCTGCTGGCCGAGGGCTACCGCGTTCACGGCATCCGGCGGCGGTCGAGTTCCTTCCGGCCCGGGCGAGGCGGCAATGATGATCGGGGCCGCGGGATCGGGGGGGGGGTCCAGTTTCATGTCGGTGATCTGCTCGATCCGATCGGAATTCGCCGGATCATCAGCGAGGTTCATCCGACGGAGGTCTACAACCTGGCCGCCCAGTCTCACGTGCATGCCAGCTTCGACGATCCGATCTACACGGCGGAAGTGGTGGCCATGGGTACGCTGAATATTCTGGAGGCCTTGCGCGACTATCGGGATAGCGCCTATGAGGGGGTCCGCTTCTATCAGGCTTCGAGCAGCGAGATGTTCGGCCGGGCGACGGAGGTTCCGCAGAACGAGAGCACGCCGCTGCGTCCGCGGAATCCCTATGCCTGTGCCAAGACGCACGCCTATTGGCAGACGATCACTTATCGGGAGGGGTACGGGCTCTATGCCTGCAACGGGATTCTGTTCAACCACGAATCGCCCCACCGGGGAGAGAACTACGTGACCCGCAAGATCACCCGGGCGGCGGCGCGGATCAAGCTCGGGTTGCAGGAGAAGCTGCTCTTGGGCAACCTGGACGCGGAGCGCGACTGGGGATTCGCCGGGGACTATGTCCGGGCGATGTGGTTGATGCTCCAGCAGGATGATCCGGACGATTACGTGGTGGCCACGGGGCAGGTGCACACGGTCCGCGAGTTTCTGGAGGCGGCGTTTGGCAAATTGGATCTCGATTGGCGCGACTATGTCAGCGTTGATCGGAGCTATTTTCGTCCCACCGAGCCGACCAAGCTGCGCGGGGACGCCTCCAAGGCCCGAAGGGTGCTCGGTTGGGCACCGGAGGTGAGCTTCGAGGAAGTGGTGCAGATGATGGTCGAAGCAGACCTCGAAGCCGCCAACCGCGAGCACACTTTGGTCGAAGCGGGCTTCGCGGTTTGACGAGAGAAGCGGAAGTTAGCCCTCATTATTCACGCCGCTCAGATTGCGGAGACGGTCCGTCCCGCGCCCCTGGAGGGGACGGGGCACCCATGCGAGCGGATAGAGCATTCCACGATTGCCTGTAGAACGGCCAATCGTGGGATTCTTCCGAGGCAAGGCCGCGCGGGCTGAAACCCGCGGCTCCTCGGTTACACACGCAATCCCAAGACGCTCTAACAAGATCGGCTCACGAGCTACGGTGCTCCCAGCCTGCGGAGCAACGCCAGGTGATCGGCGGCGCAGCGGTTCCAGTCGAAATCGGTGACGCGCTGGTGGCCCCGTTGGCGGAGGTCGGCAAGCAGGGTGGGGTCAGCGAGGACTTGGCCGAGGGTCTCGGCCCAGGCTTCGGGGCGATCGTCGCAGAAGATGGCCGCGTTGCCGGCGGTTTCCATCACTCCTCCGGCCTGGGAGGCCACCATCGGGCAACCCAACTGCATCGCCTCGACCAGCGGGAGGCCGAAGCCCTCGAAGCGGCTGGGAAAGGCCATCACTCGTGCGGCGCGATACATTCGGATCAGCTCGTTCTGTGAGATGCAGCCCAGGGCGTGTACGCGCTGGGTCAGGCCGAGTTCCTCGATGAGCGATTCCAGCACCGCCCCGCGTTGGGAGAGCATGCCGGAGAGGACCAGGTGCTCGGGGCGGCCGCGGGTCGCGAGGATGGCCATGGCCCGCAGGAGGGTTTCGTGGTTTTTGTGGGGCCAGTCTGCGGCGGGGTAGAAGACGAAGGGATGTCCGCCGAGGGGGTCGTCTGCGGGCAGCGGTGGGCTGGTTTCCGGGGCGATCTCCTCTTCTGGGAAGCCGGCGGCGCTGATGACGTGCACTTTTGCGGGGTCGGCGTCCAGCTTGTCGACCAGGCCGGCGGCGGAGAAGTTGGTGTAGGTAATGACGGCATCGGCGGTGGCTACGGACTGGGGAATGCGCTCTCGTCGCCAGGCCAGTTGGTCGGGGGGGAAGTACTCGGGGAAGTACTCGTGCTGGAGATCGGGGACGTGGATGACGACGGGGATGGGCAGAGGTCGCGGATAGTAGAAGAACAGCGGGAAGTATACGACGTCGAGGGCGGCCCGTTCGAGCAGGTTCAGGTTCCAGGCGACGTAGCCTTCGCCGTAGTGCAGGTCGGGGTTTTCGACGACGGCTTCTACGGGGGCGGGGGCGGCGAGGTCTTGGAAGAAGGCATCGGCGGCGCTTTCCGGGCGGAGGAAGAGGACTAGGCGGTCCTGGCCGAGCTGGGCTGCTAAGCGGCGCAGCAGGCGGCGGATGAAGACCTCTTGTCCACCGGTTTGTCCGGCTCTCATGGCCAGGAGCTGGATGCCAATCCTCATGATCCCGTTGACTCTCGGCGGTTACCCTTGACCTTGTATCATCGACCAGTGGCTTCATAACCAAATGTCGCACGCTGGGCAATAACGTCTTCGTTCGATAAGCAATCAGACTCCGGACGGCTGCGGCAGACCACGTCACGGAACTTCCTCGACGGCATCTCGGACCTTGCCGTCATGGTCCGCGTCGGGACGGTGAGCCTTCGTTGCGGGGTGGCCTCGGGGGGGATGACCGGACTGATCGCGGTGGCCGGCGTCCGGGAACCGCCAGGCGGAGCTTTCCTGACAGGCCTTCCAAATAGTATGTTTTATCACGGATTGCCCGCGACCCGAGCCCGGCGCCAGGGAGGCATACGGAGCGAGGGGTGATTCACTTCTGATTATGGCTTTGGGGCTTACAGATGATCGCAGCTCAGTCTGGATCCAGACTTGGGGAGTCCTTCCGCGCGGCACGATTGGGCCGACTGCTGGTGCTCAATGCCCTGCTGGCGGCTCTGGTGATCGGGTGTGACACGGCGCCGTCCGACCTCTTGGTTGACACTGCGCCGGGGCTGGGCGATTCGGCGCCACCCTCCGAATTGAACGATGCGGCCGCGTTAGAAGAGAAGGCCTTCGAGACCTACCAGCGTGACCGCACCAAGATCGATCTTGTTTTTCGTGGTGACGAGCATTTCAATTGGTACGAGGACCTCGACCGTTATACGGTGGTCCTCGACTTGGGGGAGTACTATTACGCCGAGCTTGACGACCGGGGAGAACTGGCCCCCACTCGGTGGCTGGTCGGCAAGGTGGATCCGAGAGAGCAGGGGCTGGTGCCGGGGGTTTTGCCGTCCCGGGAAGTCATAGCCCAGTTGCGTTCGGAGTCGGATGCCAAGCCGATCTCCTACGAAGGCCCGAACCCGGAGGAGATCAAGGACGAGTATGTGATTGTCGAAGGCGACATGGTCATACCGGTCGTAGATTATGAGCAGGCCAAGGCCAACGGGAGTGCTGCGGTCCATTACAACGCCAACCTCTGGACTAACGGCGTTGTTCCGTATGCATTCGACGCCAACGTCGATTCGACGAATCAGGCCCGGGCCCGGCAGGCCATGGATGATTGGGAGGCGGTGGCGGACGTTACTTTTGTGCCCCGGACCGCCGAGACTAATTACGTCCATGTTTTTAGTGGCACGGGGAATTGGTCTTACGTCGGCATGATCGGGGGCAAGCAGAATCTCTCCATTTACAACTGGACCTACGAGTTCATCATTGCCCATGAGCTGGGCCATGCGTTAACCATCTGGCACGAGCAGAGCAGGTCGGATCGTGATACCTACGTTCAGATCAACTGGGGCAATATCACGTCGGGTAAGGAAGGCAACTTCAATATTCACAACACCGTCTGGGACACCGACGTGGGAACGTACGACTTTGATTCCTGCATGCACTATGGCGCTTACTCTTTCTCCTCTAATGGTCAGCCGACTATCGAGACTCAGCCGGCATACTCAGGAGCGTCCTTCGGTCAGCGGACCCATCTGAGTGTCGGCGATGCCGGGGCGATGGCCATCATCTATGGAGCGTCGGTGTCTACCGAGAAGGCAGCCATGACCAACCCGGTCAATGACGGGGAGAGTCTCACCGGGTCGAGCTTTACCTTTCAATGGTCAGCCGGCAGCGGGGTCAGTGAGTACTGGGTGTGGATCGGTAGTCAGCTCGACACCTACGACATCCTCAACGAGTCTCAGGGGACCAATCTGTCCAAGGCCGTGAGCGGGCTGGCAACTGACGGAAGCAGTTTATACGTTCGCATATTCTCTCTGATCAGCGGCAACTGGGAATACAACGCCTACACGTATTCATGCGTCAATATCCCGGTAGACAAGGCGGCCATGGCCGATCCGGTCAATGACGGAGACAGTCTCACCGGGTCGAGCTTCACTTTCCAATGGTCTGCCGGCAGCGGGGTCAGTGAGTATTGGATGTGGATCGGCAGTCAGGACAGCACGTATGATGTGTTGAATCAGTCCCAGGGTTCCAGTTTATCGAAGGCGGTCACCGGGTTGCCGACGGACGGAAGCAGTCTATACGTTCGCATATTCTCTCTAATAGACGGAAACTGGCAGTACAACGCCTACACTTATTCGTGCGTCAACATTCCGGTAGATAAGGCGGCCATGACTAATCCGGCCAATGATGGGGATAGTCTCACCGGGGCCGATTTCACTTTCCAGTGGTCTGCCGGTAGCGGGGTGACGGAGTATTGGATGTGGATCGGCACCCAGGTCGACACCTATGATCTGTTGAATCAGTCCCAGGGCACCGGTACCTCCAAGGCCGTCACCGGGTTGCCGACCAACGGAAGCAATCTATACGTGCGCATCTTCTCTCTGATCAGCGGTAACTGGCAATACAACGCCTACACTTATTCATGTGTCAACATCCCGGTGGACAAGGCCGCCATGACCAATCCGGCCAATGATGGTGACGCTCTCACGGGCTCGAGTTTCACCTTCCAGTGGACGGCCGGCAGCGGGGTGACGGAGTATTGGATGTGGATCGGCACCCAGGCTGATACCTATGATCTGCTGAATCAGTCCCAGAGTATGAACACTTCCAAGGCGGTCACCGGATTGCCCACGAATGGCAGCAATCTCTACGTCCGCATCTTCTCCTTGATCAGCGGCACCTGGGAGTACAACACCTACACTTATTCATGTGTCAACATCCCGGTAGACAAAGCCGCCATGACCAACCCGGCCAATGATGGTGACGCTCTCACCGGCTCAAGTTTCACGTTCCAGTGGACGGCCGGCAGCGGGGTGACGGAGTATTGGATGTGGATCGGCACCCAGGCGGACACTTATGATCTGCTCAACCAGTCTCAGGGCTCCAGCCTGTCCAAGAACGTCACTGGGCTGCCGACCGACGGCAGCAATCTCTATGTTCGTATATTCTCCCTGATCAGCGGCAATTGGGAGTACAACTCGTACACTTATGTCTGTGTCAACATCCCGGCAAGCAAGGCGGCCATGACCAATCCGGCCAATGACGGGGACACGCTAACGGGCTCGAGTTTCACCTTCCAGTGGACGGCCGGAAGTGGGGTGTCCGAGTATTGGATGTGGATCGGCACTCAGCCCGACACCTATGACCTGCTCAATGAGTCTCAGGGCAGTGGCCTTTCCAAGGCGGTCACCGGATTGCGGACTGACGGCAGTAACCTATATGTCCGCGTGTTCTCGCTGATCAGCGGCAACTGGGAGTACAACTCCTACACTTATGTCTGCGCGACCATAGCTACGAGCAAGGCGGCCATGACCAACCCGGCCAATGACGGGGACACTCTCGCTGGTTCGAGCGTCACCTTCCAGTGGACGGTCGGCAGCGGGGTGACTGAATACTGGGTGTGGATCGGCAGTCAGCCGGATACTTACGACATGCTCAACGAATCCCAGGGGACCAACCTCTCCAAGGCGGTGGCCGGGCTGCCGACTGACGGAAGTAATCTCTACGTCCGCATCTTCTCGCTGATCAACGGAGATTGGGAGTACAACGCGTACACGTACACGTGCTCTTCAAACTAGAGCTTGGTCATGCATGGTTTGGCGGGTTGTCCCGCAGACGAGTGCGTATCTTGGTGTTCGGCAGAGACCGGGCCGAGGACGGCCCGGCTCACTGTAGCCATCAAGTCAACGATGGGAGAACACTGGCTGAAGCCCGCGGCTCATCTTCGTAAGGCGATAGTCGTATTATTCGTGAAACACATGAGCAGCCGAGTGGCGAGGGGTCATGGTTGGCTGGTGTGTAGTCGAAGCACGCGGATGCCGCTGGCTTCCAGGGGGGCGATGCGCTCATAGATGGCTTCTTCGTACTGGTCGGAGGAGATGAGGACGGCGTCGGGCGAGAGGCGGGCAATGTCGGCCGGGCCGTAGATGGGCAGTCCGTAGCGTTTGAAACCGTGCAGGCCGGCATCGTCGTCGATTATTCCCAGCACGCTCAAAGGGCACATGGAGGTGGTATGGAGCAGCTTGGCGGTGTGTCTTCCCGCTCCATAGAGGGCGATGCGCTGCAGCCCTGAGTCTACACAATGCCGCACGACGCGGCGGACGCGCTCCTCGAGTGATGGGCCGTCCGGGGGAAGTTCCTGCGGCCAGCCATTTGTGGTGCGGTGGAGGTCCGCCAACTGGGCCAACACGGAATCACTGGTGGCGTCGATTCCGATTCCGACGCGCGGCCAGTCAACGGCTTTGTATCCAAGGGGGACAAAGCCGGGCCTCATGGTCAGGACCAATTCGTAGCCGGCCTGTTCGGCCATCTCGAGGTGTTCCGGGCGGTAGGCGATGCCGGGCTCGCCGTAAGGAAAGGCGAAGGTAGGCACGGTCTGTCCGAGCATCGTTTCGAGGACGGCTTTGCTGTCGGAAAGCTCGCGCTGGGCCTGGTCGGGGGCGAGACCGGCGAAGGCGCTATGGGAGGAGGAGTGGGCGCCGATGTCCCAGCCGGCGGTGCGGAGGAGTCGAATCTGGTCGGCGGTCATGACGGGCAGGGGAGTTCCGGGTCCTTGGCGGGGATTTCCACCGAAGGCCCGGCCGATGTAGTCGGTGGCGACGAAGACCGCGGCGCGGATGTCTCGTTCTTCGAGGATGGGCCTGGCGACGTCGAAGACCGAGGCGTAGGCATCGTCGAAGGTGATGACCAGGGATTTGTGAGTGAGGGGGTACCCGGCGCGGAGGGCGGCCAAGGCCTCTCCCAGGGGAAGGAAGGTGTATCCGGCCGCCGCGAGTCCGTCGAGGACCTCACCGAGATTTACCGGGGAGAGGAACATGTTGTGGTAGTCCAGGGACTCGCAGGTGGGGTCGGGGGTGCCGATGGCGTGCAGGGTCAGGACGGTCAGCAGCGGGGAATCTAGATTGTAGCGGATCAGCAGCGAGTCTTGACCGGTGAGGGGGCGACAGTCCCGGACCTGGAGGTCGACGGGCCCGAAGCGGGAGAAGGTCCTTTCGTGGATGATGCGCGACGTTTGAGGATTGGTGTAGTGTTCCCCGGGCGTGGGCTGGTGGGCCTCGAAGACCTCCCAATGGATCGTCGTTCGGCGGGTGACGCGGTGGAGCTGGTCGACGACCGAGGGCAGGTCTTCCGCGGGGACGTGCTGCAGGGCTCCGCAGGTCAGGCAAGCATCAAAGGCTGCGTCGGCAAAGGGCAGGTCATCGCGGGCGTCGGCGGGGATTAGCTCGACATCACCGATACTGTTCAACCGCTGGCGGGCGAGTTGGAGCATTCGCTCGCTGGAGTCGACGCCGCAGAGTCGCACGTCGGGGTGTTTTGCAGCGGTGGTCAGTCGTTCCAGGATGCGGCCGTCTCCGCAGCCGTATTCGAGCACGGTGGCCTGGGGCTGCTGCCAGAGCAGGTCGGCCAAGAGGTCGGCCTGGGTGTCTTTCTCCGGGGTGTTCTCGGGAGAGACGCCAGACTGGGCGAGGTAATAGTCCCAATAGGCGCTGTCGCGGTAGAGTTCGTCGCGCATGGCCCGGGGCAGGTGATTGAAGCGGCCGACGTGGAACATGCAGGCCTGGCGGCTCAGGGCGGGCATCAGGTCGATTACATCGCGGGCACCGGCGGCACGCAGGTCGGCAGCGGCTGCGGCGCGCCGACCGACGGGAAGGTCTGGCGCCAACAGGCAGACGTTCCGGCCGGCCACGGGCCGGTCCGATTCGGAGGGGAGGTCTTCGAGGACCAAGGACTCTACGGC
>CAZFMS010000168.1:0-9335 GCA_964520125.1 uncultured Planctomycetaceae bacterium
CCCAAGAGCCCAAGGACCAACAGGCCATTCGTTGCGCCATCTATACCCGCAAGTCCACCAGCGAGGGCCTGGACCTAGCCTTCAACACCCTGGACGCCCAGCGCGAGGCTTGCGAGGCCTACATCGCCTCCCAGAAGCACGAAGGCTGGAGGGTGTTGCCACACCGCTATGACGACGGCGGCTTCTCGGGAGGTACTATCGAGCGGCCGGCCATGCATCAACTCATCGAGGACATCGAGGCCGGCAGGATCGACTGCGTGGTGGTCTACAAGGTCGATCGCCTGTCCCGATCCCTGTTGGACTTCGCCAGAATCATGAAGCTCTTCGAGGACCGGCAGATCCACTTCGTCTCCGTCACCCAGCACTTCAACACCGCCGAATCGATGGGGCGGCTGACGCTGAACATCCTGTTGTCGTTCGCCCAGTTCGAGCGGGAGATCATCAGTGAGAGAACCCGGGACAAGATCGCTGCTGCCCGGCGCAAGGGCAAGTGGACTGGTGGAAGGCCGATCCTGGGCTACGACGTGGACAAACAGAACCATCGCCTAGTGGTCAATCCCCGGGAAGCCGAGCAGGTACGGGACCTCTTCCGACTGTACTTCCAACAGGAGTCGTTGATTCGCGTTGCCCAGGAGGCCAACCGCAAGGGCTGGCGGACCAAGGCCTGGATTACGGGTAAGGGCAAGGAGGAGGGCGGCAAGCCCTTCGACAAGACGAAGGTCCACACCCTGTTGACCAACGTCGCCTACCTGGGCAAGGTTCGCTACAAGGACGAGGTGCATGAAGGCGAGCACCAAGCGGTCGTGGAGCAGACCACGTGGGATCAGGTCCGCTCGATCCTAACCAGGAATTCCAGAACGGCCGGGGCAATCGTCAGGAACAAGCACGGTGCCTTGCTCAAAGGCCTGCTGAAGTGCAAGGCCTGCGACGCAGCGATGATCCACAGCGCCGCCAATCGCGGCAACCGGCAGTACCGCTACTACGTCTGCATCAAGGCGCAGAAGCGGGGCCATCAAGTCTGTCCCACGCGATCTGTCAACGCCCATGCGATCGAGCAAGCGTTGTTGGAGAGACTCCGACAGTTGCCGATCGACCATAAGGCGATGGCGGCTTCGCCTATCGCCGAGGCCGCGAAGCTGTTTCAAGTTGACAGCACGGCAGATCCCGCCGGGCCGGAGGATCTTCCGGCCCAAGAGCAGGCCAAGCTGATCCGGCTCCTGGTGGATCGCGTGGAATACGACGGCAGGACCAGGCAGTTGGCCATCATCTTCACGGACGAAGCGTCTGCTCGTGTCAAGGTCAGCGCGTAGGAGCAATCCATGCAACTTCAATTCGAAGTGCAACTGCCAACGATCCAACGCCAAGCCAAGGCGACATCAATGTCCCGTCGTCGGGCAGATCAGTTCCCCAAGCTCGTGAAGCTGCTGGTGCTGGCCCACCAGATCGAGCAGGCCATTGACCAAGGCAGGGCCAAGGACTACGTGGAGGTCGCCCACCAGCTCGCCGTTACCCGGGCCCGCATCACCCAGCTCGTGAACCTGCTACTGCTCTCACCCGAGATCCAGACCACCATCCTCATCGAGCCCCATCGCGTCCAACATCTCAGCGAACGCCAACTCCGCCCCCTCACCGAGGAGGCCGACTGGCAGAAGCAGTCGGAGATGTTCCAGGAGCTACTCGCCAAAGCAAGGGCCGAGTCGATACTCGACTGACGGCCTTCACTTCGCGAGCCCTCGATCCATCGTGCCACGCTCGTGACACTGCCCAGCCTCGAACGGAAAACAGAGAGGAAAGAAGCCCAGTCGAGTGTGCGGCCAGAGCGTCCGTCACAGGCATCCTTCGCGTGCCCCTGGCGACCACCGCCCGTCACAGTCGTCCGCACCCCAGCACAACCAGTTAACCAGATTCAGTCCTGAGTCGGCCAAAACAGAGAGGATCGGCCCCGGGGTGGCCCTGTGACCTCGAATCCTGAAGAACATCCATCGATGCCGGACGGGCAGAGAGGACAATGCTGAGTTGTCGGATACGCCCCAAGTCTTTGCCCCATTGAGACTAACGTCACGGCGTCAGCTTCAAAGCGCGCATCATAGCAGTTAACCAGCGGCCGGATTTGTTTCTAAGAAAGGGACTCACCTCCCCGAAGTGGACTCGAACCACTAACCTAGCGGTTAACAGCCGCTCGCTCTACCAATTGAGCTATCGGGGAAAAGACCGGCTTCGAGTGGCCGGTTGAGGCTACATCGAAAACCACTCCATGATACATCCCTGTTCCTGATACCCAGGCCGCAACTCTCATTCGCCAACCGGCAGAGCGCAGCGAACATGCGTCGATTCTGGCTGCTCACTCGAAGAGCACGGGCCACCAGCCGCAGACCCCTGGCCATCGTCCTGCCCTGTCTGCCGGGACCGCTCTTACCTTACCCAGCCTCCCGAGAAATGCAACCCCGGCCGCACCGGTCAAAGGGTGGCGAGATTGGGGTACCGACCTTCGGCATGCCGGCGGCCCAACTCGATATAGGTCCGAATCACCTTCCGCTGGTAGCCCGCTTCTGCGTCGGTCGTATCTCGGACCACGGCGGCGGGCACGCCCATAACCACCTTGCCGTCAGGAACCACCGCTCCCGGGGTTACCACGGCTCCGGCCCCGACGATGCAGCCTCGGCCGATCCGGCAGTCGTCGAGGATGATCGCGCCGATGCCGATCAGCGTCCCCGCCCCGACGCTGCGGCAATGAATGACCGCCCCGTGCCCCACGCCCACGTCGTCTTCGATCTCCAGTGGGACCCCGATGTCGGTGTGGACGATCGTTCCATCCTGAAAGTTGACCCGGTTGCCGATGCGGACCGGCGCGAGGTCGCCCCGGATAACTGCCTGATGCATCACCGTGCAATCATCACCGAGGGTCACGTCTCCCCCCACGTATGCGCTGGGGGCGACATACACGCCGGTTCCCACAACCGGAGACTTCTCTCGTGGGGTACCCATTCAGCGGATTGTATCGTCTCTTGGGCCGCGGAGCGATTCGAGCAATGGCGGACACCGCCACAAACGCAAGCCACCGCGACGTGAAAGGAGCGCTCCCGAGACGGCCCGGCCCAGAGGCCGGCTCCGTTCGCCCTCGCTTCGTGGGGCCGGGAACCAGGACCCCGACTCCAGCGCCTGGCCATGCTAGATTGAAGGGTGGATGACGGGATTTGAACCCGCGACCCCTAGGACCACAACCTAGTGCTCTGCCTACTGAGCTACACCCACCACTGTGCGCACTTGCGATGCGCGTCTGATAAGCGCTTGACGTGGCCATCGGCCATGCAGCGCACCTACAACCTCGGGCCGGCGACGAATCCTCGGGCACCCGGCCCACCGTCTCCGCAGCCGCCCGCGACGGCACGAACACGTTATAGGCCGGGGCAGTATTATTCAAGGGCCCGGTCGCGGTGTCGGGCAACCTCTTTGCGGCTCCAATTGACGTCCGAATCGGTGTATTTTGGAGGTTTCCGGGCATCAAGTTGGCCCCTCCACCGATCGATATTGAATAATACAGGTGGCACTAGCTCCCGCGAATCAGACGCAAGGATTGCGTCTGGAGGGACTTGGCCCGCTGGAATAGAGGGGATCGTCCATGCGTGAGGCGCTCCGACAGGCTTACCGGGGGTTGTTTGGCCTCCAATTTCGCACCACGTTGCTCCTGACCTGCGTCGTGCTGGCGGCGACCGGTCTGACGGGGATTCTGTATCTCCGCATCTCAGCCCGCCTGACCATCGCAGAAACCAAGCGCCACGCCCAAGACATGGCCCGGGCCCTCGCCGGGGCGACCAGCGAAGCCGTCGAGCAGGGCGATCGCCGACTTCTCTTGGACGTCGCCGAGAGCATGGTGCCCAACGGCGACGTCTCCTACGTGCTCTTCACCGACATGAGCGGAGAGCTGCTGGCCAGCTTCCAGCGGGGGGCGGGCAACATCACCCACCTGATCCTCGAAGACAGCCGACTCGTTTCAGTACAGCCCATAAACCAGCCGCAACTGTCCTTGCGCAGCGAGGGAGGTCCAACAGTCGACGTAGTCTATCCGGTTACCTCCCGGGCCGGCGTCTCCGACGACTCCAGCCTCCGGCCAACCGTCGGGTACGTCAGGCTGGGTATCAGCCTGGCCACCGCCGACGCCCAGCTTGCCTATGCCAGGAGGAGCGTCATCGGCCTGGCCGTGGGGATCACCCTGCTCATGGTGCCACTGGGCTATGAGGTGGTGCGACGCCTGGTCGGTCCGATCAACCGCAT
This sequence comes from uncultured Planctomycetaceae bacterium, assembly GCA_964520125.1. Classification (GTDB taxonomy): domain Bacteria; phylum Planctomycetota; class Phycisphaerae; order UBA1845; family UTPLA1; genus JAFGQA01. The sequence continues at coordinate 4,273 of CAZFMS010000168.1, forward strand.
GTCGGATGCCGCCCGGGCATTCGCCGCCGGAGACCTCCAGGCCAGGGTGACCGTAAACCGCCGGGACGAGATCGGCGAGATGACCCGGACCTTCAACTCCATGGCCGACCAACTGGCCGACTCCCACAATCAACTGGTCAAGCTCAACGCCGAACTGGAAGAACGAGTACTTCGCCGGACCATGGCCATGGAGGAGGCCAACGTCAAGCTCCAGCGGATGGCCGTCCGCGACTCGCTGACCGGCCTCTACAACCGGCGGCATTTCGGAGAGCTGCTGGATCGCCTCTTCGCCGAGGCCGCCCGCTATGGCACGGATATCACCTGCATGATGCTGGACCTGGACAACTTCAAACGGGTCAACGACTCCCTCGGCCACCATACCGGCGACCGGATCCTCCAATTGGCCGCCTTGGTCATCAGCACCTCGATCCGCGATTCTGATGTCGCGGTGCGTTTCGGGGGTGACGAGTTCGTGGTGCTCCTTCCCCGAACCGCACCCGGTGACGCCCGGGCCTCGGCCGAACGGATGCTGACCAACTTCCGCACCGAACTCATGAAGGAGGTGCCCGAGGCCAACATCACCTCCCTGAGCATCGGCCTGGCCAGCCGCGAGCACGATCAGCCGGCCGAGGCCATCGATCTGGTCAACCTCGCCGACGAAGCCCTCTACTTGGCCAAAGCCGGCGGAAAAAACCGCATCACCGTCCTCCGCCCAACCGCCACCACCGCGCGTGAAGCTCAACCGCACGATCAATAGGGTGATCCGCGGTGCAGCCGAGCACGATGATAGGCGTTTGTTCTCTTCTATTGCGTAACGGAATGCAGCAGTTCTGCCATGAAATGCCTCGCCGCGCAGCCGGGTCCTCGCTGGGAACGGATGACCTCTTTCCCTATTCAATTCTTCATGAACGAGGCCATCGGCAAACACCGCCGGATAGGGCTGGGCCCACTGCAAAAGGGCTTCAAGCACTCTTCCGGCCGGACCGCTTCTTGACGAGTTTGTTCAATCGGTGGTGAGCAGCTCCGCAAAGGGCTGGACATCGAGACCGTCGACCGAGCCGTCATCATTGATGTCAGCCGATAGCCGGTTACACCCTTGATAGCCCAGCGCATAGCCGGTCGGGTCGATCAACGCGGCCGCGAAGGCGGAGATATCTGCGGTGTCGACTTGGCTGTCGCAGTTCAGATCGCCGTCCAGTGCCGCAGTACCCCTCACACAACGCACGTAGTTGAAGATGCGGACCTCGTCGCCCTGGGGGCCGTGGCCGTAGGGCCAATCGGCGGGGTCGCCGACCTTGGGGTCGCTGCGCTGGGCCCCGGCGCCGTGCACGTTGAGCCATTGCCCGCTGCCCGGCGGGCCCATGTAGCCGAATGCCTGGCCGAAGCAGACATAGACGGCGACGTCGGGATAGGGTCCGTCCAGGTGGGTCGTGCCGCTCCAGCACCACGACTCGGTCTCGGTGACATCGAATATGGGGTCGATGGCCGGGCCCTGCTGTTCAGGGACCTGGGCGTCCGGGGCCCGAGTATAGTCGACGATGCTCTGCAGTTCCTTGGCATCGGGCAGACGCCAGTCATCATAGCCGGCCTGGACCAGGTTCCCGGCATAGTCCAGGGCCTGCTCCCAATTGAAGGTCGTGTCGCTGTCGCTCTGCATCCACATCAGACCAGTGGCAAGATCGGTGACCGTGCCGTCGCCGTGGTCGACGAAGTTGTTTACGCCGTAGCCGTTGCCGCCGCGGACGCAACGGATATACCGCGAGAAGATCGTGCCGCCCGGGCCGGGGATGTCTTTGGGGTAGCCCTTGATGCGCCCATCGGCGAAGTTCACCCCGAAGGCGGTGGGGTCGCCCTGCATGGTGGTCCCGACATAGACCGTGCTGGACCAGTATTGGGAGTCCATGTCGCGCAGGCCGGAGTCCGGGTCGGGATACTCGAAGTCGAAGTAGGCGGTGTCGATGTAGGGCACGCGGTTGAAGCTGCTCCCGTAGAACTGGACCAGGGAGTAAAGTTCCTTGATGGTCGGGGCCCGCCAGTCGTCGTAGCCGGCCAATTGCAGGTTATCCGCGTATGTCTGGGCCTCGCTCCAGGACCGCAGGTTGACGAAGTCGGGGATTTTCTGCCAAATCAGCCCGGTGTTGAGGTCGGTCACCGTGCCGTCGCCGTTGTCCCGATAGCTGGGCTGAAGTCCCGCGCACTGGGCGTCCTGGCCGAAGAACGGCTGACCAGGTTCCGGGCAAATGATCTCACTCGTGTTGTCGTAGCAGGCCGTGTGCCCCGTGTCCACCAAGGTGAAATCCTGGGCGGGAACCGAATCGCAGGCCAGCAGCGAGATCCCGGCGATCAACATCAATCCGGCCATGGGAAACCTCATAGTCTCACTCCTTCGGCGGGGGTCCGAGTCTGCACGGCATACACGGCCTTCCATGGAGTTCTCGGACTTGGACTCCGGCCGCCTCTCAAAGGGCCAAACGGAGCATCGCGACGGCTTATTGCCGCACGCCAGAAGTTTCTCGTCGTCGAGAGCGCTGCGGAGTGCAGGTCGGTGCCACGATTCTCAGTGTATTCTCCCAGGCCGATGAAGCCTGGACGAGCGAGTGGTCTTGCGGGATGGCCATCCGACTCGAAAGGAAACGCCACGTACGGTCAACGAAGAGTCGTCGAGGCGGTCGACAGCATGATCAGGAGTCTGGAAGGTCCCACCTTGCGGCCCACACCTACGGGGGCGATGCGGCGAGATCCCCTTTGCCTCCGCCGTTCGCCATTCGCCATTCGCCGTTATGTCGATTCCTTGATCGCGGCGATCATCTCCTGGAAGGCCTTCTTGGCGTCGGAGAAGAACATCAGCGTGTTGTCGGCGGCGAAGAGCGGGTTGGGGATCCCGGCGTAGCCGGGGCTCAGGCTGCGTTTGATCATCACCACGATCCGGGCCTTGTCCACGTCGATGATGGGCATGCCGGCGATGGGAGACTTGGGATCGGTCCGGGCGACGGGATTGACCACATCGTTGGCCCCCACGACGATAGCCACGTCGGTCTGATCCAACTCGGCGTTGATGTCGTCCATCTCCCGGAGCTTCTCGTACGGAATGTTGGCCTCGGCCAGCAGGACATTCATGTGCCCGGGCATGCGGCCGGCGACCGGATGAATAGCGAAGTCCACGGTGGCCCCGCGGGACTCCAGCAGGTTGGCCAGGTCGCGTACCGCGTGCTGAGCCTGGGAGACGGCCATGCCATAGCCGGGAACCACAACCACCTTGCGGGCGCTCTCCAGGAGCATGGCGACTTCCTCGGCGCTGGTGGACTTTATCCGGCCGGCGTAAACCTCGTCATCACTCGGCGTATCGCTGGTCGGCCCCATGGTGGCGAACATCACGTTGGCCAGAGTGCGGTTCATGGCCTTGCACATCACGTAGGTCAGGATGAAACCCGAGGCCCCGACCAACGCTCCGGCGACAATGAGCACGTTGTTGTTGATCACGAAGCCGGTCGCCGAGGCGGCCAGACCGGAGTAGGAGTTCAACAGGGCGATGACCACCGGCATGTCCGCCCCGCCGATCGGGGTCACCAGCGTCACCCCCAGCACAAACGCGAGCAGCGAGATTCCCAGATAGAACCAGCACATCCCGGAGACGCCATCCTGGCAGACCAGCAAAACCCCCAGGAGGACGGCCCCCGCCAGCAGTACGCCGTTGATCAGCTTCTGGGCGGGGAGGAAGCTGCCCTCCGGCACCCACTTGATGCCCTGCAGCTTCCCGAAGGCGACCAGGCTGCCGAAGAAGGTCACCCCGCCGATCAGCCCCGAGACCGCCGCGGCCACCGATCCCTGCGTGGTGGGCAACGAATCCTGCGAGACCAGCCAGGCCCCAGCCACCAACACCGAGGCGATGCCGCCGAAACCGTTGAACAAGCCGACCAACTGAGGCATGGCGGTCATCTGAATCCTGATCGCCAGAACCAGGCCGATGAGCCCGCCGACGATCAGGCCCACCCAGATCAAGGTGGGGCTGATAACCTGCTGATCCCACAGGGTCACCACCACGGCCAACAGCATGCCGCACGCCCCGTAGAGGTTGCCCCGCACGGCGGTGCGCGGGTGGGTCAGCCCTTTGAGCCCCCGGATAAACAGAATGGAGGCCAGCAGGTAGGCGGCGTTGATCAACCAGGCAGGGATTTCACCAGGCACAAATCAGTCCTTCCTCTTGAACATCCCCAGCATGCGGTGGGTCACCAGGAATCCGCCGACGACGTTGATGGTCGCGAAGACGATCGCCAAGAAGCCGAGCACCAGGGTGGCCAGGTGGGCTTCACTTCCCGCGCCCGCCGAGACGACCGCCCCGATCAGGGTGATGCCCGAGATGGCGTTCGAGCCGGACATCAGCGGGGTATGCAGGGTCGGAGGGATCTTGGTGATGATCTCGAAGCCCACGAAGATGGCCAATATGAAGATGGTCAATAGCGGCAACAACACTTCCATCAGGCACTGCTCCCTTCTGAGGCCGGCTCCGACTTCGCCTCCATGGCCTGTCGAACACGATCGTGCACCACCTTGCCGTTCTCCGTGATCAGCGTGCCCACCACGCACTCGTCTTCTTTGTCCAACACGATTTGACCTTCCTTGACCAGATCGAGAAGAAAAGCGCCGACGTTGCGCGAGTACATCTGGCTGGCGTGATAAGGTATGGTCGACGCCAGGTTCTCCGGGCCCATGATGGTCACCCCGTGGATGCGGACGGTCTCGCCCGGGTTGGTTAATTCGCAGTTGCCGCCCCCCTCGGCGGCCAGATCGACAATCACCGAGCCCGGGGCCATCCCCTTGACCATCTCGGCGCTGATCAATACCGGGGCCGGCTTGCCGGGAATCAGGGCCGTGGTTATTACAATGTCCGAGTCCATGACCTGCCGGGCAATGGCCTCCTTCTGCCTGGCCCGGTAGGCCTCGGACATCTCCTTGGCGTAGCCCCCCGCATCCTGGGCATCTTCGGCCGGGGCTTCTACCTCGACGAAACGGGCCCCCAGGCTCTCCACCTGCTCCTTCACCGCTGAGCGGATGTCGTTCGCCTC
>CAZFMS010000169.1:0-9330 GCA_964520125.1 uncultured Planctomycetaceae bacterium
CCTGGGGTGTGGGTGGGGGGGGGGGGGGGGGCCGGGGGGGGGGGGGGGTGGGGGGGGGGGGGCCTCGGGGGGGGCGGCGTCGGGGCGGTAGGCTTCGAGGTGGGCCATGAAGGTGTCGCCGAAGTCGGCTAGCTTTTTCTCGCCGACGCCGGGGGTGGCCAGGAAGTCGCTGGGGGTCATCGGGCGGCGGCGGGCCATGTCGCGGAGGCTGGCGTCGTTGAAGATTACGTAGGGCGGGACGTTGCGCCGTTTGGCGATGCCGCTGCGGAGGCCGCGGAGGCTGTCGAAGAGGGCCCGGTCCACGCCGATCCAGGAAGCCTGGTCGGAGCCCGTTTTCTGCACGGATCGGGTCTTGGGCTTGGGGGGGATGATCCTCACCTGGCGCTCACCTTTCAAGACCTGCCAGGAGGCCTCGTTCAACTTGAGCACGGGGAACTCGTCATTGGTGCGGGCCAGCAGATCCTGGTCGATGAGTTGGTAGACCAGGTTGGTCAGGCTCTTTTGGTCGGTGTCCTTCATCAGGCCGTAGGTGCTCAGTTGGAAGTGGCGGAGCATGGTCATCCGCTCGGTGTCGGCCCCGCGGAGGACGTCCACGACATGGCCGATGCCGAAACGTTGCTCCACGCGGGCCACGCAAGAGAGTATCTTCTGGGCGATGACGGTGCCGTCTTCGGCGGGGCTGCCTTCCGCCAGGCAGACGTCGCAGGCGTTGCAGGTCTCCTGGTCGTACTGCTGACCGAAGTATTGGGACAATGATTTGTGCCGACATCGGCTGGGCAGACAGAACTTGCGCATCTGCTCGAGCAAACCTGTGGCGGCCTCGATCACTTCATTAGGTTTGCCGGCTTCGGCGGCGCTCTTTTCGATCAAAGATTTCCAGCGCATGACGTCGGCGGCGGAGTAGAGCAGGACACATTCGGCCTCCAGGCCGTCGCGACCGGCCCGGCCGGTTTCCTGCTGATAGTGCTCGAGGGATTTGGGCATGGCGGCGTGGATCACGCAGCGGACATCACTGCGGTCGATGCCCATGCCAAAGGCGACGGTGGCGACGATGACGTCGATGCGTTCGTTGGTGAAGTCGTCGTGGGTGGCCCGACGCTCGTCCGGTTGCATGCCGGCGTGGTAGTGGGCGGCGCGGAGGCCTTTGCGGCGCAGGTGGTCGGCGATCCGTTCGGTGTCCTGGCGGCTGATGCAGTAGACGATGACCGCCTGGCCGGGATGGCGCTGGACGACCTCGAGGACCTGGGCCTTGCGATCCCGCCGGGGCACGACGCGATAGACGAGATTCGGCCGATCGAAGCGACCGATCAGGACGGTGGGATCCTGGAGGTGGAGCTGCTCGATGATGTCTCGGCGGACGCGTTCAGTTGCGGTGGCGGTGTAGGCATGGATGCTGGCCTGGGGAAAGCGCTCCTTGAGCAGGGCGAGTTGGCGGTAATCCTGGCGGAAGTCGTGTCCCCAATGGCTGATGCAGTGGGCCTCGTCGACGGCGAAGGCCCGGACCTGCAGGCGTTGGAGCAGCCCCAGGAACCATGGAGTGAGGAGGCGCTCCGGGGCGACCAGGACCAGGCGGCAGTCGCCGGAAGCGAGGAAGGTCTCCGACGCCCGGCGCTCTTCGGGGCTCATACCGCTGTGGAGGGTGGCGGCGGGATAGCCGCAGGCTCGGAGGGCGTCGATCTGATCCTTCATCAAGGAGATCAGCGGCGAGATGACCACGTCGGTCCGTTGGGCGAGCAGCGGGGGCACCTGATAGCACAGGGATTTGCCGCCGCCGGTGGCCAGGACGACCAGGGAATCCTGCTGGGCGAGGCCGGCGCCGATGGCCTCTTCCTGCATGGGGAGTAGTCGATCGAAGCCCCAGGTGCGACGGACGGCTTCCATAATCCGCTGTCGGGGGCAATCACGGACCGGTCGGTCGTCAGCCATGTGGTACACCCTAACGCCCGCGGCCGGATGGGGCCACCGGTGGCTTTGCGAATCGCCGGGATAAGGCTCTGGCGCGTGGGGCCGGACTACGGTACACTCCCGTTGCGTATGGGCAAGCGAAAGACAGGGCAATCGACGCAGCGAGCAGTCACGACGAAGAGGCGGCCCCTGCGGGGGGGCGAGGCCGCTTCGAGGTCCGCGGAGGTCGGGCCATCGGGTCCCGGGTTGTCCCGAGGAAGCCGTCAGCTCCCGACCACCGCCCGGTTGGTGGGGGCCCAGGGGAAGATTCAGGGTCGGCTTCCGGTGCTGCTGCTGACGGGTATTTCCCTGTCGGCCTGCTGCCTGATCTTCCCGCCGGTGGGATGGTGGCCCCTGGCCTATGTTGGTCTGGTGCCCTGGCTGTTCTGTGTCTGCACGGCTCGGAAGTCGAGGTTCGTATACTTCGCGAGCCTGCTCCTGGGGCTGGGCTACTTCCTGATCCTCCTCCACTGGCTGATCCCGGTGACCATACCGGGATACTTTGCCCTTTGCGCCATCTCTTCGATCTTCTTTCCGGTGGTGGCTTGGCCGATCCGGCACATGTATCGGCGGCACGGGGTCTCGGTCGCCCTGATTGCACCGGTGGTCTGGGTGGCCGGCGAGTACTTGCGCTCGATCTCCGCGGTGGGCTTTCCCTTTCTGCTGCTGGGGCACAGCCAGTACAAGTTCTTGACCATGATCCAGATCAGCGATCTGGTCGGGGCCTATGGGGTCAGCTTCATGCTGGTGATGGTCAACGGCTGGCTCACCGATCTACTTATCCAACCGATCCTCTTCTGGCGATCCGAGCGTGGCGCCCGGCTGCCGGTCGGCTCCCTGGCCACCCTGCTGGTGGTGCTGGGGACGGCCATCTACGGCAGCACCCAAGTCTCGCGGAGCTTCTTCCGCCCCGGCCCCCAGGTCGCCATAGTGCAGCACGATTTTCCAATGTATGTGGACCCCGAGCGGGCCAGCCGGACCGGACCGCAGGCGATCTTCCGGGCGTACCTGGCCCTGGCCCGTCAGGCGGCGGCGGAGAAGCCCGACCTGATCGTGCTGCCGGAGACGGCGATGTCGTGCTTCATCAACGACGAATTCACCGAAGCGTCCGCCGCCGACCTGGAGGAGATCTGGCAGCGTCGCTATCCTTACCGGTCGAGGGCTGCGGTCGAGTCTTACCAACGATTCAGCCGCCTGGTGCGCGACGAGTTTCAGGAGCTGAGCACGCAGTCGGGGGTGCCGATCATACTGGGATCCGGGTCTCTGGAATGGAGGCCCAAGGGCATCCCGCCGGGGGTGGAGTCCTTCAACTCGGCCTTCCTGTTGCGGCCGGGGGAGGCGAAGCCGGTCGCCCGCTACGACAAGATGCACCTGGTGCTGTTCGGCGAGTATGTTCCCTTTCGCACCAGCTATCGTCCCCTTTATGAGTGGTTGAATGACATGACCCCCTGGGGTCAGGCGGGCATCGAGTACTCGCTGATGGCGGGCAGCGAATACACGGTGTTCAAGTTCCAGGCCGCCTCCCAGCAGCAGCGCAGCTACCGGGCCGCCGTGCCGATTTGTTATGAAGAGGTCATGCCCTATATCGCCCGGCGCTTTACGCGCGGTGACGGCGAATCATTTGACCACAAGAACATCGACATGCTGCTGACCATCAGTAACGACGGCTGGTTCCTTCATTCTGCGGAGTTGGAGCAGCACCTGGCGACGGCGGTCTTCCGGGCGGTCGAAAATCGAATCGCCGTCGCCCGAAGCGTCAATACCGGGGCCAGCGCCCAAATCCACCCCAACGGCAAGATTCACGACTATGTGGTCCTGTCCGAGGCGAAGTCGGCGTTGCTCGATCCGGTGGTGGCGGCTCTGGGCAGGCTCGTTGCGCTGGTGGACGAACTGGGTGGCCGGGTCCAGGAGGAGGACTCCTACCGCGCGACGTTCGATGAACTCGGCAAGGTGTTTCTGGAAGGTCTGCATCCGGCGGTCCTGGCCCTTGGGCCGGAGTTCACCTACATCGACGAACGGCTGGGGCCTTCGCTGTATGAGCTGACCGCCAAGCAGCCTGAGTTTCGGCGGGAGGCGGTGCAGGAGTTTAGCGAGCAGCTCGAGGAAGAACTGGATATGATCGCCAGGTGGCGGGACAAACCATGGACCGCCCCGGGATACATCATCGCGGACCTGAAGTGCGATGACCGAATCTCTATCTACACTCGATGGGGCGATTGGTTTGCCCAGGGTATGGTCGCCCTGTTGGTGGTGATGCTTCTGGATTGGCTGCTGCGGCGCGTCTTGCGCCGAAGGGCCCAAGAGACGAAAGACGCCGGCCCGGCGGTCGGCTCTGCAGAAAGGTGACCGGAGATGACAGGCTCCACATGGGCGGTGCCGCGATCCGCTCGGTACATGTTGATCCCGATTGCGGTCTCAGTGGTCGCTGGTTGGGGATGCGTAAAGCCCCAGTTGCTGGGCACGTTGCCCCCGCAGGAGCAGGGGGGCTTTCGGGTTGCGGCTTTGGAGTGCCTCCGGGAGGCCGCCTTTTCCGACCAGCCGGCCCTGCGGATGAACGCCATCGAAGCGTTGGGCGAGGTTGCCCCCGAGGAGGGGATGGCGGGCATCAAGCTGAACGTGGAGAACGAATACGCGGGGGTCAGTTTTGCGGCCTTGATGACCTTGGGCTCCTTGGGCCGGGCGGACTGCCTGGAGCTGATCCGCACCCGGGCCGAGCATTACGATCCGAATGTCAGGATCGCCGCCCTCTATGCGCTGCATCGCCTGGGGGATCGGCGACGGACCGGGGAACTCTCGGACTACCTGCTGCACAACCGGGACGCCCGGGTTCGGGCCAACGCGGCCCTGGCCATCGGCCGTCTGGAGGAGCCGTCGTCCGCGAAGCTCTTGCGCGGGGCCCTGAAGCGGGAACCCAAGAGCCTGGCAAAATTCCAGCTTTTGGAGGCCCTGGCCATCCTGGGCGACAAACAGGCTACCGAGCGACTGATCTTTGACGGCCGAAGTGCGTACCCAGATCAGGCGACGCTGGCCCTGGGGTTCCTGGCCAACGCCCGAAGCCCGGAGGCCGAGGATTTGTTTCGCGATCGCCTGCTGGCCAAGGACCAGCCGGAGGTCCGCATGGCCGCCGCTCGGGGTCTGGGACGTCTGGGTCTGGATGACGGATTGGAGTTGGCGGTGGCTCACCTGTGGTTCAAGTCCCCCAAGAGAAGTGGGCCCAACGACCCTCCGGAGCAGCAGATCGCGAGGGTGCGGGGCCTGGCCGCCCTGGCCCTGGAGGCCGTCGGCAGTCCGTTGGCGCTGGCGTCGTTGAAGGACGCGTTCGAGGTTCCGGGCCAAGCCGAGTATGTCCGGGTGGCCATCGCCCGGGCGGCGATCCGGATCATCGGTTTGCAGCCAGGGACGCAGCGCCCCGCGCTGGCGACCCTCCGAGATAGTCCTGCGGGGGAAAGGTAACTGCCGCCTGCCTGAGGCCGGACCGGACCTATGCATTGGATCGCATTTGCCATACTGGTGTACGTGGTCACTCTGCTGCAGAGTTCCGTGGTGCCATTCCTGGCGGTTCATACGATCCGTCCGGACCTGCTGGTGATTGTCGCGGTGCACTACGCCCTGGCGGCCCGATCGCACGACGCCCTGTTGGCCTGCTGGATCATCGGCCTGACCATCGATCTGACCAGCCTCAGCTTCGGTGAACATGCTAACGTCGGGCAGCACGCCCTGGCCCTGGGGCTGATGGCCCTGATCATCGTGAAGGTTCGCGGCCTGACCTTCCGGGACAGCGTGATCACCCGGCTGGTCTTTACCTTCATAACCAAGCTGCTGCTCTCGGTGATGGTGGGGGCCTATATGCTCTACATCCTGGAGGCCCCCGACCGCTTCACTGAAGTCCTCCTGACCGGGACGTATGCGGCGGTGTACACTTCCGTTCTGGCACCCTATGTCCACTGGGCCCTGCGGCAGCTCCGCAGCCCCCTGGGTATCGGCACCACCCACCGGCTGCGGGTGCGCTAGGAAGCGGCTTTGAGAGAGGGTCGAGGCAAGATTATGACAACCCCTGATGAAGGCCGCTACCCGGCCGGCTGTGGCCCGCTGACCCGGGTAGCTCACCGCAGAGCACGCAGAGATCGCAGAGCAAGGACTTACCGCTCAGAGCCGAAAACGTCGAACACCGCAAGTGCTGATGGGTGCCGCTGGCGGCTTGTCCGCCAGTGTCTTGCCGTACAGAAGCACTGGCAGCAAGCTGCCAGTGGCACCCAAGCGGCTTGGAGAGAGGGTCGAGGCAAAGCCATGACGACCCCAGATGAAGGACGCCGTCCGGCTAGCAGTAGGCCGTCAGGGGGCTGGTTGGCCCCTCATCCTCCCGGGAACGCTCAGGTATGTTTGAACGGCGTCTGAAAATCGTCCTGGCCCTGCCGATCATCTGCGGCCTGCTGATCGTGGCCAGGCTCTACCAGTTGCAGATCGTCAAGGGCGAGGAGTACGAGGGCCGGGCCGCTGCGGCCCTGGTGGCCCCCAAGCAGTTCTTGCCGCCGCTGCGCGGGCGCATCCTCGATCGGTTCGGGCGCGTCCTGGTCTCGGACGAGCCGGCCCACGACGTCACCATCCATTACGGCGTTTTGAGCATGAGCAAACCCTACCTGCTCTTGCTGGCCGATCACGTCCGCAAGCACGAGCCGTCCTGGAACCGAGCCGCGGATTCGGCTATCGAGGATGAGGTCCGGCGCCGTTTGGCGGAGATGTGGCTGACCCTGGAGCGGACCCCGGGCACGTCCCTGAGTCAACTCCGCGGCCGCCGTGACGCCATATGCGCTACCGTCGAGCGCTGGCGCCGTCGTCGGTGGGAATCCCTCGCCGCCAACGGGATCGATGTGCGTTTGGGCGAAGCGCGATTGAAGGAGGATACCCTGTTCCATCCCATTCTGCGGGACGTCTCCCCGGAGGTGCGGACCAAAGTCGAATTGGAGCTGGCCCACCTGCCCTGTGTGCGCGTCGAGCCGTCGGTCCGGCGGGTCTGGAGAGACGATGCCCGGCCGCTGGGCCACGTCCTCGGCCGGCTGGGGCAGGTCTCGGCGAAGATGATCAGGAACGACCCGATGGTCGATGATGAACAGGCCCGCTATCGCCCCGGCGACCAGGCGGGCATCAGCGGAGTGGAGCGTCTGGGGGAAAACACCCTGAGGGGCAAACGCGGCTACCAGGAGAGCTACCGCGACGGCCGGGCCAAGGACCAGGTCCCGCCGGTCGACGGTCTGGACCTGCAGATGACCATCGACGTGGACCTCCAGCGCCGAGTGGCCGAGGTGCTGTCGGCCGCGGTGGCCGGGCACCCGCCGTCCACCGGGGCATCCTGCGTGGTCATCGACGTTTCATCCCGCGAAGTCCTGGCTCTGGTCAGCGTGCCCACCTACGACCCCGCCAGGCTGAGCAGCGACTATGCCGCCCTTCGCGATGACGCCCGGCGGCGGCCGCTGCTCTTTAGAGCCGTCGCCGAGGAGTACCAGCCCGGCTCGATCCTGAAACCGGTCGCCCTCTTGGCTGGTTTTGCCAACAACGTGGTCAGCCCGGAGCAGGCGGTGCTCTGCGAAGGCCAGCTGATCCCCGGGGTGGACAAGTGGCACTGCTGGACCCATTGGCGCGGGATGGCGGGACACGGGTACGTGGCCGCCGAGGAGGCCATCCAACATAGCTGCAACGTGTACTTCTATGGCCTCGGGCAACGGATCAACGCCGAGCGGCTGACCTCCTTCTACCGCGATTTCGTCCTGGGGCCGGACAGCGCCACCGGCCGGCTCCGTGGAACCGGCCTGATCGAAGAGCGCCTGGGCATCATCCCCACGCGCGATTGGATGCAGAGCAACAGAAGGCGGAAGTTCAGGCAGGCCGACGGACGCAACTACGCGATCGGGCAGGGAGAGATTCAGTTCACTCCGCTGCAAGCGGCGAACATGTTTGCCACCATTGCCGCCGGCCAATACCGGGATCCGACCATCGTGGCCAACGACCCGCGCGACCGGCCGATGACACCGATCGCCGGGGTATCTTCGTCGGCATGGGGTCTGACTCGCCGGGGGCTCTACCGATGCGTCAACGAGCCGGGCGGCACGGCGTATCAGTACGCCCGAATCGAGGCCCTGGAGATGTGCGGGAAGACGGGCAGCGCCCAGTGCGTGCCCCGCGTGGTCCGGCAGAGGTTCACCTTTCGCAGCGGCGACGGCGACGGCGTGAGTGGTGAAGTGTCGATCATCGCCTCGACGCCCGAGGCGGCCAGGGAGCAGCTCGGTCTGGGGTCCTCGGCGAAGCCGGTCAAGCGGGAGGCCGTGGAGCGCTACCCGCCGCCCGATCCTGATTCGGGTAAGAACCTGACCCATGCCTGGTTTGCCGGCTTCGCGCCGTACGACGACCCGAGGATCGCCCTGGCCTTGGTGATCGAACACGGCGGCAGCGGCGGCCGAACCGCCGGGCCGGTCGGCCGGGAGGTGTTCGAGATGCTGCTCGCAAGCCCGAGGGGATATCTGAATGGCGAATGAAGAATGGAGTATCGTGTTCGTGGATTGTGGAGCATGGGGGGTGATCATGGAGGGGCGTCGGGTTTGTTGGTGGCGATGGGTGGGCGGATATGATTAGGTCAATCACTCGGGTGATGCCTCCGTTGGGCTGGGTGATTCTTGCCGCGGCCTTGCTGCTGACCGGGTTCGGTCTGCTGGGGGTCTATGCCGGAGAGGCCGGCATGGAAGGCCCTCCGACCAAGACCCTGCGGCAAGCGGTCTTCCTGGCGGTGGCCCTGGGGGGATTCTGCTTCGTTCAAGCTCTCGGCTATCGGCGGACCGGACGCTGGGCCTATCCGTTGTTCGGTCTGGCTCTGGTGCTGCTGATCTTGCTGGTGGTGGCCCACAAGGTCCCCATGCATCCGTTGATCCAACCGCGGCGCAACGCCTATCGCTGGATCGTCCTCGGCCCGGTCAGCTTTCAGGTCTCGGACTTCACCAAGATCGCCTTCATCCTGGCCCTGTCGGCCTATCTGCGCTTCCGCACCAACTATCGCACGCTTCGAGGCTTGCTGGCCCCCTTTGCCCTGACGCTGGTCCCGACGGCCCTGATCCTCAAGGAGCCGGACCTGGGCACCAGTATCCTGCTGCTGCCCACGCTGTTCGTAATGCTGTTCGTCGCCGGAGCCAAGATCAAACACCTGCTGCTGATCCTGGCCCTGGGCGCCGCCGCGGCCCCGGCGTTCTATCTCTCCCCGCTGATGAACCCCTATCAGCGGCAGCGGGTGCTCTCGTTGTTTCGCCAGGGCGAGACCGACCAGCACTGGCGCCTGAACGCCGGCTACCAGTTGAACCAGTCCAAGATCGCCCTGGGCAGCGGCCGGTCCCTCGGCCAGGGGTT
>CAZFMS010000170.1:0-9283 GCA_964520125.1 uncultured Planctomycetaceae bacterium
CGAAAAGTCGAAAAGTCGAAAAGTCGAAAAGTCAAAACGTCAACACGTCGAAACAACTGATATGGGGGGGGTTGGTCGCGGCTTGCAGGGGTTTGCGGCTTGGCGTTGGTGGGTCTTGGGGGAACTGGGCCCGGGCTTGGATTTGAGAGAAAGAAACGCAGCCTCGAACGACCGTGAGGCTGTTGAGGCCTGGGCGTTCGCTCGCGGTTGCGTTTACCACTGGGGGCTGAGCATCCAGGGATGGGCTTGGCCCGGTTGTGGATGGAGCGGGAGTCCGGGTTTACATTCTCTTGGACTTCTTCTTGGCTCGGTCTCCGTGGAGCTTCTCGAACTTCTCGTGGAGGTCGGGACGCTTGGCCTTCAGGTCCTTGACGCTGTTGAAGGTTTCCACCGAGGCTTCGTCGCCCCGCCGTTGGGTCACGCGGACCTTGCCGTCGGAGAGGAATTCGAAGCTGGTTCGCGGCTGGCGATGCAAGAAGAAGTTCTGGAGATTCCCATGTTCCTTCGTGCCTAGCTCCTTCTTCAGCCTCTCGTGAAGCTCTGCGAGGTGCTTCGATACTTCCTCATTGCCCTCCAGTATCTCGTCGAGATCGAGGTCTATATCGATGTCCAGACCTTCGGGGAGATGCTGGAGTAAACCGTGCTCGCCGTGCAGGCCGAACCACGCCTGGCCCCGGCCGCCGAAGATGCCGATCCGATGGCCTCCGCCTTTGCTCATCATCTTGAACGCTTCGGGGTCTTCCTGTTCGAGTTCCTCTTCGTTGGCGTAGGTGTTTTCCGTGGTGGTGGTAGTGTCTCCGTCCTCGATCTCGGTCTTGGTGACGGTGATCCGGCCATCATCGCTGCGCTCGATTTTTATTTTGCGGCCGGTGTCTTCTTCCCAGACGAACTGATGGTGGGTGTCGGGGAAGTTGAAGTCGAAGTTGAACTCGAAGTCTTCGTCATGGGGGAAGAACTTCCACACATCGGGCATGTCCTCGAGCCCGAAGCGCTTGAAGGACCAGTTCCCGTCGTCGTCTTTGGCCAGGAGGCCGCCGCGGCGGAAGGTGCTACCTTGGGCCAGTTCCTCGAGATCGGTCTCGTACTTGTACTTGAACTTGAACTCAGCCGGGCCGGTGTCTTCCGGGCGTTGGCCGACGGTCAGACTGACCTGGGTTTCTCGTCCTTCGCTGAGGATGGTGAAGGCGTAGGTTTCGCCAGTGGTCAGGTCGCGGACCACGTCGAGGAACTCTCCCATCTCGGACGGCACGTTTTCGCCGTCGATCTTCAGGATCACGTCGTATTGCTCGAGGCCGGCGTCCTCGGCGGGTGAACCGTCGATGACGTTGAGGACCATTTGGCCGATGTCGCCGTCCAGGTCGAGGTGGGCGGCCAGGGGCTTGGGTACGGGGCCGAACTGGATGCCCAGCCAGGGTCCGCCGGGCTCGCCGCCGCCGCCGACGCGCTTGATGAAGACCCTGCTCAGCTTTGAGGTGCCGGAGGGATCGTCTTCATCGCCTCCCGTAAAAGTCTTTATTACGACACGGCCTGTCGAGGCATCATCGTCGGCGAACAGGAAGGCCCCGCCCGGGAGGACCTGGACCTGGACGTCCTGGGTATCTCCGTCGGGGTGGGCCCGGACCACGATGCATTCGACCTTGACGTTCTGGTCGGGATCGTCGTCGGAGATCTTGACGCAAGTGGATAGTTGCACGGTGGAGAGGACTCCGTCGGCGTCTTCGGCGAGGTTAACGACCAACGGTTCTTGGTAACCTACGGCGGCCCCCAACGGCGAGCTAGGCAGGCCCACCACGAGCACCAAGAGTACTTGCCCTAGAAGCATGATTCTGTCTCCTTACCTGGTCCGGTGATGCACGATTGGTCCTTTGGTCGGGCCGTCCGTGGGCCGGAGAACTCGGGTTGTAGTTTGCACTTTCCGTTGATCATTGATTATGCCTGTTCGACCGGCGCCTCGGAAAACCCGCGACCCGTTGGCAGAGTGCTGGCGAGACGACTAAGCAGGAGCGGGTATTGTTTCAAAAGTTGTCTGCCGGTGGGTCGACCACTTGCCAGGGCACTGGCGGACAAGCCGCCAGTGGCACCCACAACTGTTCACCCGCGCTGTTCAGACCTTGGTCCTTTCCGCTTAGATGTCCCCGGAGATGGGGGTCAGCTTGGTCGAATGTCGATCCCTCTCGAAGAGGTAGATCACGTTCTTGTTTTTTCCGCGGATGCCGATCAAGTCGCGTCGGACATCCTGCGATCGGGTACTGGGCCAGGCTCCCATCTCACGGTAGTCGATGGTTCGGGAGATGGTGGGCGACTGATGGGGTTGTTCGACGGCGGGCGGCGGGGCTATAAAGTCGCCGGCAACCTGCACGTCGGAGGACCACAGGCCCGGCAGGAAGGACAGGGCGATAACCGCCGCTGCGGTCAAGATCGCTCCCGCGGCGGCCTGCCCCCAGCCGCGAAACCTGCTCGGGGCGACTGCTGTCTGGGCGCTGCCCAGATCGTAGCGCAGGGCGTCGCCGGCCAGCAGGTCGATTCGCCGGTACTGGTCGTACAGCCTTTGGGCCGCGGGATTGCCGGCCAGGATTTTGGCCAGTTGCTGTTGCTCCTCGGGGCCGGCCTGGTTATCCAGGCACCGGCAGATCAGCCGCTCGGTTTGCTCGTCGATCCCGGGGGGGTGGTCATCGGCTGGATTCATCGGCTGGTTTCTTCCTACTCTTCCAGAAGTCCGGTCAAGGCCGATCGCAAGAGCCTTCTGGCCCGGACCAGTCGGGTCTCCACGGTGGCCACCGGCAAGGACATGGCCTCGCCGATCTGGGCATATCCCCAACCTTCCACGTGCCGCAGGATAAACGGCTCTCGATAGATATCCGGCAGCCCTCTGATAGCCGCCAGGACCTGCCGATGCTGCTCGGCGCCAATCAGGGCCCGGCTCGGTTCGTTCTTGTCATTGGCGACGGGTCGGTCGTGGTCGAGGGCGACCCGCATCCGGCGTTCCCGGCCGGCCTTGAGCCCGGCATCGATGGCCGCGTTCTTGGCCATCTTGTATAGCCAGCTTCGCCAGCGCTGGGGATCGACCAGGGTGCCGATCTGCCGCCAGACATTCGCCCAGACGTGCTGGACGATGTCGTCCACGGCCCCGGGGTTATCCACGGTGGCATAGACCACGTTGCGGACCCAGCGGTCATGGCGTCGAACGAAGACGTCCAGGGCGTCACGTTGCCCATTCTGGGCAGCAGCGATCAGTTCGTTGTCGCCGGCGTCGGCACTGCAGGCCATGTCCATGTCCGCTCTCTGGTATAGACGAGGGATCCTCGATCTCCCTGTCATTGTTTATCGTTTCGGCCCGCGCAAAGGTTCGGGGGGGCTCCGACGGCCTCGACCAGGAGTTCTAACATGCTGTCAGAACGTCATTTAGGTTGTGTCGCAGCCTGGCTGGGGGACTGGTCGCCGGGCTGGGTGGCCGGCGGGGTGCCGGGGTAGCGCAGCCGGGGCAGGTACTTATCGAGATCGTCGCCCCCAAATATCAGACCCATGGTCAGGGCGGTCCAGAGCACGGCGGTGGCCAGGAAGGGCCGATCCTTGATGAGGATGTCGGTCGGTCCGGTCCGCTGTCCACGGCCGATCAGCATGGCGTACCGAAAGATGGCGTAGAAGACCAGGGGGGTGGTGAAGACCAGGGAGCGTGGCGAGGGGGTGTTGGGATCGAGGGTGTACAGCAGAAAGGTGACCACCGCGATGCCTCCGGTGGTGGAGAGCAACTGGGTGAGGAGTTCGGGCGTATAGGCGGCCAGTGTCGGCCGGTGGGAGGCGGCCTGCTCGGCGTTGCCGATCATGGCCAGCTCGCATCGGCGTTTGCCGAAGCCGAGGAACAGGCAGAGGGTGAAGGTACAGATCACCAGCCAGACGGAGACGTCCACCTCGACGGCCTGGGCCCCACCCAGGGCCCGCAAGACGAAGCCGATGGCGATCAAGATGACGTCCAGCAGAACTCGATGCTTGCCCCAGACGGTATAGACGAGATTGAGGACCAGATAGACGCTGGTGGTCAGGAGGAAGCCTTGGGGCATCTGCGTTGCTGCCGCGGTGCCGATGATGATCAAGACGACGGCCACTATTCCGGCGGCGTTCGGCGAGATGGCCCCGCGGGCAACCGGTCGGAGGCGTTTGGTGGGATGTTGGGCGTCTTGGCGATAGTCGAAGATGTCGTTGAAGGCATACACCGCCCCGGAGAGGATGCAGAAGATGACGAAGGCGGCGGCGGCGTAGAGGAGTGCGGCGGCCTCGAATTGGTGGGCGAAGACCAGGGCGGCAAACACGAAGACGTTCTTGATCCACTGTGCCGGACGGGTGAGCTGAATGGCGGCACGGACTGTATCTAACAAGTGTTCGACCTCCCGCTGGTTGCCCTGGCCGGGTAACTTTGGCCGCAGAGGGGCCGGGCGTCAAACGTACGGTGGCGGTCATCCCCGGGTGCGAGCCATGCCACGTCCCCCAGACACGGGTCAACGAGTTGACCCATGCCACCCCGGTGTGCGGCCCATGCCACTGGCTCGGCGGGGTGTGCTCACCGGGGAGATTCGCGTCGGGGAGTTTCGGGCGGGGGAGCCTCGGGCTGGGGCGTTTCGGGATCGTGCAGCTTTCGGGCCCGAATTCCGGGGGCCAGCTCCCGGCCGGGCCTGGCCTTGGCTGGCCTGGTTTCCTCGATCTGCAGCTTGCGGTTGAGTTTGAGGCCGACGGCGAAGCGGCCGTTTTCCAGCGGCGAGCAGCGTTGTACGCGGCAACTGACCCGGACCGGCTGGTGGCTTACGGTGCGATAGGTAATGTATCCGGTGACTCCCACGTCCAGCTTACGATCGTACTCGATGGCAAACCCTTGGGCCGAGATATTGAGGACCGGGCATTCCACGTGTTCGACCCGACCGGAGAAGAGCATCGGTGAGAAGCAGACGCACACACCATTGCCAGGCCTTCGATGGTGCACTCGCCGGGATCGGACGGTCGGCATTCCCAGGGCCGCGGAAGGGCCATCGGGGATAATCACTGAGCCGGAGAGTTCCCCGTCATAGAGCGGAATCGGTTCATCGGCCATTGGTTGCCCCCCGGCGGTGTCCCCCAATACCGAGTGCCCGTCTCGGAGTGGGGCAGCGACCCCTCGAGGCATGGCGAGGCGGGCGGCAGGCGGGTGGAGGACCCCTCCCGGCCAATATCGGTGGTCGGCTTGGCCGACTTGTTCTCCGGCCCGACCGCCGCAGGGTGCTGTCAGGGGGCTTCGGGTGCCCATTTGCCGCTTGGGCCGGCTGATTGACGGGCAACCTCCGAGAATCTCGGTAGTACCATTAAACGTCCCGCGATCTGGTGACAGTTTTGTATTGGACGATCGCGAACGCCCGGCGGACCAACGCGATGACTCATGGCAGCACACCGTCAACGGACCTGGAGGTCCGCCCGGCGCCGAGATCGAGGCTTGGGTCCGGCGCGGCGGTGAATGCGTTGCGGCGGCGGCTGGTCGGTCTGGCCGTGAAGATGATCTGGAATCGAGAAGACGCGGAGGAAATCGTGCAAGAGGCCTTCAAGTTGGCGGTTAGTGCCGGCCCCAAGCTACCCCACGAGCGATACGAGGCCTGGATGTTTCGCACGGTCGGCAACCTGTGTCTGAACCACCGCCGCCGGCGAAAGCCCGAGCCGCTGACCGAAGGGACCGAGGTTGCGCGGGGCGAATCGCCCGACGATCAACTGCAGCGTGGCGAGCGGCTCGAGGCCCTGCGGACGGCGATCGCCCGCCTGCCGGACCGGCAGCGCACCGCCCTGATTTTGCGCACCATGGAACAGATGGACTACCTGGACATCGCCGAGATCATGGTGCTCTCCGTTGCGGCGGTGCGCTCCCACGTTCACTTCGCCCGGCGAAGTCTGGTGGAGATGTTGGGTCAGACGGATTCGGAGGCTCGGGCATGAGCAGATGCGACGACATCCGGGCCGGCCTGGGCGACTGGCTGGACGGGCTGGCCGACGCGGGTCTTCGTGGGGAGATCGACGCTCACTTGGGCGGATGTGCCGACTGCGCCGATTTCTTCGAGCAGCACCGACGGCTGGCTGCCGACCTGGGGGCGTTGGCGGGTGCCGCGGAGCGCATGGCCGCGGCGGCCCCGCTTCCTGCTCGGTCGGGAGTCCGGGCTTGGCGGTTGCGGTGGTATGCGGCGGCGGTCGTTCTATTGGGCGTGGCCGTCGGCGTGTATCGGGCCTCGCCCTGGCGTGAGGACCAGCCGCAGGAGTTCGCCGAAGTATCACCGGGCGTGGGGGCCGGCGATCGTCCGGAGGCCTGGTCCGGCTTCCAAGTGACGGTTCCCGCCCATCGCCTGGCGGTGACCCTGGAATCCGCCAACCCGCGGGTTCACATCGTTTGGCTTTATGACGAAGTACTACCGCCCGACGATTCGACCGGCGACGGTGCCGGCGACTCGTCGGCCCCACCCAGTTAGACAAGGAGACTTGAACATGACGCGAATCGCGCTGGCCATCACCACCCTGCTCATCCTGCCGGCCGCCCCGCTGGCCGCTCAGCTCCAGGAGAACGAGCAGCAAACCACCCCATCCCGCCACACCCGTCGAGGTGGTCGCCCGGTCGCGGCGGCCAACTTCAATCCGGTGGTCTTGAAGCTGAAGTATGCCGACTGCTATGACGTCGCCACCATGATCCAGAAGCTGGTACCCCAGGGCGGGGCCTATGCGGAATCCCGCTCCAACAGCGTCATCTACACCGGGCCCGACGACACCGCGGAGACGATCCGCGAGCTGGTGGAGGAACTCGATCAGCCGGTCGAGGCAACTCGCGCCAGCGAGGTGGTTCCGGTCCAGATTAGACACCGCCGGGCCCGGGACCTGGCTCGGCAGATTGCCGCGACTCTCGCTCCCGAGGGGCTGCGAGTGGCCGACGATGGCCGGTCCACGGTTCTGCTCCACGGCCCGCGTCCGCTGATCGATTCGGCGCTGGCGATCGTTCACGTAATCGACCGGCCGGCGGCGACGGTTAATCTCGAATTCGCCTTCCTCCAAGCCGACCTGAACGACGAGGAGCCTGTTGCCGGCACTCCCATGCCTGCTGACTTGGCTGCCGTGGCGGATGAGCTGCAAAGGTTTGGAAGCTTGAGACTGCTGGGGCGCCTATCGACCGTGGCTATAGAGAACGAGGAGTTCCTGATCCAGGGCGGTATCACCGGCGAGCTTTCCACCAAGGTGACCGGTGCCCTGCTTAACGCCTCGACCGGGGACTCGGTGAAGTTGGAGATCCGGGCCGACCTGGTCCTGGAGAGATCCGCGCTGGCCTCGGCCGGCAAGGAAGGGAAACGGCGGGCCTCTCCGCCGGAGTTCGAGCTGCGGACCATCGTCACGACCCAGCGCGGCGACTACGTGGTCCTGGGCTCGGCGCCGACCGGCTGGGCGTCGGGTGAATCCGCCATCCTGGTGTTGCACGTGCGGCCCTGACCGGGGTCATTCACCGCGGAGCACGCGGGGATCGCAGCGCAGAGAGGTTCTGGAATAGGAGATCGGCAATTGGTGAGTAATGTACACCCGGTCAAGGCGGATGGTGTTCCGATCCTCCGGTGATCCCCTCTTGGGTATGACTCTGCATCCTCCGTGGTCTCCACGGCGTGCGATAATCCCGGCCGGCCGGGACTTGAATCCCGTTTTCACTCCACCCTGTGCTTCCGGCTCCGGTCGGGAGCATCTTTCGTTAGATGCCTGAGGTCACGCGGGCCAATTGAGACTGAGTTTCTGTTGGCGGGTCGGTCAACACAAAAACCGCTGGGTTGAACCGCTCGGGGCATTGAACGTCGCCGACTGACCAGCTATCATCCCGCAAGATCAGCCAATTGCCCCGTTAGCTACGAAAGGTCAGCACCATGTCTATCTCTGAGAAGATGAACCAGGCACTCAATCATCAGGTGACCAATGAGCTGGGCGCCTCGCACGCCTACCTGGCGATGTCTCAGTGTTTCGAGAGGATGGGCCTCAAGATCTTCGCCAAGCGGTTCTTCAACCAGGCCGAGGAAGAGCGGGGCCACGCCTTGAAGATCATCAAGTACGTCCAGGACGTGGAGGGCGCGGTGAAGCTGGGAGCGATCCCCGAGCCGCGGGGGGACTACCCTTCGGCCGAGGCCATCGTCGAGGCGGCCCTTGAGTCGGAGCGTGGCGTCACCGGCCAGGTCAATGAACTAGTGGCCCTGGCCGAGACCGAGCACGACTATTCGACGCGTAGCTTCCTGCAGTGGTTCCTCGACGAGCAGGTCGAGGAGGTGGCTTCCATGCACGAGATGCTGCAACTGGTCCGGATGGCCGGTGAGGGCAACCTCCTCCTGGTGGAGCCGCGCATCGAAGAGAAGCCCCCGGTGACCTGAACAGTTCACCCCGACTCGCCCCCCCGGCGGATATGATCCGATCGATCAAGTCACGGGAGGTCCCGGCGAGCCGTCGCCGGCCAGGCGACCGCCGCGTGGGCGTTGGCTGAGGACCGCTCGTCAAATCTCTGCTCCGGCCGCAACCGTAGACCAACATGGGCCCACCCGGGCCGGCCTCGCCCAGGCTGGTTCTTCCCGTTCCTGCCTGCCAAGGGTCAAGGCGGCATGCCAGTCTGGCAGCCGGGAGGGCGCGGGCGAGAAACCCACCGGCCGGCGGACACCATAACTATATAGTACGACGGATGTTAGGGTTGTGGTGCGGCGCGGTGCCACTGTGGCATCCCCCTTGCAGTTTGGATCCGCGGATCGTTGCGCCCGGCCGTCGGGGGCGGCCCGCCGCGACGCCTCTAACCAGCTAACCCAGCCAAGGAGTGAGATAATATGGCAACAATCATCGGAATAGACCTGGGGACCACCAACTCCGTCGTGGCCGTCATGGAGGGCGGCGAGGCCAAGGTGCTGACCAACTCGATGGGCTCCCGGACCACGCCGTCCGTCGTCGCCTTTACCGACAAGGGCGAGCGACTGGTCGGCCAGGTGGCCCGGCACCAGCAGGTCACCAACCCCCAAAACACCATCTTCAGCATCAAGCGCTTCATGGGCCGACGCCACAACGAGGTTAGCTCGGAGGAGAAGCTGGTGCCCTTCGAGGTGGTCGGCGGGCCGGAGGATCTGGTCAAGGTGCGCATCCGCGACAAGGACTACACCCCGCCGGAGATCTCGGCCATGGTCCTGCAGGACATGAAGAAGACCGCCGAAGACTATCTCGGCGAGAAGGTCGAGGCCGCCGTGGTCACCGTGCCGGCCTATTTCAACGACGCCCAGCGCCAGGCCAC
>CAZFMS010000171.1:0-9189 GCA_964520125.1 uncultured Planctomycetaceae bacterium
AGGTCCGGGCCGGTGCCGGGGTGACCTCGACCAGGCCTTGCTCGCCGTCCACGAGGAGGCGGAAGTCATCGGCCCTCATGGAGTAAGGGCGCAAGTCCAAGGTGTACCGGTCTTGACCGAGGTTCAGAACGGTGCTGAAGGGATCACCCGGTTGGGCGATGATGTCCAAGTCCTGGACGCTGAGGTCGGTAAGATTGAGGTTCTGCTTGATCTGCTGGATTCCCAGGGCAGGCCGGGCATCTTGCGCTGGGGCCAAGCCGGCGCAAGAGAAAACGACAACCACCAGGACGATAGCGACTAGTCTACCACACATATATGCTTCTCCATTAGTGACTAGGAGGGTGGATATAGAGAGTCCCGTGTCCGCTATGCCGCTGACCACTCCCACCCTCCGGGGCACAACAGAACCTCGGCCCGATCGTTCGGCTCCGTCCAAACGGGAAACACAGTCCAATATACTACTAGACTATGATCCCCGATTGGGACCTCGAAGTCAAGGCGGCACTAACATTATCGTTGAAGAATAGCGTCCGGAAACCGACGTTTCAGAAACAGCACACCTTTTTCTTGTCGCGGGCGGCATCTGGTCCGCGATTGATGTTGCCAAGGACCGGTCCTGCACGGGTGTTTAGATTGCCGGTCGCGGAGGCATCCTTCGCCAAACGGGTGAGTACCCTCGGCGGTCCCGGCGCGGCGTGGCCGGGGTCGTCAGGTTGACCGAAAAGTCAGTGAATACCAGACAGGGGGGGCTGATAAGGTTAACTAGGGGTGGCCAGGTTTGAGGTCCGGCGAGACGCCGGGGGCACCGGGTATGTGAGATAGTAGGTAGGTGTTAGCCGGTGCAGGGAGCTGGTGGCTGGCAGCCGGCGATCTTGGGGTCTCTCGAACTGCGGTCTGAAGGGGCCGGTTGGGCGTTTCGCGATTGCCTGTCAAGCACACGGTCGGGAGGTTTCTCCAGGGCGAGGCCGCGCGGGCTGAAGCCCGCGGCTCCTCGGCTACACCTGCAATCGTGAGATCCGCTAGTACTCGGTCATGCTTGATTCGCCGTTGGCCTCGCAGGCGGGTGGGCCTCGCAGGCGGGTGGGCCTCTGGGGCGTTTGGCAGAGACCGGGCCGAGGACGGCCCGGCTCGCTCGGACGCTCAGATCAACATTGACATAGCACTGGGGGCCGGCGGCCGGGGATTGCTCAGCTGGGGCCGTGCATTTTCTCTATTAGGATCTTCGCAGTCTCGGGGCGCATGATCCGGGGGTCGGGCATGGTGCCGGCGGTGAGTTGCTCGCGGACCTTTCGGCCGCTGATGAAGACGGGTTTCTCATCGGGGTGCTTTTCCATGAGGTCCACGCGTCCGAGGGACTCGTAGAAGGCGGCGAAGCCTACCTTGAGGGGGCTGATGAGTAGCTCGCCGGGGAGGCTGTCGAAGATGCGTTGGGCGTCGAAGCCGTCCCAGATGTCGGTGCCGTCGTCGTAGGGGGCGTCGGCGTGTTTGCGGCCGATGATGATGTCGGTGAAGCCGAAGTTCTGTCGGTAGATGCCGTGCATGACGGCTTCCTTGGGTCCGGCGTAGAACATCTTGATGTCCAGGCCGAGGAGGATGACGCGATCGTGGATGGTGTAGGGCTTGTCGGCCCAGAGTTGCTCGTCGGAGTCGCCCTGTCCGAGGACTTGGTTATCCAGGAGGGTCTGATAGGTTCGCATGCGGGTGGCGGCGTCTACGTCGTCTGATTTGGTTTCTCCGATGAGGGGGTTGAGGACGGCGCCGGCGGTATCACATTGTCGGACGAGGGTTTCGAGGCCGTAGAGCAAGGCGTATTCGTGGGCCCGATGGAGGGGGTTGCGGGTCTGAAAGGCAACGACGCGGGTCCAGCCTTTTTGGGCAAACAGCTTTCGGGTTTCGGTGGGCCGGAGGACGTGTTGGCCGTAATCCGGGTGTTTGGGCTGGGGCAGGACGTCGACCTCGCCGCCGAGCAGGGTTCCGCGACGGTCTGTGGTAACCATGTGGCCGCCGGGGTGATCGGTGCGTTTGGTCTGGTAGACGCTTTCGAGGTACTTGGTCTTGTCGTAGGGGAAGATGTCGGCGAGGTGCAGGATGGCGACCGGGCGGCCTCGGGAATCATCGAGCCGGACCTTTTGTCCGGTCTGGAGGGTGGCGGCCAGATCGTCGTCTACCGGAAAGGAGATGGGGATGGCCCAGGCGTAGTCCCGGCCATTGTGCTGGATGATCGCTTGGTCCAGGCAGCGGTGCCAGGCTTCGCTGGTCATGGGGCCGGTGAGGGGGCTGAGTCCGCCGTCGCCGAAACGGTAGAGGCTGGAGAGATCGGCATCGTCGATGGTGACCGCCGGCAGGGTGGCCGCCTCGGTGCGGAACTCGGCGATTCGGTCCGGGGAGACGGTGCGGTCGACGGGAGAGTCCAGTCCACCATGGACGGGGATCAGATCAGCCATTGCGTGCCTGCCTTTCGGGGTTGGTCGGGTTCTGGTGCTGTCAAAGGGCCATGATAGGAAAACGCGGCTCGGGCTACAACCGCGGCGGCCCGCGGGAGGCCGGGATGCGAGGGGGCTGAGGGGGCCGGCACGGGTAGGGGCGGGTCGAAGGGGAGCAGTGGTGGCGGTATGATGGGCGTCGTCGGGCGGGGTGTGGGAGTGGGTTCGGGGCTGGGATAAGGCCATGAGCGAAGATGTTGAGAGAATCGAGGTAGGGCTGCCGGGGCGGGAATACTCGATTGAGATCGGGTCGGGCATTCTCGGGGGGCTGGGCGAGCGGTTGCGGAAGGCCCTGACCGGGGGTGGTGCCGGGGCCGATGCCGCTCGGGCAACGGTCATCACGGATAGTAATGTCGGCCCGCTGTATGCGGAGAAGGTGACGGCGGCTTTGGAGTCCGCGGCGGTCGAGACGGCGGTGCTGGTGGTCCCGGCGGGGGATGGTTCCAAGTCGTTGAGCCAGGCGGAGGAACTCTGGGCGGCGCTGGCCGCTCGACGACACGGCCGATGGGAGCCCATCATCGCCCTGGGGGGGGGCATGGTCGGAGACTTGGCGGGCTTCGTGGCGGCGACCTGGCTGCGGGGCGTGCCGTTCGTGCAATGCCCCACGACGATGGAGGCGGACGTTGACGCGAGCGTGGGGGGCAAGACGGCGGTGAACCACCCGACGGGGAAGAACCTGATCGGGGTGTTCCATCAGCCGATCCTGGTGTGCATCGACGTTGATTGTCTGGGAACGCTGAGCGAGCGGGACCTTCGGGCCGGGCTGGCCGAGTCGGTGAAGCATTCGATCGTCCGGGACCGGGATTTCTTCGACTGGCAGGAGGCCCATCAGGCGGAGGTGGTGGCCGGTCATAAGCAGGTGGTGGGGGAGCTGATCCGGCGGAACTGCGCGAACAAGGCGGCGGTGGTGGTGGCGGACGAGCGGGAGAGCGCGGAGGGCGGAGTCGGGCGGGCGGCACTGAACTTCGGCCATACCATCGGGCATGCGCTTGAGGCCCAGTCGAACTTCGAGCTGCGTCATGGGGAGGCGGTGTCGCTGGGGATGGTGGCGGCGATGGAGCTGGCGGTGGGGCATTGCGGTTTTCCGGCAGAGGAGCGGGACCGAGCCGAGGCCCTGCTGGCCGGTCTGGGCTTGCCGGTTCGGGCGTCCCGGCCGATCGACGTGGCGGACATCCTCGAGCGGCTGGGCACGGACAAGAAGGTGCGGGGGCGAGCGGTGCGCTTCGTGCTGCCGACTCGGATCGGTAGCGTGCGCTGGCTGGACGCCGTGCCGATCGATCAAGTCGAACGGGCCATCCTGCGGCTATCGGGCAAATAATCGCTGTCGGCCAGGCGGACGGGGTGCATCGCGTTCGGGCAGGGCTTCCCGGCAGGCCGCAGGCGGTGTCAGGGGCTCATCAGCGCATCCACAAATGGCCGGATGTCCAGGCCGTCGAGGCTGCCGTCGAAGTTGGCGTCGAAGAGGCACAGGGCGACCGAGTCGGGCGGGTCGGCGAGGACCTGACTGACGAACCAGGCAATGTCGCTGGACTCGGGGTCGCATTCGTCGGGCAGGCCGTTGGTGTTGCAGTCGTTTTCGGCCAACTGGCATACGTCGGGAACGGCGTCGTTATTGCAATCAGTGGCGGTGGTCTGGTACTCGAGGAGGACGGTCACGTAGGAATCGCCGTCGCAGATTGTGGGGCTCACGCTACCCGGGGCGACCAGGTTGATCAGCGCGGGGCCTCCGGCCACGGCGGCGTTGAAGACGGCGGCGGGCACGACGATCTCTTCCCGCTCGGGCGTGTTGGGGCAGTCACCGGCGGCGGTCTGGAAGACGGTGCCGACCGGAGTACCGTTGATGTCCACGTCGATGAACTCGGCATCACTGGAGAAATCGCCGCGGGCGGTGAAGGTGATGCGCACATCGCCGCCGGCAACGGGTGGTAGCTGAGGTATGGGAAGAATGTCGAAGGACTGGGGTGACCCGTCCCCGATGGGGGCGAGCACGTCGGAGGCGGCGGTTAAGAAGAACTCGCGGAAGTCGGGCTCGGCGTCGGCGTTGCAGTCCGGGCAGTGGAAGACCTCGAAGTCGTCGACGTACCAGCCATCGACGCCGGTGCAGCCGTCCTTGCCGAAGTCGAAGCGGACCTCGAGGGTGTCGTCGGCGGAGGCCAGAGCGCTCAGGTCAACGAGCGAGGTGCCCCATTGTCCGCCGGCCCCGGTGAAGGAGGGTTCGCCGGCCAGGGGGTTGGTGTTGCCCTGGTCTACGGTATTGAGCCGGCCGTTGTAGGGGTTGTGTTGATAGGCGGAGCGGGGGACGGTCTGCCAGGAGCCGGCGTTGACTCGGACGCGGACGGTGCCGCCGTCCCAGCCGCCCTCGGTCCCCGCATAGTGGGTGAAGGTAAGCATGGGAAAGACGGCGCCGGAGGGCAAACCGATGGGCGGGCTTTGCAGGGAGTGGGAGGCAGACTCGTCCTGGGCGCCGCAGTCGCCGATACTCGGGTCGGCGCAGAACCAGGCGACGCCGCCGCGTCCGAAGGGTAGTTGGCTGGCGGTATGGGCCCAGTCGTAGGGCGTTGGGGGGTTGGAATTGGAGACGGTCCAGCTATTCGTCCCGCCCTCGAAGTCATCTGCAAAGACGGTGGTGCGATCGGAGCACAATTCGACAAGTTCGGAGGTCAAGACGTCGTCGCTTCGGCCGCAGGCGCCCGGGGTGTTCATCTCGACGGCCAGCAGGGCCTGGTCGACTTCGGCAGCATCGTCGGCGGTGAACTGGCTGCCGGAGGGATTGCCGGTCCGGGGGTCGTTGGGCGTAGTGCCAACGAGGTCGCCGGCGGCCTGGTTGAATGCCCAGTATGCATCCTCGAAGTCCGAGGCCGGGGTCAGGTAGACGGTCAGGGCCTGGTACCAGACAGCGGCGGCCTTGATCGGACCGATCCCGGTGGTGGTGTGGCTGTTGAAGGCTTTGCCGTCGGTGAGCATGGCGAAGGCATGATTGGGTACGCCGCTACCGCTGTGGACGCCGCCGCTGTCGGACGGGTTACAGGTCTGCAGCGGGCTGTTGGCGTAGTCGGGGTGGCCGAAGCACGTCGGGTCCCACATGTCGCGGATGGCGCCGCCAAAAGCGGTGGCGTCCTCACCGACCAACCAACGAACGCCGTCGGGATAGCCGAGGTCTCTCAGGGTGACGTTGACCGTGTCGGTCTGCAGGGCCGCTCGGAGGATGTCGCCGTCGCTCTGGGAGATCATGAGCGAGGGAATGACGATGGCGGGCTCGTCTCCCCCCATGGTGACCGGCGGCCCGGGGATGTTGTTGACCATGATCACGGCGATGGCCCCGGCATCTTGGGCGTTGAGGACCTTTTCCACGTAGTCGCAGAGGTCCCGGTCGAGCAGGGCGATGTTGCCGAGGATGTCGGGCCCGTTGGTGAAGGGTAGATCCACATCGCAGGCCCGCGGTGGATTGGCCTCGACGACGTTTCCGGTAGTGCCGGCGAGGGTCAGGTCGGGGCCGAACCTGGCGGAACGGGCCTCGTAGGTCCCGGCGATGCCCGGTGGAGCATTGACGTCCATGGCTACGCCGGGGCAGCCGGTGGTACGCAGGTTGTTCGGGGTGTCCAGCCCCGGCCCGGTGGCGTGCGTCGGCCAGGGCGTTCCGCCGGGAGTCCCGGGGAAGGCGGCATCGCCGTTGAAGAGGTCCACCATTTCGCCGAACACGTCGGAGAAGGACTCGCTCAACTGTCCGGACTGGTTTTGGTAGATCAGGCCGGCGCTGAACTGGGTGACGCCGTGGGTCAACTCGTGGCCGACGACGTCGTCGGTGACGGTATTGGAGCAGAAGACCATCTGCAGCAGGCTGCCACTCCAGTAGGCATTGGGGCAATTGGGGGAGGTGGAATTGACGGTGGCGACCATGGTCAGGCCGTTGTCGTCGATGCCGTCGCGTCCGAAGGCCCGGGCGAAGTAGTCATAGGTATCTCCGTAGTAGTCGTAGGCGGCGTCTTCGTCGTAGACGGTGGTGGCCGGGTCTCCCTCGGCGCGTACGAGGGTGCCGGGCAGGCCGGGCAGGCCCCCGCCGTCGTAGATTTCGCGCATGCGGGCATTATGGATGAGGCTCCAGCGGTCGAGCACTTCACCGGTCTGCGCCTCTACGAAGAAGGCTTCCTCCAGGCCGGCGGGGTGATCGGTGAGGATCAGGTGGTAGGCCAGGTGAACGCCCTGGGGCGGATCGCCGTACCAACCGGGATCGACGAAGACCAATTCGTTGTGGGCCACGGTGGCAGCGCTGGCCGAGAGGTGTTGCCGGGCGATCGTTTCGGCGGTGGAGGCATCGATGGTCGGGGTGGTCTCGAGGGTGGGCCGGATGGGGTAAAAGTCGCCATTGGCGGCGGTGATCCGGCCGGCGGCGTTTTGGTGTACTTTGAGCACGCCGGAAAAGACCCGAATGCCGGAATGGACCTGCTGAAAGGTGGTATGGGTGGTGCCGAGGGCGTCGGTGACGACCTTGGTGAGGGCCAACTGGCGGTCCGGGTCCGACACTCCGAACAGTTGCCCTTGCTGGGCCAGGAAGTCCATCGGCTCGATCTGGATCGGTCCGGAGGGCATGGTGACCGGTATCGGGCCTCCGTCGGCGGCGGTGACGGAGGTGGCCAAGCCGGAGGTGGGCGAGATTCGGACCCGCATGCCACTCGGGCCGTCGTCGGCCCGGACACCGGCCAGGCCGATGACTGATGCGAGAATGAAGGAAAGTCCTCCAATGGTCCCCAGCAGCGGGCTGCCCATTCCTCGATGGCCACCAATCATGGTGTTCTCCTTGAAGAGACGTATTCAGTTCCGGCGTCGTCCGCGGCGCGCAGGATCTACTTGGCCCATGTTTTGGGAGAGTGCTCCCTGCCACTCTCAAGCCCGAACATCCTTCAGTCCCCAGGAATATGATACCGGCCAGTCGAGCGCAAGACAAGTAGCACTCAAGGTGTTGGGGGTGTCGGACCACCTGGGCGGCGGGTATGGACGACCGACGAGCGCTTTTGCCCGGCTGCGGATGGGGAATCGGGCCAGGCGGATTTCGGATTGTGAAATGGGGATTGGGGGAGTGAGACCAATTCCCAAGTTCGGGGAGTTGGTTGACAGGTGTGTATTACATTGTAATACTTTAGAGGGATCAGGCGTGGTGGCTTGGTCCGGCAGGTAGACTGGTCCGGCGTGTAAGGGAGCTTGTCCGATGACGGGGCACGGCGATCAGGATCATGGAGACGGGTCCGCGGGGGAACGGACGGCGCTGTACGAGGAGTTGGTGCACCACTTGCCCTTCTCTGTGTCGGCGGTGGCGATCGGGCTGACTGTGGCGGAGATCATCTGCTTACTGACGCCGGTCGAGCGATATGTTGGTCCGGACGCTGAGGATGCTGCGGGGGCCGAGGTGGTTGAGCAGGTCGGCGGCCGAGAGACACCGGCGGCGTCGGACCATGCCGGGCACGATCATGGAACGTCAGAGGGGGGAGACCATGAGGGGCTGGTGAATCCGTTTCAGGGTTTGTTCCACCTGTTTCACCCGGTGCACATGCTGTTTTCGGCGGCGGCGACGACGGCGATGTTCTGGCGGTATGAGCGTCGGGTGCTCAAGGCGGTGGTGACCGGCTTGGTGGGGGCGGTGGGCGTTTGCGGGCTGAGCGATATCGTCATGCCGCACGTCTCGCTGATGCTGCTGGGCAAGCCCGTGGCCTGGCACATCTGTTTGCTGGAGCATCCTCAGATGGTGTTGACCTTTGCGTTGGTCGGGGTGGGGGTCGGGCTAGCGGCGTCGGCCGGGGTGCAACACAGCACGTTTTTTTCGCACTCGCTGCACGTCTTCTCGTCGACCATGGCGAGCATCTTCTACCTGGTGGGGCCGTTCGGGGGCATCGCGTGGATCGATTCGGTGGGGATCGTCTTCCTGTTCGTGATCGTGGCGGTGGCGGTGCCGTGCTGCCTGAGCGATATCGTGTTTCCGTTGTTCTTGGCGGGCGGGGCACACGAGCGATACCGCGGCGAGCATTGCGGCGGGGGCTGCGCGGGACATTGACGACGGGGGGCGGCGGGAAGGCCGGGGCAAGGTTAGGGCTCTTCTGCCACTAGGTGTAGACCGCGCTTAGGGTCAAGGGCTCACCAGCCTGTGCACGAATCGCTGGATGTCGGTGCCATCGAGGATCGCATCGAGGTTCTGGTCGAATATGCACACCAGGGCGGGATCCGGGCTCTCGGCCAGCAGTAGGCCGACGAACAGCTCGATGTCCCAGCGCTCGGCGTCGCACTGGTCGGGCACGCCGTTGCCGTTGCAGTCCGCGCTCTGCCCACAACCCGGCAGATCGCACGGCCCCCCCCGCGGGCCGCAGTCGATGTCGCAGGCGTCCAGCATGTCGTTGCCATTGCAGTCCGGGAACAGATCTGGGATCTGATGCAACAAGACCCCGACGTTGTCGCCCGCCACGGCCAAGTCGGGCGCCCGGTCGCCATTCAAGTCGCCGATCGCTATGGATCGAGACGTGCTACCAGCGTAGTCCACCGCCGCGGCAAATGCCCCGTCCCCAAGCCCCAGCAGCACCGAGACGTAGTAGCTAGCCTCGTTCGCCACGGCCAGGTCGGGCACCAGGTCGCCGTCCAGGTCGCCAATCGCTACGGAATAAGGCCCATTGCCGGCGGCGTAGTTCACCGCGGCGGCAAACGTCCCGTCGCCGATCCCCAGTAG
>CAZFMS010000172.1:0-9168 GCA_964520125.1 uncultured Planctomycetaceae bacterium
GACCATTTTCCTTCCAGGGGGAACGACGATCTCGCCTTTGCTTTCTCCTCAGGCGCCATCGCCCGCACGACCTCGTGTTCGTTTGCGAATCGCCTCTAGTTCTGAGGCGGCATAGATGTCTCTAGGCCTACCCAGTGCCTTCTTGGCGGTAATCAAAGCATCGAGGCCCAGAACGCGACAGACTATCCCGCCGAAGTCCAAACTGATTGATTGCCGAGCAACTTCCGCGAATTCACCGACCCCGCTAATCTCGCCCAAGATGTCAATCTGGCCCAAGTCCGTCGCGATGTACAGGTTCTTGAAGCCCTTGAGCCGGGCCGCGTCGTTCGGCACGGGCGGTCGATCGGGCCGCATCCGCCAACGCGGGTTCAATCCCGCTAATGCGGACAGGATGCGCCCCAGGTTCTCCTGGCTCAGCGGGGCACAAAGGTCTATGTCCTGCGTGACCAGGCTGGACCCGTGGGCGACGCCGGCCATTCCGCCGACAACCACGAATTCAACGTCATGGTCCGTCAACCGCTTCAGGAGGTCGAGGGTCGAAGCCATAGTAATCGATGCCTGCCTGCCTCAGAGCGCGGACCAGGGCCAAGGCCTGCTCGTGCCGGGCGATGCGCTGGGCCGGCGTCAAGGCGAGCAGGTCTTCGAGCTGGGCGATGTCCACTTCGGCGATTGGGGCACGCCGCCGCCGCTCGGCATCTTCCTCGATTCCTCTGCCGCCATTCACCAAGCTATCGCCCCTCGAACACCGACAACGCTTCAGGACCTAGTCCACGTAACAAACACAGTCCACCTCGAGCAGCGCCCCGGGAACGACCAGGTCCTTGACAATGACCGTTGACCGGGCCGGCGGGCCGTCGCGGAAAAACTTGGTATAGATCTCGTTGAACTTTCCGAAGTGCTCGAGTTCCTTGAGAAAGCAGCAGCACTTCAGGACCCGCCCCATCGAAGAACCGCTGTCCTCGATGGACTGCTTCAGGTTCAAGAGTGTCCGGGAGGCCTGCGACGCTAAATCCGGATCGATCGTCGTGCCCTGCCCGCGCGTATACGTCCCCACACAGCCGGCCACGAAGACCAGTCGATCGAGCCGCACCGCCCGGGAGTAACTCTTGCTCGGGCTGCCGGGGGTGATTTGTTTACCCTTCGTGCCCATCTTCGGCATGGTTTGCTGCCCGGCCGCTTGACCGCCGGCAAGGTGCGCTGCCCCTGCCGCCGCCGTAGCTGCCAGGGCGATGGTGCCCGTGTTTCTAAGGAAAGCGCGGCGCGAATCATGGGAGATTTGTTTAGCCATGGGGGTCTCCTGCTAACAGTGGCGACCGGCCGGCCGCGGGTGTTCCTCACTCGCAGTATACCCTGATTTGCCGCACAAGACAGCCATCTCGATGCTCCACCCCCATTTGCCCCAGCAACCCCTAGCCCCAGGGCTTGCTCAGGGCGCGGTTTCGTATCCTGTGGGAATGTCTCCCCGGGAGAACACCAGCTCCTGGCCCGCCGGCCCCGCAAGACCTCCAGTTCCCCAGATCATCTGACTATTTGGTCAGCGACGCTCCGCTCGCCGGCGTGTTGCACGGAAGTCCCCGGCAGCGCATTTCCTGCTGCGCCTCCGGCAGTTTATGCGGTGCGCCTCGGCAGCGCCCCTCGAAGTGGACAGGCGCTCGCGTATGTAGACAACCTGGAGCCCCGGGCCTGCGCCTGGGGGAGCATCGATCTAACCCCGCTATCAACCTGAGAAACAAACATGTCCTCTGACATTGATGTCGCGGCCATGACCTCCCAAGATCGGCCGCGGCTTTCATCTGGCGACCGATTTCCCCGGCACGGTACAAGCCGCCAAAGGGTACAAGCCGCAGATCCCGCGCGTCGGACAGTACCGCATCCCCATCGGCGATGAACGCGAGTCTTGGCACTCGTCTTGGGCGGGGCACCCACCTGCCAACACTATCCCTTTACTTCTCTCCGTCGGAGGTTAGTGCCGATTCTCAATACATGAGAACAAGTACGAGTGCTCCGAGGATTTCGCCCGGCGCGATTAGCGCAACCCTCTTCATCATCGTGGATCTACTGGTCTGCCCTCCGGCGGATGGTGCTACTATCGGCGTGCTGAGCGACGGCCGACAGGTCGAAGCCCTGAGTTTGCTCGAACAAGACTCTGCCGCCCGCGTCGCCCTCCAGGCCGATGGGCATGAACTGATCGAACTGCCATCGCTGTCGCCAACCGTCCTGAACCAGGTAGATGTACTTTGGCTTCCGCTGTTGGAACTACCCCAAAACTGCTTCGCCTCCGCCGGATGCACCTACACAACACAGGAGCGCATCAACATTGCCGGATTCGTTGACCTCGGCGGCAGCGTGATCTGGCTCGGCGACGCCGGGCTGTACAACCTCGGCGACGACTCCTTCTTGTCCACCTTCGACACCCCCACGGAGGAGATGCGTAAGCTGCCCGGCCAGTGGAGCGCCGGCTTGTCACCTGCTCCACTGCATGCCGCCCATCCGGTGGTCACCGGCCCACATGGCCACGTGGACATCATCGGCAGCAACGCCAGCTACGGCCTCTTTGAGAGCACTCCGATAGTGACCGACGTGTTCGTCGATGATAGCGCCGGCGGAACACTGGTCGGGCTGCTGGGCCCCAGCTCTGGATATGACGGTGCCGGACGAGTGGCGTTCATCTGCGACGCCACCATGTTCGGACAGTTGTTCCTTCAGGACGATCACCAATCACTCTTGCGCAATGTAGCCAAATGGGCCCAAGCCGCGCCGGGCTACACCCCCAGTGGAGACGACGTTGACACCGGAGCCATGTCGTCATCGTGCGCCGCCTGCGCCGCCGTGCAAGTGGTCTTCGGGGCGGTCACCGCAACCGGCGAGACGACCGTCCAGCCGATCGGCGCCGGCCGTTGCGGATTCGAGGGAATACCCCACGGAGCACTTCCGGACGACTTCCTCGGATACGGCTTCGCCATCCAAACCAGCGCAACCATTCCCGACCCCACCAACCTCGACATAGTCGTGACCTACGATGAAAACTCACTGACCTCACTTGGCATTGCTGAGGCGTCGCTGCAGTTGTACTGGTATGAACCCGCCTCCAGAACCACGCTCGAGGTTACCACCAGCCTGGACACTACAGACAACAAGGTCACCGGCCACACCACCGGCCCGGGCCTGTTTCTGCTGGGCGCCATGGTGACCGCGGAAGACTGCAACTCTAACGCCGTCCCCGATGAGTGCGACATCGCCCCCAGCGACCCGGACGGGAACGGACTGGTCAGTGAAGACTGCGACGCGAACGGCATCCCTGACGAGTGCGAGATTGACCAAGGCAGCAGCGCCCCCGGCGGGCCGTTCTTCTGCCAGACTGATTGCTCGCCGGACTGCAACAACAACGGCGTGCCCGACACCTGCGACCTTGCCAACGCCCAGAGCCAGGATTGCAACTCGAACGGCATCCCTGACGAATGCGAGATTGACCAAAGCAGCGGCGCCCCCGGCGGCCCGTTCTTCTGCCAGACTGATTGCTCGCCGGACTGCAACAACAACGGCAGGCCCGACACCTGTGACCTTGCCGACGCCCAAAGCCAGGATTGCAACGCGAACGGCACCCCTGACGAATGCGAGATTGACCAAGGCAGCAGCGCCCCCGGCGGCCCGTTCTTCTGCCAGATTGACTGCTCGCCGGACTGCAACAACAACGGCGTACCCGATCCCTGCGACGTTGCCAATGCCCAAAGCCAGGATTGCAACTCGAACGGCACGCCCGACGAATGCGAAGCCGACCTCGGGCCGGTCATCACCCAGCAACCAACCAACCATGTGGCGTGCGAAGGCGGGGCGGCCACATTCGCCGTCGCCGCCACTGGACCGGGCCCGCTGACCTATCAATGGCGAAAGAACGACGTGGACATCCCCGGAGCAGACGGCGAAACATATACGATCGCCTCCGCCTATGAGGGTGATGTTGCGGACTATAACGTAGTGGTCGCCAATGCCTGTGCCTCGGCTGGCAGCGAACACGCCTCCCTCACCATTCATCAAGGCCCGACGGTGACCCTGCAGCCCGCCGATCAATATGTCTGCCAGGAGGGCGCGGCGCTGTTCAGTGTTGTGGCGGCGGGCCTTGGACCCCTGTCCTACCAATGGCAGAAGGATGGCGATCCGCTGGCCGACGGTGGCCCAATCAGCGGCGCGACCACCGACACACTCCTGATCGATCCCCTCGAGGCGAGCCACGACGGCCCCTACACCTGTGTCGTCACCGATCAGTGCGCCAGCACAGCATCCGAGCCGGCCGGCCTGACTGTGGGGCGGTACGTCCAGCTCTCGGAACATCCGCAGGATGTCTTCGCCTGCCCCGGGGATATCACCAGCTTCGCCGTCGCCGCGACCGGGGCCGCCCTGATCTATCAATGGCAGTTCGACCATGGCGGCGGCTTTGGAGACCTCGCCAACGGCGACAACATCAGCGGAGCGACATTGCCGGTGCTGACCATCGGCGACATCACCGACGCCGCAGCAGGCCTCTATCGCTGCATCGTGGCCGGCGATTGCGGTGCGCCGGCGACAACCGCTGCCGCCGAGTTGACTGTCGGCGACGTTGTTCAGATCGAAGATCATCCGACCGACCAATCGGCATGTCCCGGCGACACAGTTTCGCTCGGCATAGCCGCGGCCGGCACGGACCTTACCTACCTTTGGCAGTTCGACGACGGTGGCGGCTTTGCGATCCTCGACGACGGAGGCGGCATAAGCGGGTCCGACACCGACACCCTGACCATCACCGACGTGATCTCCGCCAATCAAGGCCTCTACTACTGTACGGTCTTCGCAGGATGCGGAGGACCGCTGGCCGGCCAGGCCGCCGTGCTCGACGTGGGCCAACCCCCATCTATCCTGGCCGAGCCGGATAATCAGCAGGCCTGTCCGGGCGATGATGTCCTATTCTACGTCGCCGCGCTCGGGACGGGCTTGACCTACCAATGGCAGCACGACGATGGCAACGGCTTTCAGGACTTGGGTGACGGCCCCGACATCGGCGGCACCGCGTCCAGCACGTTGCTCCTGGCGAACATCACGCCCCAGGCTGGAGGCCAGTATCGCTGCGGCGTATCGGCAGATTGCGGAACGCCGATCGCCACCGTCGCAGCCGCCCTGACCGTAGGCACACCCGCGGCGATCATCGCCCAACCAACGGGCCAATCGGTCTGCCCGGGAGACCAGGTCGGCTTAACCATCACCGCCACCGGGTCAGAACTGGCCTACCAATGGCAGTTCAATGATGGGGCCGCCTTTGAGAATCTCGCCGACGGCGACGCCATAAGCGGCGCCACCACGGAGGCCCTGACGATTTCTGCCGCCACCCCGGAGCACCAGGGCCTCTACCGTTGTGTGGTGTTTGCCGGGTGCGGCCCCGCACTGACCGGCGCGGCGGCGGAATTGGAGGTAACCGGCGGCGCCTGCGACTGCAATGGGAACGGCCAGCCCGATGCCGAAGATATCGCCTCCGGCTTCAGCCAAGATTGCAACAACAACGGCGTCCCGGACACCTGCGACCTGGCTGACGGCACCAGCGCGGACTGCAACGACAACGGCATCCCGGACGACTGCGATATTGCCGACGGCACCAACCAGGACTGCAACAACAACGGCGTTCCGGATCTCTGCGATCTCTCCGCCGGAGCCAGCCAGGACTGCAACGCCGACGGGTTGCCCGACGACTGCCAACTGGACGACAACGACTGCAACAGCAATGGGGTACCCGACGAATGCGATCCGCCGTATGGGGCCGACGCCGGAGAAGCATTCACCCTATGTTCCGGACGAGCCTCTCTATCCCTGGGCGGCGCGCCGGTAGCCGTCGGATCAACCCCGCCGTACACCTTCTTCTGGCAGGTCATCTCCGGCCCGGACGGCGGCGGGACCATCCTGGCTCCGACCGACGAGCACCCCAGGTTCGTCGCCACCGTCGAGGGAGTCTATGAACTAGAGGTCGTGGTTTCCGACGCCAGCCAGCAGCCATGCCTGGCCCGCGATACCGTCGAGGTGATCGTGACAACAATGTCCGCCGACGCCGGCGAATCACTGGCCATGTGTGCCGGGTCCACCAGCGCGGCACTTTCCCCAACCGTATCCGGAGGTGTAGAACCATACGCCTACGTCTGGGCCATAGACCCGGGTGCCCCCAGCACGTCCCCGGACCAATTCACCGGCGACGGGCAGCACAGCGCCGCCCCGACCTTCACGCCCGACTCTCCCGGACAATACACCTTGAGCTTGACCGTCCTGGACGCCAATGACCTCAACTGCATTGTGACCGACACCCTGACCGTTGAAGTCATGCAACTGGAGATCGAGCTGGGCGATGACTTCGCCAGGTGTCTCGGTGGCGAGTCTGGCGCGCTGGGTCTTGCGGTTACCTCTCAGGGAACAGAGCCGCTGACCTATGGCTGGTCCATCGAGGATGGCAGCCCCGATACCGACCCCACCCAGTTCACCGGTTCGGGGCCCGGATCGGCGAACCCCACTTTTTCACCAAACTCGCTCGGCGACTACCTTCTCCGAGCCACCGTCCGCGATTCGAGCACGCCGCCGTGTGAGCAGATCGCAACTATTAGGGTGACCGCGGGATCACTGACTGTCGAGGCCGGAATCGAGCACGAGGTCTGCGTCGGCGCCGAAGGCATACGCCTGGAGCCGACGGCCGAGGGCGGCGCCGGAGAGTTGTTCTACGCCTGGTCCATAGAGCCCGGCAGCCCGAG
Organism: uncultured Planctomycetaceae bacterium; assembly: GCA_964520125.1. GTDB lineage: Bacteria > Planctomycetota > Phycisphaerae > UBA1845 > UTPLA1 > JAFGQA01. The sequence goes on from CAZFMS010000172.1 coordinate 6,756, forward strand.
CCTGGAGCAGAGCCAGTTCACCGATCCTCACGACTCCGCCGCTTCGCCTCTATTTGTACCCTTCGTTTTCGGCACATATGTCCTGCGCCTCACGGTTATCGATTCCGGAACACCCCCCTGTAGCGCCGCCGATACAGTGGTCGTGCATGCCACTGCCATGACCGTGGATGCCGGCGCGGACTTCATAACCCAGGCATTCAGCACAACGGCCCCACTGGGCGCGCTCGCCGTTGCCCAGGGAGGCGACGGACCCTTCGCCTACCACTGGGAAATCTTCGTCGGGCCCTCCCGGGATGCCGGGCAGCTCAGCGCCACAGATACAGAGCATCCGTTGTTCACACCCGCCGCGGTAGGAACCTACTCCCTGCAGGTGACCGTGACCGACTCGAACGGAGCCGGTTGCTCGGTTAGCGACCGCCTGGCGATCGAGGCCATCGCCTCCCGGCTGACCCTGCCGGTCAACGCCGAGGGCCGGCTGTTCATGCCCTTGCGAATCGACGCCCCCCACACGCGGGGCGAGGTCAGGATTATCTACGGCCGGCCCGGCGTGCAGGTGGTTGGCGAGCTACTGGACGACGGGCCGACGGCTAACTCGACGGGCTTGCTTCCGGATCCCGGCCTCACGCGACGCCTGGTCATAACTTCGCAATTGGAGCCCGGATCATACGTAGCGGTCGTGATGCTCTACTACGACGAAGCCGAAATCGCCGGCGTTGATGAACGGGCATTGCGCCTGCACGGCTTCGCTGGCCAACCGGGCTTCTGGTATCCGCTGGGCACTGCGGAGCTGGAAGAAGGGCCGTTCCCCACCTCCCCGAATTTCCGTGACCTGGGTCGCCACGGTGTTGACCCCGCCCAAGGCCATGTCTGGGCAGTGGTCGATTACCTCGGAGAGTTTCGCGTCGGGATTCCCTCCGGAGAGGTGCCGACCGCCGCCGAAACGCCCGACCCGGGCCCCGGCTATCCCGCATATGGCGATTCACCCGATGACCCTGATGGCCGGGGATTGGCTCCCCTATGCGGCGCCCCCACCCCTCTCGGGGCCCTGGCCATGTTGCCGCTGATGCTCGGTGGCGCCGCCAGGATGGTCCGCCCCAGACGGCGATAGCACCGGCCTGGGCAACACCCTCCCCTCGAGACCGCCCAGCGCATAGAAAACCGCCGGCCTTGAAGATGAGCCCGGCGGCTGCGTCCGGTGAGTAATTCAGGAGGAAGGCTGGGCCGGTGCGCGCACCTCGATAAAGCGCTCCACGCTGTGCAAATCTCTGATGGTGTCGGACGTGGCCAGCAGCGTGCAGGTGGCGCCCTTGGTCGGGGCGAACAAAGCCGGCGCCTTCGGCCGAACCATCCACAGCCGGCCACCACGACGACGGCCTTCGGAGGCGTAGCGCAGCAGTTTCTTACGATCCATCCGAGCCTTACGCCCGCCCGGGCCCTTGGCCAACAGGCGCGACAGAGTCTTTGTCGCGGCTCCGTTGGTGGGAGTCGCGCTGACCGTTATGCTCACCATGTCCCCAGGCTTGATATCAACCGGCATCCACATTCTCCTTCGGGTCCTCTACCCGCGACAATCTAAGCTATTCCCCGCGATTCTTCAATACGTCGGTCGGCCTCAACTCAGGTCCGGCCAATCTCGTAGTGACCAAGGGCCGATAATAACAGGGGTTCACATCGGGCGTTGGCGGGCTACCAATCCTTGGTTCCCCGACCGCCGGCATTAACGGGCTCGCCCGACTTGGGCTTCTCCTGGCCCGCCGGGACCTGATCAGTTCCCTCCGAGGTCTTCTCTGTTGGACAGCCTGGCGCCGCCGCCAGCGGCGCGGAACATACCGTTGTCGCCTGCTGGCAACCGTCGATTCCGTTCCGCCTGCGCAAATTATGGAAATACTCCCAGGCGATCCAAACAAGCAGCGCCGCCAGCAGGGCCCCGCCCATTACGTAAGTCGCCAGCCGCGCCCCACCCAGGAGATCCTCGATCTTGCCGCTGAACCGAGAACTGAGCCAAATCCATGTCGGCACGGATATCAGCGCAGCGGCCCCGTCAATTAATATGAACTTCCAATACTTAATTCGGAAAATACCCGCCGTCAAGAACAGCACCGCCCGGAGGCCGGGCATGAACCGGGCGGCGAAGACGATCTTGGCTCCGTGATCGGTGTACATCCTCCGGGCCTTCTCCACGAGCCACGGCTTGGCGAAGCGCCGCATCCAGCGGTGCTCGACGATCTGCATGCCGTATTTCCGGCCCATGAAGAACAGCAGCGAGTCTCCCAGAAGGACCCCTATCAGGCCGGTCATGATCATCAGCCCGAGGTCGGCCTCGCCCCGATGAACCAACCAGCCCGCCGCGGCCAGGGGAATGTCCTCCGGCAAAGGCACCCCCAGCCCCGCCATCATGAGCACCAGGAACAGG
>CAZFMS010000173.1:0-9161 GCA_964520125.1 uncultured Planctomycetaceae bacterium
GCCGGGCCACCCCCCGACCAAGGTCGGGGGCTCCTGGGACGCCAGTGCTGTCAGGGGCTCCTGGGGCGCTATTGGCGTGACCTTGCGCTGTACTGTTAGAATCGGGGCATGACCCACGGGAAGGCATGGCGGCAGTTGCGGGCGGCGATGATTGCCGCCGACGCGGTGGCGATCTGCCTGACTTACGTCTTGGCCGACTTGCTCCGCTGCCACCTGTGGATGCAGACCGATTGGCCCGAGCTGATCGGCGGCCAGACCAGCAGCGTCCGGATCCACCTGAAGGTGCTGGCCTTGTTGCCGATCTGCTGGCCGCTGATTCTCCATTGGCTGGGCTGGTACGAGCGGCGCTGGCGCTCCTGGCGGTGGGTGGGACGCACCGCCCTGGTGGCGACCGCTACCCTGGGGCTGTTGATGGCAGCCCTGGCCCTGCTGTTCGAGCGGGAGCTGTACCCCCGGGCCCAGATCGGCTTCGTGGGACTCTTGCTTCCTGCCACCACGCTGGCCATCCGCGGTATAAGCGCTATGACCGGGCAATGGATAGGAGCCCGGCACCGTCGTCAAATACTGATCGTGGGGACCGGCCGGGAGGCCGTGCGGCTGCGTCGCCTTCTGCGGGCCGCCAGCGTGGGACGTCCCAAGGTCTTGGGGCACCTCCGAGGACCCTGGGAGACCGATCCGGCCCGGACCGAGACCGGGGCCATCATCGGCGACATCGACCAGTTGGGTCCGATGTTGGACGACCAGGTGGTCGACGAGGTGATTTTCTCGGCCCCTCTGGAGGAGTTGCCCACCATCCTGCCGCATGTGCGGCTGTGCGAACAGGTCGGCGTGACGGCCCACGTCGAGGCGGAGTCCATGGCATGTCAATCAGTGCCGGAAATGACCGAATTCCACGGATTGTCCCTGCTGACCTACTCACCGGCCCGCCACACCCCGGAATTGCTGTCCATCAAGCGTGCCGTAGATGTGGTCGTTGCGATTATCGGAATCGCCCTGACGGCGCCGATAATGGTGGTATGCGCTCTCCTCATCAAGCTGACCAGCAGCGGGCCCATCTTCTTCCGACAGTGCCGCAGTGGCCTGAACGGCCGAGAGTTCGCCATGTACAAGTTCCGGACCATGGATCCGGATGCCGAAGAGAAGCTGGCCTCGGTGGAGCACCTGAACCGTGCCCGAGGACCGGTCTTCAAGATCTTCGAGGATCAGACCGATCCCCGGATCACCAAGATCGGCGCCCTCCTGCGGCGCTGGAGCCTGGACGAACTGCCGCAGCTCTTCAACGTCCTGATGGGGGACATGTCCATCGTCGGTCCCCGGCCTCCCCTGCCCGCCGAGGTCAAGGAGTACGACCGTTGGCAGCGGCGGCGGCTGAGCATGCGGCCCGGCCTGACCTGCCTGTGGCAGATCAAGGGCCGACACTTGCTGGAATTCGAGGAGTGGATGCAACTGGACTTGTTCTACATCGATCATTGGTCCCTCAGGCTGGACTTCTTGATCATGTGCCGGACCGTATCCACGGTCCTGGCCGGAACCGGTGTATAGGATGGGGCTTTCTCTTGAATTGGGGATCGGCCGGTAGACTGCCTCCGCATTGTCGCGCGAGTGCCGAGCGAAGATACCGACGACCTCTGGGTAGTTTTCCAGGCCGCTGGTGGGTGAGTCGATCCCCCGGGGAATCCGTGGCCGGGGTAATCTCGAGGGCCAGGAAGTGATGACCGGTGTTATCAACTGCGTGATGGGGATGTCCGCCTGCCTGTGGCTGCAAGCCGGACCCGGTGAGACCGCGGCTACCCAGTTGCGGACCCAGACCCTGTCCAACTCCATCCGCGTAGAGCTGCGCGCCCCCCGGACGACCGTACCGGTGGGCAGCGAGGTGATCGTCGAATTCGTGGTCCAAAACCTGACCGACGAACCCGTCTCCTTGACCGTCCCCGGGGCCCTGGAGGGCCAGGAGCGGGTCGACCTGGGCATGGGCCTACCCTTGGAGCACGTCTTCTCGGGCGAGTATTACCGCGGCCTGGAGGTCGCCTCGGAAATGAACCCCCGCCTGGGCGACCGAGTCATGAGGAGGCCCACCTACCCGGTGCCGCCGATCACCCTGGCCCCATTTTCCTCGGTGGGCCTGAGGTTCGACGTGGCCCGTTTCTACCCGGGGCTGCACCAGAGCGGGATCTACCGCCTCCATTGGCGGCCGTATGGCGGGGCGGTCGAGACCGCGCCGCTGATCATCGAGGTGGTGCAGTACAAACAGGTCGTAATGGAGACGGAGCACGGTCCCCTCACCGTGCACTTGCTGTACGACAAGGCCCCCCGCCACGTGGCCAACTTCCTGGAACTCGTCGAAAGGCGCTTCTACAACGGCAAGACCTTCCACACTATCTACCCGAACCAGTTCCTTCTCGGCGGATGCCCGGAGGGGACCGGCACCGGCAAGCGCCCCGACGGCCTCTGCCTCCTGCCGGAGTTCAACGACACCCCGTTCGATCTCGGGACCGTGGGCATGGCCTTGATCGAATCCGACGTGAACTCGGCCAGTTGCCAGTTTTTCATCTGCCTGTCCCGCCAGCCGGCCTGGGACGGCCGCTACACCGCCTTCGCCCGGGTCCAGGGACCCACTTCGTTGGCCACCTTGCGGAGGCTGGGCAGCACGGCAGTGGACCAGGAGCATCGCCCACCTCAGCCGCTGGTCATCAAGAGCATGTCGGCAGTCGACGCCCCCTACGCCTGGCGACAGGGCCGCTAGGGCTGCCGTAACCACCAAGCACCGCTCATCCGCAGCCGTTCCCGCATTAGTGGGCGATCAGAGCCGCGACCGTAAGGGAGCGGTGGTGCCCAGCAATCAGAGCCGTCCCGATGTACGCCGGGATCAGGGAGCGGTGCCTCACCAGAGTATCACATGGAGCCGGTGTCGATCTCGCCCAGAAAACCGAGAAGCGCTCCAGCCCCTCGAAACCACCTTTTTAATCCCCGCCCCACTCGATATAATCCCACCGACCATACGGCGGCGGAGGCGGCTTGGCACTCGGCGTCACGAAGCGTTGATGGTTCGGTCCCATGCAATGCGTTGCGTGGGCATCGGGTCAGGCTGGAAACAGAGCAGCCCACCTGCGTCGACCCATGTGCCGTGGGGTGCTGGGCCGGAGTGGAGTGACGCCGAGTGCCAGGCCGCGGAAGCCGATCAAAATCCTGATCCGTAAAAACGGGGAAATGCCCATGTCCTACACCGTCCTGGCCCGCAAGTTTCGCAGCCAGACCTTCGAGGAGGTCATCGGCCAGGATTCCATCACCACCACCCTGCGGAACGCCATCAGTCAGGGGCGCGTCCACCACGGTTACCTGTTTTGCGGCACCCGCGGCGTCGGCAAGACCTCGGTCGCCCGCATCCTGGCCAAGGCCCTCAACTGCCCCTCTGCTGACGGGCCGACCGTGTCCCCCTGCGGCTCCTGTGACACCTGCCAGGCGATCGCCCGGGGCGACGACCTGGACGTGGTGGAAATCGACGCCGCCAGCAACACCGGCGTGGACAACATCCGCGAGCTGCGCAACAACGCCGTCTATCGGCCGTCCCGCTCTCGATTCAAGATCTACATCATCGACGAAGTGCACATGCTCAGCACCGGGGCCTTCAACGCCCTGCTGAAGACCCTCGAGGAACCACCCGATCACGTGAAGTTCATCTTCGCCACCACCGAGCCGCAGAAGGTGCCGGCCACCATCCAGAGCCGGGTCCAACGGTTCGATTTCAAACCCATTCCCGCCGCCGCCACCGCCGAGCAGTTGGCCGCGATCTGCCGGGAAGAAGATGTCGAGGCCGAAGAGGCCGCCCTCAAACGGCTGGCCCGTCTGGCCAACGGTTCGATGCGCGATGCCCTGTCGCTGCTGGATCAGGCACTGTCCATGGGCGGGCGGCAAATCACCGCGGAGATCGTCAACGAGCTGTTCCCCGCGGCCCACGACGAGCAGTTCGCCGCCCTGATCGACCGCCTGGCGGAGTCCGATGCCGCGGGGGCCCTGGAGATAGTCGACCTGAGCCTCGGACAGGGTCAGACCCTGGACTACTGGTGCTCGCTCCTCATCGGCCAGATCCGCGACCTGATGATCTTGCGGGTCTGCGGTGAGGCGACCGACTTGGTGGATGTGCCCGCCGGCCTGCGGCCCCGGTTGGTCAAGCAGGCCGCACAGTTCGACTCCGGGGCGTACGTCTACATGATCAGCGTGCTCGAGGAGCTTCGCCGCAGCGTCAAGTCCAGCGGCAGCGGGCGGGCCTTGGTCGAGGCGGCCATCGTCCGGCTGGCCGAGGCGGTGAACTTCTCTTCTCTCGAATCACTGCTCCAACAGGTGGGCCGGACCAGCGCCCCAGGTTCCGCCACCGCTCAGGCCGGGGCGCGATCAGGTGCCGGCCGGGGTACCCGACCCGGGCCAGGCCCCGTCACCAACCCCGGGCCGACCAGAGCAAGACAGAACCCCCCGGCGGCCACCGCCCAGGCCAAATCGGCGGCGCCGGCTGGCGGGCCGATGGCGGACCCCAAGCCCAGACCCGATCCCACTCGTGATGAGCCCCGCCCGGCTCAGACCGGCCAAGTCCGGCGGCCGATCGAGGGCCTGTCCACCGGCGGTAGAATGACCCAGGACGACTTGAAGGCGGCCCACGCCGAACCGGCGGTCAAGACCGCCCTGGAGGTGTTCGGCGGACAGGTGGTCCACGTGCGGCGGGGGTCCACCTCGAAGTCTCTCTCGCCACCACCAACCGAACCGCTGCCCACCGAAGCGCAGCCGCTTGAAACAAAGGAGACCCCATGCTAGGCGGACTCGGAAACCTGGCCGGCATGATGAAGCAGGCCAAGGAAATGCAGTCGCGGATGAAAGAGATGCAGGAGATGCTGGCCAACAACAGGTACGAAGCGGACAGCGGCGCCGGGGCGGTGACCGCCACCGTCAACGGGCGAATGGAGCTGGCCGACCTGAAGATCAGCCCTCAGACCGTGTCCAGCGGCGACGTGGAGATGTTGGAGGACCTGGTCAAGGCGGCCGTCTGTGCGGCCCAGAAGAAAGCAGCCGACGGCGTCAAGCAGGAGATGCAGAAGATGACCGGGGGAATGAACATCCCCGGCCTGGACGGCCTGCTGGGCGGCGGAGACTAGACACCGGGTGCCACTGGTCCCAACCTACGTCGGGATCGCCAGTGTGCCGGGTGCCACTGGCGGCTTGTCCGCCAGTGCTGGCCCCCGCCACCCGGAAACCAACCAAGCCGCGGCATTGTTAACAGGTAGGACCCCGTGGGCGAGCCCTTGCCATCCTCTCTTTCCCGCCTCAAGGCGGAGTTCCAGAAGCTGCCCGGCATCGGCCCGCGCAGTGCCGAGCGGCTGGCATTCCACATCCTCAAATCGAGCAAGGAATCGGCGGCCGCCCTGGCCACGGCTTTGCGCGACGTGAAAGAGCAGGTGCGGCATTGCCGGGTGTGCTACAACCTGACCGAGGCGGACCCCTGCCCGATCTGCACCGATCCCCGCCGCGAAACCGGGCAGATCTTCGTCGTCGAGCAGCCCAAAGACGTGATGCTCCTGGAGTCCACCGGCCTGATTCGGGGAATATACCACGTCCTGCTGGGCCATATCGCCCCCTTGGACGGCGTCGAGCCCGGCGACCTGACCATCGCCGCCTTGGTCGCCCGGGTCCAGGCCGGCGGGGTGACCGAAGTGGTCATCGCCACCAACCCGACCATGGAGGGCGAGGGCACCGCCCTGCACATTAAGAGCGTCCTCCGCTCCAGCGGGGTCAAGATCACCCAACTGGCCCGAGGCCTGCCCTCCGGCTCCCAGCTCGAATACTCCAGCCGAGCCATCCTGCAAGACGCCATCGAAGGCCGGCGAGAGTATTAGCCCGCCACCCGGCCTGATTCCAACACCCCGCCTGCCAGACGTAACTATATGCTGCAGAGCAGGTTGCGTTTCTCCCTAGCAAATTCCGTGCCTAAGCCGGATCGCCGTCCCCTGGACTCGCCCAAATATGCTATAATTGCGTCGAGTGACCCTCGGCGCCAGCCGAAGAATTGGAGGTTAGGGCTGTCGTAAACCGAGTCGTCACAGCTACTTGCAGAAAGACCTGATGTCTCAATACATGGCCATGCTCCCCTCCCAGCAGATGCGGCTGGAGCAGCGTCTCACCCCCCAGCTCATCCAGTCGATGGAGATCCTGCAACTGCCCCTGCTGGCCCTGGAAGCCAGGGTCCGACAGGAACTCGAATCAAACCCCGTACTCGAGGAACCCGAGGAAGAGCCGACCGTCGAGCCGGCCGAGGCCAAAGAGGAACCACCCAGGTCCGAGGAGAACGAGGCCCAGGCCGAGAGCTTCGAGCGGCTCGACCGGATGTGCCGCGATATGGAGTTCGATCCCGGCGACCTGCCCTACGGTCGGAGTGGCGGCGACGGCGATGGCGAGCGGGATGCCAAGATGGACGCCATGGCCAACACCGCCTCCCGCGGGGAAAGCCTGGCCGAACACCTCATCCACCAATGGGCCCTGGTCGAGGCCGACCAATCCGTCAGACGTACCGGTGAGATCATCATCGACTGGATGGACGGCGACGGATATCTCCGCAGCGAGAGAGAGCATCGCCCCCGACGCGACGACGGCAACATGCCCGAGGCCACCCCGCTCATCGTCTGCCGCACCGAAGAGGAAACCGATCGACTAATGGAGGAAATCGCCGCCTCTTCCGCGCCGCCGATCGATCGGGAAGTGCTGGAAGACGCCTTGTCGCTGGTCCAGACCCTGGAGCCCGCCGGCATCGGAGCCCGCGACCTGACCGAGTGCCTGCTGATACAACTGGACATCATGCAGGACGCCGACCCCCTGCACGCCGACCTGGTTCGCAATCACCTCGGCGATCTGGCCAAAAACCGCTTTCCCGCGGTGGCCAAGGCTACCGGTCACAGCATCGAGGAGATCAAGGAAGCCCTCCAGGTGATCGCCAAGTTGAACTACCGGCCGGGCCTGCTGGTCCACCCCGAGAGTGTCCCGCGGATCGCCCCGGACATCATCGTCGACTATCTGGACGACGGGGATGGATACACCGTCCGCCTGGCCCGGGGCAGCAGTCCCCGCCTGCGAATCTCCGCCCGCTACCGGCAGATACTCCAGGACAAGAGCGCCGACAAGACGGTGCGCGACTTCATCCGCCAGCGACTCGAGGCGGCCAGCGCGATCATCGACGCCATCCAGTACCGGCGGGAGCGGCTCCTGGAGCTGGCCCGGGTGGTGGTTGATCGGCAGCGGGAGTTCTTCGACTACGGCCCCCAAAACCTGAAGGTCCTGCGGATGCGCGATCTGGCGGAGGAATTCCACTGCGACCCTTCGACGATCAGCCGGACCGTGGACGGCAAATACCTGCAGACCCCGCGAGGAATCTACCCGCTTCGCATGTTCTTCACCGGAGGCACCTCCGACAGCACCGGGGCCAGCGTCAGTTGGGACAGCCTCAAGGCCAAGGTCAAGGAGATCATCGACGACGAAGACAAGTCCCACCCCCTCTCCGACGACGAGATCGTCAAGAAGCTCGGCGAGACCAGCGTGCCCATCGCCCGGCGGACCGTAGCCAAGTACCGCCTCCAATTGGGCATCCCCTCGGCCCGCCAACGCCGGGAGTATTGACCCCCGCCGGGCCGGGCGACTCCCCCCCCGGCCGCCACGCCCCCCTGCCAATGCCGTCTGGACCCGCATCGCCCCCCTGGTTTGATCTCTCACCCTGATCGGCGTATGTTCTGCCGGCATGTCCCGCGTCTTCCCCCTGGCTCTCCTGACGGCCGCTCTGGCGGGCTGTATGGCCCCGGCATCGGCGGTCCGAGATCTGGCCGCCCTGCACGATGCTCCTCTGTATACATTCAACGAACTCGAGATCGACGCCTACCTCCGCTGGCTTTCACACCAGCCGATGGAGCCGATCGATCGGGTGAAGCTCCTGGCCCGCAAGAACATCGGCCAGCCATACCGCATCTTCCTTCTGGGTGAACACCCTTTCGAGCTGTATGACCCGGACCCCATGTATTGCCTGGCCGCCGGTGACTGCCTGACCTTCGTCGAGCACACCTATGCCCTGGCCCTGTCCCACGACTGGCCGTCGTTCTTTCAGACCTTGCAGCGCATCCGCTACCAAGACGGCCGGGTCGGCATCCTCACCCGTAACCACTTCACCGAAGCCGACTGGAACATCAACAACGCCTGGCTGTTCGACGACCTCACCGATTCTCTCGCCGACGGCCTCGCCGTGCCCCTGCGAACCCGCATAGACCGGGCCGCCTTCTTCGCCAAGTACGGCATTACCACCGACCGGCCGGCGGAAACCTTCGAGGACCTCTACATCCCGCGCCACCAACTGCCCGCCGTCCTCGACCGGTTGCAAGACGGCGACGTCCTCGAGATTGTCCGCGGCGACAACAAGGTCCAGTTCGTCAGCCACGTCGGCCTGGTCATGCACGACGACCTGGGTGAGGTGACCATCCTCCATTCCGCCGCCCCCTGCGTGGCCGAAGAGTCCTTGGAGCACTATCTCCGCCGGCACCCCGACGTCCTGGGACTCAAGGTCCTGCGGATGTCTCCCGGCCCGGACCCCCGCCAGGCGAGGGAGGTTATCGGGACTGCTCCCTGAACACCTTGGCCCTGGCCAGGCGCGCCTCGGCAGGCCTCCAAGCTGCTGAGTCGGCATCATATCGGCCCATGAAGCACCACCGCATGATCGCGCCCGCGCGAGGCGCGTCAAAAAGAAGGTATGATGTGGCGTCTCCGGCAGCTTCGGACGATTCTGTGTTTGGCCCTGTGGGGGACGCATGCATCGCTATCGCGAAACCGGGATCTTGGTCGCGTTGATCGTAGTCGCATTCACCTTGCGGCTGGGTTATTGCACGTTCGGTACGGACCTCAGGCCCGGACTGCCCGGCAACCATCGTGAATACATAGTTGCCGCCCAGCGTCTGCTGACTGACGGGGCCCTGCTGAGCCCCTTGATCATCGACCAAGCCCAGGCCACCCCGTCCACCCACCTCCCGCCGGTATACATCTTCTTGGTGGCCGCTCTCTATAAGCTATTCGGCACCGAGACCGCCACCGCAACCACGGTCCTGCAACTGATCAACGCCGCCGCCACCGCCCTGGTCGTGCCCGTGGTC
>CAZFMS010000174.1:0-9133 GCA_964520125.1 uncultured Planctomycetaceae bacterium
CGTAGATCACGATCGCCGCCCGCGAGAGCATCGCCAAGACGATGATGCCCGCCAACCACCAGCCGAAACGAGGGTTCCGCGGCTCCGGCCGGGTCGCCGCCGGCTCTGACCTCTCGCTTCGGCCCTGCGTCACAGGCAATGTCCCTCGGCCGGCGCCGTCCTGCTCGCCGCCCCCGATCCAGTACTTCGCTCCACCCGAAAGCGAAGCTCGCGGCCGCGTCGTTCCACGGTCACGCCGCCGGCCAGTTCGATCAGACGCCGCCCGCCGTCCCCGGACGCAACCGCAGCCGCAGCCTCGATACGCTCATTGCCGATCTCCCTCAGTCCCACGTCCAGGTCCCGGAGCACCAGCAAGACGACCTGGGTGCGGATCGAATGTTGCAACCCGGCCACCGCCTCCGCGCTCAGGACAACTTCGCTGTCGCTACGGCGGATGCGGGTACGACTCAGCGCCTCGGCGCCGACCGCCGCTACGACCTCCTCGGCCCGCCGGGCGTGCCCCGACAGCCGAAGGAGGGCGGTGGTGATCTCGGGATTCAGGGCCTGGGCCAACAGCGGCAGGATCTGGTGGCGGATGCGGTTCCTGGTAGCCGCCCCTTCGTCGGCGTTGGTCGGATCGTCCCGATAGGACATTCCCCGGCAATCCAGATAGGCCCGCAATTCCGACCGCCGAAACGCCAGCAAGGGCCGCACCAGCTCGACGTCGCTGCCCCGGCGAATCGGTCGGCTGGGAGACATGCCCGCCAGCCCGCGCAGACCCGTGCCGCGGATGATGTGGTGCAACACGGTCTCGGCCTGGTCATCAGATTGATGCCCAACCGCAACCAGGCGGCCCCCCTTCGCCTGGGCCGTGGATTCCAGGAATTCGTAGCGCAGCCGACGTCCGGCGGCCTCGATGGTCTCCCCCGCGGTCCGGGCGGCGGTGGCCACATCCACTGATTTGACGGTGCACTCGCCCCCCCCCTCCGTCACCGCCTGCCTGACGAACTCGGCATCCGCCGCGGACCCCGCCCGCAACCCGTGGTCCAGGTGGGCCGACCGCAAGACCCAGCCGCAATCGTGGATCTCGTTGACCGCCTGCAATCCGTACCAGAGGGCCATGGAATCGGCCCCGCCGGAAAGGCCGCACAGGACTCCACCGCCGTCAGGGATCAGCCCTCGGCTCGCGTCAGACAGACGCCTGTGGAATTGCCGAATATCCATCGGAGTTGTTCCGCCCAAAGGGCCGGTCTCAATTGCCCCTACCGCGCCGGCGAAGCCGCGCCTCTCATGCCGCGAAGCACCTGTGGCACCGGCGTCTCGCCGGTGGAGGCCGCAGATTCGGCTCCAATCCCCAATGGCCGGCCTCCGAACCGCTGATTCGATCCGCCATCGAGTCCCCTAAGGCGCGGCCGCCTGGCTATCGATCGACAACTGCAGATTCTTTCTGCGAAGCTGCCCACAAGCCGCATCGATGTCCAGGCCGCGCGAGGTGCGCAGATGGGCGTTGACCCCGTGTTCCCGAAGGTGTCGTTGAAACGCGTAGGCCGCTTCACTCGACGGCCGACTGTAGGGCAGACCATCCACCGGATTGTACCGGATCAGATTCAGGTTGCAGCGAAACTGCCCGGCGAACCGGGCCAACTGGGCGGCATGGGTCTGGCGGTCGTTCTTGCCCGCCAGCAGGACATACTCCAGGGTGATCTCCCGACCGGTCGTGGTGAAGTAGTACTTGCACGCCTCGGCCAACTCCGCCAGGCGAATCTCCCGAGCCCAGGGGATCAGCTCTTCACGGAGCCCATCGGTAGGGGCCTGCAGCGACAGGGCCAAGTTCAATTGCAGCCCCTCGTCGGCCAGACAGCGGATCTGCTTGGGCAGCCCCACGGTGCTGATGGTGATCCGCCGGGCCCCGATACTCAATCCCCACGGTGCGTTGATGGTACGCACCGCCCGCATCACCGCGTCGTAATTGGCCAGCGGCTCACCCAGTCCCATGAGCACGACGTTGCTCAAGGCCCCCCCATCCGCCGAGGCCTCCGCCCCGACCCGCAAGGCCTGCTCGACGATCTCGCCGGACGTCAGATTACGCTGCAGACCGCCGATGCCGCTGGCGCAAAACCGACATCCCACCGGACACCCAACCTGGGAGCTGAGGCATGCCGTCCGGCGCCGTTCATGGGGGATCATCACACACTCGCTGGTCGCCTCGTCAGGCCATTGCAGCAAGAGCTTGACCGTGCCGTCCCGCGACGCCGACCGCCGGATGATCCTGGAAGTGTATAGCTCGAAATCGTCGTGCAGCCTTTGTCGCAGGGCCTTGGGCAGGTTGGTCATCTGGTCGAAGGTCAAGGCCCCCTGCCGATAGATCCACTCCAAGAGTTGATCGGCCCGAAAACGCTTCTCGCCCAACGCTTCGGTGTACTCCTCCAATTGCCGGGGATCGGCGTCCAACAAGTGCCGGCGTAGTGGTTTGTCGGTGGGAATCGACATGTCGATAGCTGAGAGCATGATCCTAACGACCGATCTGGCGACCACGGCCGGGCAAGGGCCGCACGGCCCTATAACCGCAAATCCCCGGGCTCCGGGCCAGCCGCCTCGAAGACACCAGCGGTATCGGTGTCCCGCCGGCGGATGCCCTGCCTGATACGCCCTGTTTCGTCTCCAGCCGCGGGTCCCCCCGGCAACATCCCTGGGCCCGGGGAGTCCGGCCCCATGCACTCAGTCACTGATCCGAGTACCGATGTTCCCACCCAGAACGGCCTGGCGCATGCCCCCGGCCTTTCCCAGGTTGAATACGGTGATGGGCACGCCGTGGCGCTGACACAAGTCTATCGCCGATACGTCCATGACCTTCAGTCGCTGATCGATGATCTGATTGTAGCTCAGTTTCCGCAGCAACTTCGCCTTCTTGTCTTTCTTGGGGTCGGTGCTGTACACCCCATCCACGTTGGTCGCCTTAAACAGGATGTCGGCATTGATCTCGACTGCCGCCAACGCCGCCGCCGTGTCGGTGGTGACGAAGGGGCGCCCCGTCCCGGCCGCGAGGATCACCACGCGTCCCTTCTCCAGGTGCCGGATGCAACGGCGGCGAACGTAGTTCTCGCAGGCACTGTGGATGGCAATGGCGGATTGGACACGCGTCGCCTGCCCGCATTCTTCCAACGTGTCCTGCAGGGCCAGGGCATTGATCACCGTCGCCAGCATTCCCATGTAGTGAGCAGTGGCCTCCTGGATGTTCATCCGAGAAGCGATCGCCGCCCCCCGCAGGAAGTTCCCTCCTCCAACGACGACGGCCACCTGGGTCCCCAGCTTGGCCACCGAGACCACCTCTTCGGCGATGCGCTGCACGGCGTCGCCTTCGATCCCAAAGCCACCCGGCCGACCGAAGCCCTCACCGGATATCTTCAACACCACGCGCTGATACCGGCAGGCAGCCTGGGAGCGTCGTTTGCCGGTGGTCTTCTTCTTTGCCATTTCTGTAGTACCACTGGAAGATTGGTTGGGCCCACCAGGATGAACATCGTCCGGCAAACCTCACCTGCGCAAAAAAAAAGGCCGCTAGACGCGGCCCGGTCACTCAGCTCAGTCCCCCGACATCGTATTTCAGAAACGCCTTGATGACAAACCCGTTGTCCTTGGCGAAGTCGCCCAAGGTCTTCTTGTCGTCCATGACGAACGGCTGCTCCAGCAATATGCGCCCGCCATACCACTTATCCATCTTCCCCTTGACGATTTTCTCGATGATTTGTTCGGGTTTGCCCGCCGCCTCTTCCGCCATCCGGGCTCGGGCCTCCTGAACCACCGCCGGCTCCACGTCCTCCCGAGTCAAGCCCAGAATCACCGGCGTCGAGGCGATGTGCATGCACACGTGTCGTCCTGCTTCGCCGGGGTCGGTGTCGCAGCAAATGACCGCCCCCACCTTGCCGTTGTGATGGGCATAGCAGGCCCCTGTACCCTCGATCCGGGCCAGCCGTTGGATACTGAGGTTCTCCTTGATCTTGCCGTAGGCATCGACCACCAACTCGTCCACCGTCCGCCCATCGGGAAGTTTCGAGGCCTTCAACTGCTCGACGTCGGTAAGCCCGGTCAGGACAGCCTGCTGGGCCAGCGTATTGGCCAGTTCGGTGAAGGAATCATTGGTGGCAACAAAATCCGTCTCGCAACGCAGCTCCGCCACGGCGGCACCCTGACCGCCGGCAAACACCCCGATCCTGCCGCAGGCGGTCTCCCGGTCCGCCCGCTCGCTCATGCGGTTGGCAAACTTCTGGCGCAGGATCTCCATGGCCCGGGTCTCGTCGCCGCCGGCCTCGACCAGGGCCTTCTTGCAGTCCATCATGGCCAGATCGGTCTTGGCCCGCAGGGCTTGCACTTGCTTGGCGGAAATCTCTGCCATCGGTCTACTTTCTCCTGTGCTCTGGTTTATAGGTGCAACCGGACCGGACTCGCCCGTCGGCACGCCGCACGCGGGGAAACCCGGTTTGCCTGGTCCTGTTTCTCCGGGACATCCCTGGCGGCCAATCGGCCCAGGTAAACCATCCCTAAGCGCTGTCGGATACCTCCGTGGAGGGGGTCGCCGGTGCTTCGGAGGACGGCGAGGCCAGCACCTCCACTGCCTTGCACGAGCCGGGACTGACATCCTCTGACGTGGCCTGACGCTCGGCAGCGAGCTGCCGTTCTGCCAGCTCGGAAGTCGTCGGGCGCCGGGCCCTCCGCGGTCGATCGGGGGCACCACCGGCCTGCTCATCCGGGGTCTCGGCTGCGACCGGACGCCCGCGCTTGCCGGTCGCCACGGCGTCGACCAACTGGGAGACGATGAGTTCGATGGCTCGCATGGCATCATCGTTGCCCGGAATGATAATGTCGGCCCCTTCGGGATCACTGTCCGTATCGACCAGGCAAACGGTCGGTATGGACAGCTTCTGGGCTTCCTTCAAGGCGATGGACTCCCGTCGGACGTCGATGATCACCAGGGCTCCTGGCAGGCGGGCCATGCGGCGGATGCCCTCCAGGTTGCGGGTGATCTTGCGCCGCTCCCGATCGAGAGTGGCCTTCATCTTCTTGCCGAAGGAGTTAATCTCACCGGAGGTTTCCAGGTTCTCCAGTTCCTCAAGCCGAGCCAGCCGCGAACGAATCGTCTTGAAATTCGTCAGTGTGCCGCCAAGCCACCGTTCGTTCACATAGTGCATGCCCACTTGGGCGGCCTGCTTTTCCACGATCCCTCGTGCCTGGCGCTTCGTCCCCACAATCAGGACATCATGGCCCTGAGAGACGAGAGCCGCCAGGAACTTCTTCGCTCGAAGCAGACCCTTAACGGTCTGGCGGATGTCGATAATGTGAATGGAGTTCCGCTTGCCGAAGATATACGGGGCCATCTTCGGGTTCCAACGGCTGGCTCGATGCCCGAAGTGTACGCCGCTATCAATCAGCTCGCGGACCAACGCCGATGCCAAAAGTCACCTCCCGCTTACTGTAGGTTCCACCTAGGTTTACGCGAACAACGCCTAGCCTGGATAGCCTAAGCCCTGCGACCGGAGAGGTCAAGCCAATATTCTCCGACAACCGACAAACCCGACCGCATCCCCCAGCTCCCCCTGGCGATGCACCGCCCGGGTCACGGTCGGCCGGCAACCCGATTCGCCCGATCGCCCCCTAATCTTCCGCCAGGCACCTTGCCCGCCCCGTCCACCTGAGTATCGTGCAGCATCGTAGCGGTTGACAGGCCAGCCAGGCCCGGGGCCCGGGACCCGCCCGGGCGCTCGGTCAGACAGGTAGAAACATGCCTTCGCCCCGATCAGACCTTCGTATCTTCCTGAGTGTCGCGGAGCAAAGTGCCGACGAGCACGCTGCCGGGCTCATCCGGGCTTTCCGGAAACGCAAGCCGGAGGCTTCATTTGCAGGTCTTACCGGACCAGCCACCCGCGCCGCCGGATGCCAGACCTTCCACGACATGACCGCCCAATCCGCCATGGCCCTGTCTGCCGTCCGTCGGGTCCCGGAGGCCCTGGGCCTCCTGCACCGACTCAAGACCTACCTCGTCGAGATGAGCTTCGACGCAGCGGTCATGGTGGACTCTCCAACGTTGAACCTCCCCCTGGCCAGGATTTGCCAGCGCCGCGGCATCCCCGTCCTCTACTACATAGCCCCCCAGACCTGGGCCTGGGCCGCCTGGCGAAACAGCAGGATTCGACAACGGGTCAAGCGACTGGCCTGCATCTGGCCCTTCGAGGAGGAGTACTTTCGCTCCCGAGGGGTCCCGGCCACCTTTGTCGGCCATCCCGCCATCGAGCGTCTCCTGGCCCTGGAGGTCGACGAGAGCCGCGTGGCCCAGCTTCGGGCGGGTCCCTCGCCCGTGATCACTCTCCTGCCCGGGTCACGGGCCCACGTCGTCCGCGAGGTCCTCCCCGGCCAGCTCGAGGTCGCCGGCGCGGTGAAGAAGCACTTCCGCCACGCCAGATTCCTGATCGTCCCGGCCAATGAAGTCATCCGTCCCCTGATCGAATCAACCCTGGAGAAGACCGCCGCCGCCCCGGCAGTCGACGTGCTTCCTTCACTCCCCGAGCGAGACGCCGCCAACGAACGGCCCAGCGGTCTTGCCGCCCAACGGGCGGTGGCCATCCGCGGGGCCGATCTGGTGCTGGCCGCCTCCGGCACCGCGACCCTGGAGGTCGCTTACCACGGCACGCCGATGATCGTCATGTATAACGCCAGCCGCTGGATGTATCGCCTGCTGGGCCGCTGGCTTATCTCGACGAAACACCTCTCCATCCCGAACATCCTGGCCGGTCGCCGCCTCGTCCCCGAATTCATGCCCTACTATCGCAGTACCGACCCCATCATCGCCACCGCCGTCGAAATGCTGTCCACCCCAGCCACCCTGGCCCGCATCCGCCGAGAACTCCACGAGGTCATCCAGCCTCTCGCCAAGCCAGGGGCTTCGGAGAACGCCGCCGCGGAACTCGCCGCGATGCTGGCCGAAACCCGCCAACCCAAACCCTGACCAGACGCCCTGCACGGCGCGGGCCGGGACCGGCGGCCAGACGCCGATCTCCGCTGGTCAGCGCCGGGGAATCCGACGCCTGGGTGCTTAGATTCTCCAGCAAGGGAAACGACCACCAAGACCTGCCCGCTCGGGAGGCAACCGAGTACAAGGCCGCTGGTGATAGAACCTCCCCGGGGTCGAACCGTCAGACCCTCTATTCACCAACCCCGGGGGATGGCCTGGCAAACGTCACCTACGGCGGGCCACAGGTAATCGATATGGACCCCACCCCGCCATCCCCTGAGGAATCAGGATAAGTCCCGACGCGAATCAGATATGTTTGGCCGGTGACTGCTGAAAACTGCGCGCTCGTTTGGAGTACGCAGTCGTCATCGCTGCAGGCCAGAATGCCGCCGCCCATGGGACAGCCGCAACCGTCGTACACCGCGATCTTGGTGTCCACGATAGTCAGATCGCAGGTCTCTACGGTGACCGTGCCATCGCAGGGTGACGTCCAGCAGTACCAGACGTCGTGGTCGATGTCGGGCGTGCCGTGCGACTCGCACAGGGCATCGAGCAGACCGTCCATCGTCGCCGTCGAGTTGTCAAACGCAAATGTCGCCTCACCCGAGATAGCCTCGGCGTTGGCGCACTCATCCGCCCCCGGGGCATGACCGGTACAGGTGACGGTGAACGTACCGCTCCCCCCGAGGGCCTCGCCCGACGCACCCAATCGAATCAGGTAGCTCTGCCCGTTGACCGCCGTGAACAGAAGACGAGATTGTCCGTCGCAAGCGTTGTCGTCGCAGGCCAGCAACTCCGCACTCGTCGGCGGACAAGTGCCACAGCCATCATAGACCGCCATACTCGTCTCCACGGTCGTCTGGCCGCAGGTCTCGACCCACACCCCGCCGTCGCAATCTGCCGTCCAACAGAACCACACGTCTGCCTGGGCACTCGAGGAGCCGCACGAGGTATGGAACACGCCGTCGGTCGTCGCCTCGGTGTTGTCAAAAGAGAACGTACCCGCCCCCGAGATCACCTCCGCACTGCCGCAGCCATCGTTGAGCGGACGCACCGGGCAGGTGACCGACGCACACTCACTCCCAACACCCCGGAACTGCTCGCCGCCCGCGGCCCCGCACTCCGCCTCGGTCAGTCCTTCCTGGCAACCGCCGTCAGAAAAACAGCAAGCACCCCGCGGCGAAGACCCGAGCAATTCCGCAACCAGCATGTCGAGGTCGGTCATGTCGATGATACCGCTTTCGTCCATGTCGGACGCGCAGAATTCCGGAGTCACCGGAGTGCCCGTCGGGTTGTTGAGCAAGACGTCGGTGAACGGCCCAACATCGCCGCCGTCGATCAACCCGTCGCCACTTACGTCGCCGTTGCCCGGGCCTGAGCAAGAAAACGCGCTGACTGTAACCGTCCCATCGGTGAGATTGGAGGTGGCCGGCAGCTCCCAAAGGCTCGCCCCCACCGAAGTGGACAGCGTGACGTCCCACACGCCGCTGGCGTCAGCACTGGCGACCACGGGAAAGCCTGCATGCTGACCGGACCAAGTCACCAACGCCGGTTGCAGCGTCCCATTGTCCAGACCTGTAGCGTTGAGCGATGGAGAGCCCAGATCGGTGTCAAACGTGCTGAACCTCAATTCGGGAAACGGGTTTCCCTCCCAAACGTCGCCCAGCAAAGCGATATCAGTCGGTGGTGCCAGCGTGAACTCCAGGGTTCCGGTGTTTCCCGCGCGAGGCAGGATCTCCACCAGGATCGTAATGCCCCACGTCTCCTCGTCGGCGATAGCAGCAGATACCACCAGCGTGCCGGTCTCACCAGGTGCCAAAC
This sequence comes from uncultured Planctomycetaceae bacterium, assembly GCA_964520125.1. Lineage (GTDB taxonomy): Bacteria > Planctomycetota > Phycisphaerae > UBA1845 > UTPLA1 > JAFGQA01. The sequence goes on from CAZFMS010000174.1 coordinate 8,804, forward strand.
TCAAGTCCTCCACCGCGATATCGGCCGCCTCGGCAACGACTACACCAACCAGCACTGCCACCACCGCCGGTACAACCCCCTTGCGCAACATTCTCATTCTCCTCACTCCTTGATCCTCTTTCGAGGTCCATCTTATCGGTCGCGTGCCTGCAGCACATCGTCTTCACACATCCTCCGCTCGGCCATAGCCCCAACACGGGCTCTCCCCACGTAACCATCAGGGCGAGATCAACGGGAAAAGCAGAATTGGATTGAACTCCACCCGTGTCGCACCTGCGTCAGAGAGTTCCACTTTGGTGCTCTTGTCCACGTCGTAGATGTTCGTGATCG
>CAZFMS010000175.1:0-9038 GCA_964520125.1 uncultured Planctomycetaceae bacterium
CGAGGTCGTTCGGCAGGAAAGTGATCGCCAGAGTTGCACTGCCCCGGGCGCCCTTCTCCGGGGTCCTCTCTTACACGCCCCGCTGGCCGTGACCACTTGCCCTCCCGACACGGGGCCGGCAACACCGAGGACCCCGAGCCCTTCACCGACTACTCCGCCACGTCGTCAGTCCCGGCCGCCCAAGACCCGCAGTGCGAAGTACAACAACTGCGCGGCCGCCACGATCGTCGCCGCAACATAGGTCATTGCCGCGGCGTTGAGCACCTTGGCGACCACCTGATCTTCCGCCGTGCTGACCATCCCGCTGCTCAGCAGGATGGCCCGGGCCCGCTTCGAGGCGTTGAACTCCACCGGCAGGTTGATGATCTGAAAGAGAACTACCACCCCGAAGAGCACCAGACCGACGATCGCCAACGGACGCAATGCCGCGATGAATGCCCCCGCCAGGATCAAGATAAACGCGAAGTTGCTGCCCAGCGAGGCCATCGGCACCAACCCGTTACGCAGGGCCAGCGGCGCGTAGTGCCGGGCGTGTTGAATCGCGTGGCCCACCTCGTGGGCGGCGATCCCCAGCGAGGCCAGCGACCGGCCGTTATAGACATCCGGGCTCAAACGCAGGACCTTCTTCCGCGGGTCGTAATGATCCCCCAGGAAGGACTTCACCGGCTCGATGGTCACGTCGATGATCCCTTGCTGATCCAGTATCCGCTGAGCCGTCTCCGCCCCGCTGAGACCGCTACGGGCCCGATGCCGCGAGCCTTCGCGGTAAGCCGACCTGACCTTGGCCTGGGCCCATATCGCCAGCAGGATTGCCGGCCCCACGTAGATGAAGTACATCGGATCAAAGAACATCATCGCAGACTTCTCCTGGTTGCCACTGTCCTCGCCACGCCGTCGCCTGACGATGGAATTCTAGCCGCCGCCCCTGAGTCGGCCACTCGAAGAACAACCCGGCCTTATAGCCCCTATCGGCCGGCCTCTCGCCCCGATGCCCCTCCATTCACTCACCACCCCTGGACCAAGCCGCCGCCAGCGCCCAAAATCCCCGATGCCCGGCCGCGCCCGGCTATCAGCGCCCGGCTATCAGTATTACTACCCGGAGCGGTGAATGTTGAACATCACCCATACCGGTGAGTGCCACTGGCGGCTTGTCCGCCAGTGCCTTGCTGGACAGAAGCACTGGCAGCAAGCTGCCACTGGCACTCGAAACGTCCACCATTTGTCGCTCTGATTAGTATCGCCCCACGCGCCTCGGCCACACGGATACAAGAGCATGAAGCGACCGGCCCCTCTCCTGCTGATAATCGCCCTCGGCGTGGCCGCGGTATCCACCGCCGCCCCCCTCATCAAGCTGTGCGACGACGCCGCCCCGGTGGTGATCGCCGCCGCCCGACTGGGCATCGCCGCCTGCCTCCTGGTGCCCGGCGCCGCCCTCTTCCGCGGACGAAAGCTGCTCCGCCTGCCCGCCTCCGACGCCAAGTACATCCTCCTGGCCGGCGCCTTCCTGGCGGCCCACTTCTACTTCTGGATCACCTCCCTCAAACACACCTCCGTGCTGAGTTCGGTGGTCATCGTCACCACCAACCCGATCTTCGTCGCCGCAGCATCCTACTTCTTGTTCAAGGAGAAGCTACCCCGCCGGCTCATCCCCGCCATCATCCTGGCCACCATCGGCGGCGCGCTTATCGCCTGCTCCGACCTCCAGGGACGATCCGGGGCCGACTCCCTCTACGGCGACCTGCTGGCCCTGGCCGGAGCCGTCATGGCCTCCTGCTACCTGCTGGTCGGCAGGAAGGTCCGCCAACATGTCGACATCGTCACCTACATCACGCCGGTGTACTTCCTGGCCGCCCTGCTCCTCGTCGCCCTCGCCCTGGCCGGCGGCCACCGCTTCGACGGATACAGCCGCAACACCTACCTCTACTTCATCCTCCTGGCCCTCGGCCCGCAACTCCTCGGCCACAGCGCCTTCAACTGGGCCCTTCGCCACGTATCCGCCACCGCCGTCACCGTCTTCATCCTCGGCGAAGCCATCGGCGCAACCCTCCTCGCCTACTTCCTGCTCCATGAATCCGTCCGCCCCCTCCAAGTCTTCGGCAGCGCCCTGACCCTGGGAGGAATCCTCATCGCCTCGCAAGCCCTTGCCATAAGCCTCCACGCCAACCGCGGACCGCAGGATAATTGCGGCAAACTCTCTTCTTGAACGATGCCCGCCAGCTTTCCCACGCTGACCGCCCACTGAATGGGGCGTTATCGCCTGTGGCACCACACCGGAAACCCCGCGCGGCCCTCCACCCGGCGCAGTGGTACAATGGCCGCCGCTCAACAGCCGTGCCGGGCGGGCCGGGCCGCCCCACGGAGAAAACCCGTCGCGAGGCCGAACGACCGTGTGGAAAATCGCCTGGTGTAATCTCTACCGTGACAAGATCCGCTTCTTCACCGCCCTGGTGGGGCTGGTCTTCGCCGTAGTGCTGATGGCCGTCCAGGCGGCGATCTTCCTCGGCGCCGTGCAGAGTTCGTCCCTGCTGGCCCGGCAGATCGACGGCCACCTGTGGGTGGTACCCTATCGAGCCTCCAACGCCGATTTCTCCGTGCCCATGCCCAGCCGGCGTCGATATCAGATCCTCGGTGTGCCGGGTGTCGAGCGGACCGGCCGAATGGTGGTCGGCTTCAGTGTGCTGCGCTTTCCCTCGGGGCGTCAGGAGCCGGTCATCGTCGTGGGCATCGATACCGACCACCGCTGGCTCCCGATCGACACCCAACTCGCCCGAATCAGGACCGCCGAAGGACGGGGGATCATCGTCGACCAGAGGGAACGCTGGCGCTTCGGCGAGGACGACCAGCCCCTGCCGGTCGGGGCCCGCGGCGAGTTAAACGGACATCGCGTCTTCATCGCCGGCTATGCCCAAGGCATGGCCTCGTTCACCCCGACGCCCTACGTGTTCACCTCCTATGAAGCCGCCCTGGACTTCACCAACGTCGACGCCGACCACACCGTCTTCGTCATGGTCAAGTGCGAGCCCGGTGTGGACCTCCGCGCCGTCCAAGCCGACCTGGCCAAACGCATCCCCGATGTCGAAATCCTCACCAAGGACCAGTTCGCCGGGCGCTGCTGGCGCTACTGGGTCATGGGCACCGGCATGGGCTACTCCCTCGGGCTGATGGCCGGCCTGGCCCTGATCGTGGGCATGACCATCGTCGGGCAGACCTTCGTCACCGGAGTCCTCGTCAAACTGCGGGAGTACGGCACCCTCAAGGCCCTCGGCTTTCGCAACCGCTTCGTGGCCGGAACCATCGTCGCCCAAGGCGTAATCGTCGCCTTGCTGGGCTACGTGCTGGGCTGCGCCGGCAGCCTGTTGATCTCCCACTTCGCCGGCACCGGGGGCACCGCGGTGACCATGAGCATGCCCCCGCTCTTACTCGTGCTCCTGCTGCCGCTGACCCTGCTGATGTGCGTAACCTCCAGCCTGGTCGCCGCCTGGCGGGTCTTTCGCCTGGCCCCTGCGGAGGTCTTCCGATGACCCGACCGGCGGCCAGACTCAAAGGCGTGTCCAAGTCCTTCGGCCACGGCCGGGTGCAGGTCCGGGCCCTGCAGGACGTCGATCTGGAAATCCACGCCGGAGAATTAACCCTCATTGAAGGCCCCTCCGGCAGCGGCAAGACCACCTTGCTGCACATCATCGGCCTGCTGCAACGCCCCAACCAAGGCCAGATCTGGATGGACGGCCGCCGGATGGACGGGCTGCCCGAATCCTCTCTCCCCGACCAGCGCGCCGAGAACATCACCCTGGTCTTCCAGGGCTACAACCTCCTGGATGCCCTGACCGCCGCCGACAACGTGGCCCTGGCCGGCCTGTTGACTTCCGGTTCATTCCGGGAAACACCGGCCGCGGAGTACCTGCGGCGCTTCGGACTCGCCGATCGCGCCAACCACCTGCCCGGCACCCTCAGCGGCGGAGAGAAACAACGGGTAGCCATCGCGCGGGCCCTGGCCTGTCCCGGGCGGCTCGTCCTGGCCGACGAGCCCACCGCCAACCTCGACTGGGAAAACGGGCAAGAAATCGTCAAATGCCTGGCCGACCTCGCCCACCGAGAAGGCCGGGCCGTAGTCATGGTCTCCCACGACTCCCGCCTGGAGCCGTTTGCAGATAGAATCGTGGGCTTGCTCAACGGCCAGGTCTGCAGTGATCGTCGCCGGAAGGACAAGCCCGTGACTGGAGCAAGCGACACAACTGAGGAGCCGCGGGCCTCAGCCCACGCCGCCTCGGACACCAGCGCCGCCCGGCACCGCCCGCGCCCCCACCGGGCCGGCCTGCACCTCGTAACCTGGCTCGGCCTTCTCGTACTCCTGATGCTGGCCGGTACCCTCTTTGTTCGATACGTGTTGGACCCCGGGGCTTCCGAGGACCAAAGCCGGACATCGGGAACCGCCTCCCTGGCCAGCCCCTATGTCGCCGCCGCCCCGGCCCTGGTCGAGCCCGGCACCCAATTGGTTGCCCTGCGCTCCGAACGCCGCGGGCGCATCAAGGCCATCCTCAAGCGGGCCGGTGATCGAATCCGCACCGGCGAAGCCTTGGTCCTGCTGGACGATGCCACCCCCCAGGCACTCGTGGACATGCGCCGGGCGGACTTGAAGCTCGCCGAAGCAAACTTGGCCCAGCTCCAGGCCTGGGATCGGCCGGAGGAGCGGGCCAAGGCCAAGGCCGGCGTGGATCGCGCCCAGGCCCGAGTCGATCGGGCCCAGCGCGAGCTGAAGCGCGTCCGCTCGCTCTACGAGCGCACCGCCGCCCCGGAGTCCGAACTCGACGAGGCCATCGAGGAGCAGCGCTTCGCCGCCGCCACCCTCGAGGAAGCCAGCCAGACCTGGGCCATGTCCAAGGCCGGGCCTATCCCCGAGGAGGTTCACGTCGCCGAGGCCCGCGTCGAGCAAGCCCGGGCCGCCGTCCGCCAAGCCGAGACCGAACTGGCCCTGCACACCATCGTCAGCCCGCTGGACGGCCACGTGATCTACCGCCACTTGGAACCCGGCGAGGTCGTCGAGCCCGAGTTCCCCCTTCCCATCCTCAGCCTGGGCAACCTCGATGACATCCGCCTCCGGGCCGAGGTGGACGAGGCCGACATCCAGCGGGTACTGGTGGGTCAGCGGATCGTCGCCACCGCGGTGGCCTTCGCCGACCGCAAGTTCACCGGCCGCGTGGTCCACCTCGAACCGCTCATGGGACGCAAGACCATCCGCACCGAGCGCACCACCGAGCAGCAGGACACCAAGGTGCGGGAAGTGATCATCGAGTTGGATCCCGGAACGCCGCCGCTGCCCATCGACCTGCAAATGACCGTCCGTTTCCTGGCCGCGACCCCGACCAGCAGCGTCTCTCAATAGGGCAGAACCCGCCCAGGACTATCCGTCGGAGTGCACTGAGATGATGAACCGGCTATCCATGACCCTCTTCTCCATACTCATCCTCGTCGGGGGCGGGGCCAACATCCGGGCCGGCGGACCCGATATCGGCGACTCGCTCCCCAGCGGACTGGAGCCCCACCTGCGCGGCGTGTCGGGCGGGCAAGTCGATTGGGCCAACGGCTACATCATCGCCGAGGGCCGGGGATACGCCCACGGCACCACCGAGCAGGATCGGCTCATGGCCCAACGCGCCGCCCGCGTGGTCGCCGCCAGGAACGCCCTGGCCATTGCCCTGGGTCTGCAGATCGACGATCAGGGCCGGTTCGCCGACGTCCCCGGGGGCGAAGTCCGCCTGCGGGGGGTGCTGAAAGGACACCGGACAGTCTCCGCAGACTGGCGACCAAATGCGACCCCGCCCGAGTGCCGGGTGAAACTGAAGGTACCCATCTGGGGTGCCAAGGGAGCGGCATCGGTGGTCTACACGGCCCAAAGAAGCAAGGCCTTTGCAGGCCGCCGCCGCCTGTCCGTAACCACCACCCGGCGCGACGTCTCCGATCGGGTGCTGATCATCGACGCCCGAGGGACGGGCCTCACTCCTTGCCTTTTCCCCGTGGTGGTAAACACCGACGGCGCCGTGGTGTACGACGTAGGGACCATAACCCATCGGCAGGCGGGCCTTTCCTCCCCCGCCCGATTTGCCGAGACCACCTTGACCTACGAGAAGCTGCAATCCGCCCTGTTGGCCGGTCAACACGGCGAGCAAGTAAGCCGGGCGAACGGCCATCCCGCCGAGTGGAGTGCGACGTTCCCACTGAACCAAACGCCAAACAGCTTCCAATCGATCCTCTGTTCTTGGCCACCGCCGAAGGCCGAGAGCGGACTTCGGCCCGACCGCCCCGCCAGCCAGCCGGCCAGTCGCCCAACCACCAGGCCCGCCAAGAAAACTCGACGACGACGACGGGTGGTCAGGGCCGCCCAGGCGACCGGCAAGAGCGGGACCGAGATCGTCCTCACCAAGGAAGATGCCGACCGGCTCCGCCAGAGCCCCGAAGGCGCCAGCCTGCTACGGACCGGCCAGGTGATCGTCGTCGTGGATTCGGTGGCCGCGGGCATCCAAGGACGACACGACGACGGGCCCAGTGACAGCATACTGGCACTTGGCAGGGGACGATGACCACCGCCCAAGACAGCCCCACGGCATATCTGGAAGATCGCCCCCTCCTGACCCGCCACCGGGCCCGCCTGCTCGGCCTGCTGGGACCGCTTCTGATCGCCGGCCTGGGCACCTGGATCGCCGGCAGCGCCGCGCTCGACCGGTTTGAAGAAGTCACCATAGACTGGCGCTTTCGAGCACGTGGGCCGCGGCAACCTCCCCAGAACATCCTCATCGTCGAGATCGACGAGGAAGGACGGCGCCGCTTGAAGCAAGACGGCCGGCGCTTCGACCTCCGCCAAACCCTTGCCGCCGCGGTGAACAACCTGGCCGACGCCGGAGCCCTGGCAGTCGGGTTGGATGTCCTGCTGGAAGACCTGACCACCCCGGAGATCGACCAACAGTTGGCCCGGACCTTCGCCGAGACCAACGTGGTGTTGGCCCTGACCTATGCCGGCGGACGCCTCAAACGCTCGCCCGGCCCCTTCCTCGCGGCGCAGCCCATGGAAGGGGACATCTCCGTCTCGCCCGACGCCGGCGTCTTGCGCAGGTTTCCCGCGAACCTCCACCTGAACCTGCTCGGCGACAGCGGCTCCCTCGACGACCGCCTCTATGTTCCCCACTTTCCCCTGGCCCTGGCCTGGTATGCCGCCCTCGAAGAAGACCAGTCGGCCCGCATCAACTTCGACGAAGACGGCACAGCCACCATCGGGCCCTACGCCGTCCATCCGCAGGAACTGATCGATTTCTCCGTCACCAAGACCCCGACCATTGACTGGCAGCCGCGGTGGAATACCCTGCGCTTCGAAGACGTGGTCCGCGGGGCGTTCGACCCGGATGTAGTTGACGGGGCAATCGTGCTCGTCGGAGAGGCCGGGATTCTCCTGGATTCCTTCGTGATGCCCCTGGCCGACGATTACGTGCCCGGCGTCTATTACCATGCCAACGCCCTGGCCCACATCCTGGAGCGCCGCCGTTTCAACGCGAGCTGGACGGCGGGAATGCGGGGCCACGCCCTGATCGCCGCCTTGGCCTTTGCCGCCGGGCTCTTCGCCTGGAATCAGCGACGCTGGTGGCGATTTCGCCACAGCACGCTCCTGTTGCTGGCCTATCTGCTGGCCGGGGCAGTCCTCTTCCCGGGCGGATGGACCTATCTGGCCTTCTCGATGTTCGAGCGGAACATCCTGCTGCCCGTCGTCGGGCCTCTGACGGCCATGGGTATCTCCTTGGGCTCGGGGCTCGTCGCCCAGTGGGTGATCCTCAGCGAGAATGCCCGGCGTCTGACCCGCCGAAACCGACAGATCGAGGCCCTCTTCGGCCAGTCCGTCTCACAGAATGTGCTCGACGCGTTGAAGCACGACCCCGAACGAATCAGCCAAACCCAAACCCGCGACGTCTCCGTCTTGTTCTGCGACCTGCGCAACTTCACCGCCCAATCCTCCAAGATGGCCCCGGCCGACGTCGCCGCGATGCTCAACGAGTACTTCAACTACATCACCTCCGCGGTCTTCCAGCACGACGGCTTCATCGACAAATTCGTCGGCGACGAGGTCATGGCCGTCTTCTCCGTACCCTTCGAGCAGCCCGACCATCCGGTCCGGGCCGTCCAAACCGCCATCGCCATCAAGCACCGCCTGGCCGAGTTGAACCAGGTCCGACTCGCCCGCGGACAGCCCCCCCTCGACTGCGGCCTGGGCATCCACTGTGGACCAGCCGCCGCCGGACACATCGGCTCCCGCGAACGGTCGAATTACACCGTGGTAGGCACCACCGTAAACCTGGCCGCCCGGATCGAGCAGCACACCAAGGGCGGCGAAATCCTCATCAGCGACGCCGTGCGCCGCTGCCTGCCGCCCGAGATCCCCACCCGCCTCTGGGACCGCGTAGAAATCCGCGGCTCCGACGGCCGGCACGACCTCTACGAAGTGACGCCAGACGCGGCCGTCCCTTAAGCCATTCAACGCCACCGTATGCCGCCGAAGAGCCGCGGGCTTCAGCCCGCGCGGCCTTGCCGCCGAGGAATGTCAGAACTTACCGCGCCACGCCCAGGCGTGAACTGCTCGAAAGACCGCCAAGCCCGAACCCCACGAATGCCATAACGTAGGCTGCGACCATCAGTTACCGGCGAATCCCGTTTCGCTCGAAAGATACCCCGACGCATGATATTGCACCAGGCGAGCCCTCCTGGTAGAATGCCTGCGGTTCTTCGGACGGGTCGCTGCCCGACGCATCCCTGGGTCGCTGGGGCGGAGGCCGAGTCGTCTTTGTAGCCTCGGAGGACTAGGCCATGCCACTTCGCTTGCCCGTCGCCATTCCACTCGTTTCGACTGGTGGTCTCTTCCCCGGCATGATCTTCTCCACGGTGCTGATAGTTCGGAGAGTAATTGGGCTTGTACTTGAGGCAAACGGTCGCGCTTCAGCCGGTTGCTGCTAGGCTCTGTCTGAAAACACCGTTTGTTGCCGATATCCCTGTATAGCCACAGG
>CAZFMS010000176.1:0-8987 GCA_964520125.1 uncultured Planctomycetaceae bacterium
ACCGGCTAAACGAGTTGTGTCCGGTGTCCGTCTCCGAGGCGGTCAACGGCGGTCGCCTTACTCCTGGTAAGGCCCTGCTGGGCCGTGGCGGGATACAGATGATGGTTCAGGGCCACCCCGCCGGATGGAGCGCCTACTGTGGCGGTGACGAGCCGGTCAACCGCCACTGCCCCAGCGTTGACGTGCTGTTTGACTCGGTGGTCCGGGCGGCGGGCCGCAAGGCGGTGGGTGTTATTTTGACCGGCATGGGGGCCGATGGAGCCAAGGGCCTGCTGAACCTGCGCCGGGCCGGCGCTTTGACCATCGCCCAGGACAGTTGCAGCAGTGTGGTGTACGGCATGCCCAAGGTGGCCGTCGAACTGGGTGCCGTTCAACACAGCGCCCCGCCGGCCGAGATCCCCGGTCTCATCCTCCAGGCCTTGCGGAAGAGAAGCCAGGTCCCCGCGGCGGCGGGGGCCGGCAAGTTCGGCGGATCGACTCCGGCGGCAGTTCCCGCCGATACCCGGGATCGCTTGACACGGTCCTGACCAGTCGCAATAGGCGCACGCCCGAGGGTACGCTCCTACGTGTTGCCGGGCCACCCCCCGACCAAGGTCGGGGGCTCTCGGGTTGCTGTTGGTGTGACCTCGGGCTGTACTGCGGAAACGAATACTCTCTCGGTCGCGGATCAGCCAACAGTGGCCTAGCCGGCCGCTGCCGCCGACAGTCCTCGGCCCAGTTTGATGCCAACCGCATCGAAGACCAGCACTGCATTGGCCCCGTGGTTGATCTGGTACTCGGCCGTGGACAGGGCTCGGATGGCGTCCCCCACCGCCTCGGAACTAGTCGCCGCGGCCAACGCCGCGACGATCGGCTCGTTGGACAGAACGGCAGGATGGTGGCCGACCACGATGCGCTGCACATCACGCAGAACAGTGGCCACCAAGGCCAGCACGTCGCCTCGGGCCTGGCGGGCGGCGCGGGTCTTGTCGCCTCCCTCATCCGAGTCGGCATCTCCATCCGGGGAGAGAGCGCCGGCCTGACCCACCAAGTTCTTGGCCGCCTCCAACAGGGCCTTGCCGCATCCCAGCGGATCGTCGGCCGTCGTGCGCAGGGCCTCCAGCACCGCGGGAAGCTGGAGATGCACTCTGGTCTCCGCGTAGCGGACCGCCTCGCCCAAGGTGCCCTGGGACAGCTCGGCAATGAGTCGAGTTGAATCGGCGGAGACACCCTCGAGCCCGGCCAACCGCTCGATGACGAACTCGGTGGGCAGCCGGCGGAAGGCCACTTGATGGCATCGCGATTGGATGGTGGGCAGCAAGGCATCGGCGGAAGTAGCCAGCAGCACCAGGTAGCTGAGGCTGGGAGGCTCCTCCAGGGTCTTGAGCAGGGCGTTCTGGGCGCTGATGCTCATGCGCTGGGCCTCGGCGACCACGAAGACCTTGGCCCGTCCACGACTCGGCCGCAGACCGATCTTGGCGATCAGAAAATGGCGGATCACGTCGACACTGAGGTCGACCGCCTTGCGGATTTGGATCTTCTTCTCCGGATGGAGCTTGTTGAGGGTCCGATAGATGCGGTGCAAATCCGGGTGGTTCCCCACTTCGACCAGCCGGCAATCGTCACACTCCCCGCAGGCGTCCTGCCACGCGGTGGATCGAAGGCCCGTGGTCTCGCCGGCCCGGGGTTGTTCATCCGGTGAGCAAGCATCTTCCTTGCTGTGGGTCCCCGGGGCCTGCCTCGGAGCGGACACCTCACGTGATTCGGCGCAAAGAAGTACGGCGGCCAGTCGGGTGGCCAGCATCTCCTTGCCCACTCCATCCGGTCCACTGAATATGTAGGCATGGGGCAGACGACCACTTCGCAGGGCCCGCTGCAATCGGTCCTGGGCGTCGGCCTGATGCAGTACGTCAGAAAACGGCATTGCCCAACGCCTCCATCACCCGATCCCGGACTTGCTCCTCTCCGCCGGAGCCGTCGACGATCGCCACCGGCGCCGGATAGTAGGACGGCAATTCGAGGAACAACTCGCGGACCCGCTCATGGAACTCCAGCGGACGAGCCTCCATGGCATCGGTATGCACATCGTGGAACAGCTTTTGCTGGCCGGGGGCCGTGGCGGAACGCGCGCGCTGCCGGGTGGTCTTGCGTCCGGTACGCTCGAAGCCGGCCTTGGGAGGCAGGTCGATGATGACGGTCAGGTCCGGCCAGGTATCCCCGATGGCGAACCTGGCCACCTCGACAACCTGTTGGGGATCGTAGCCCGCCGCCCCTTGGTAGGCACAGGTGGCTGACACGTAACGGTCCCCCAAGCAGGGGATGTTCTTCGCCCGAGCCGGCTGAATGACCTTCCGGGCGAGCTGGGCCCGGGAAGCCATGAACAGGAAGGCCTCACACCGGACGTCCATTTCGGTAAGGTCGTAATCCAGCAGGACGTGGCGGATGCGATCGCCGATGGCGGTGCCCCCCGGGTCCCGGGCGGTGACGAATTCGATTCCCGCGGCCGAAAGCGCCTCGCCGAGCAGTCGGATCTGGGCTCCTTTGCCGGCACCGTCCACCCCGTCGAAGACCACGAATTTCCCGCACAGCTTCCGGAGGGTTTCCACCGACAAATCAATGCTCCCGTCGCCTGAGAACCTCCTGGTATATGTCCCCGGCATTGTAGCTGGAGCGCACGAAGGGGCCAGCGGACACGGAACGGAAGCCCAGCTCTCGGGCCTGGGCGGCGATTTCCTCGAACTCCCGGGGGGGGACGTAGCGGGACACCGAGGCATGCCCGGGCGTCGGGCGGAGGTACTGGCCGACGGTGAGAATCTCTACCCCCGCGGACCGCAGGTCGGCCATGGCCCGGAGAAGCTCCTCCCGGGTCTCCCCCAGGCCGACCATCAGGCCGCTCTTGGTGAACATGCCCGGCCGTTGCAGCTTGACCTTGCGGAGGACGTCCAGGCTGCGGCTGTACCTGGCCTGCGGCCGGATGATGGGCGAAAGACGCTCGACGGTCTCCTGATTGTGGTTATAAATGTCGGGAGCGGCATCACAGAGGGTGGCCAGCAGCTCGTCGCGGGCGTGAAAATCGGCCGGCAGGACCTCGACCACACAGTCGGGGACCACCCGGCGCAGGGCCTGGACGCAGGCCGCGAAGTGGCCGGCGCCTTCGTCGGGCAGGTCGTCCCGGGCCACCGCGGTCACCACCACATGCTGCAGCCGCAGGTCGGCCGCCGCCTTCGCCAGCCGTTGCGGTTCACTCGGCTCAGGGGGCTCGGGCCGGGCGGTGGTCACGGCGCAGAAATGGCAGCGCCTGGTGCACCGCTGGCCAAGGATCATGAAGGTGGCGTGCCGCTTGGACCAACACTCGCCCAGGTTGGGGCAGCGGGCTTCCTCGCAGACGGTGGCGATGCCGCTGCGTTCTACGATGCGCCGGGTTTGCAGCAGCACCCGTCCGGTGGGCAGCGGCCGCTTCAGCCAGGCCGGCAGCCTCCTGCCGGGGGATCGAGCCGGTTCCAGTACGGTAAGACGCATCCTGCGAAGTCCCCAATTCCTCGCTCGCCAGCGGCCGGGCCGCGGACCGCCCGCACCCGGCGACGGGCCCCAGGCCGACCGCAAGCCATGGCATAGTATAGCCTGGCAGGCAGGCTGAACGAAGTGATGGATAGGCGACGGACGCAGCCCCTGACCAAGGCAGGGATGACCGCGATCCTACCTGCGGGTTTTCTTCTTTTTCTTCCGCCGCTTCTTGGTGCCGGCGCCCGCCCGGGGCTTACCCCGCAGAATGTCGACCTTCAGCAGCAGCGGCTTCTTCTTGGCCGAACTGCGAGTCGTCCGGATAAGCCCGGCCTCCTCCAGATTCCTGATGGACCTTCGCACCGTCCACATGTCCATTCCGCACTGGAGAGACATGAGCCGAACGCTCGGGTTCTTGGCCACACTTGTGTAAGTGAACAGGTGAGCATACAAGACTTTGTCGTATCCCGACAAGTCTCGTAGCCCAGCGACAGCAGTCGGCAACTTCCAATCTGGCATAATCCCGCACTCTATGAAACTGGTTCCAAATTCTTCACGCAAACCCTGGACGCATCATAGATGACCCCGCTGTCTTTTGCACGCCCCTTTTTTTCGGGGGGCCGCCTCTTCAGGTTCAACCTGATCGGAGCAGGGGACCAACCCTTGGCGACGACCAAGACGGCGCGCCAAACCAGGGACCTCCAAGAGTAACGATCCGCTGATGCGCCCTGGGGCTCTCACGGCCCTGCGCCACCTCGGTCGGCAAGCCGAGAGGGCTGGTCATAAGCGCTGCCCCATTTCGCCAAGGTGCGGTTGAATCCTCCACCTCGCTTCCAAGGCAACGCGATGGACGGATTTATACACCGGCCCGGGGGTCTTGTCACGGGTTTTTTTTGAGCGGGTCTAATCTTCGGCGGGTTCGAGATACGCTGCGGCTACCACGCGGTATGTAGGGAATGGGGAAGTACCCTGGGAGAGTTACGCCGCCGCAGAGGGACCCGCAGCAGCAAACGTGGGCGGTGACCGGGGGACTTCGTCGTTTGGACTCCTCCCAGACGGTCAAGACCGCGGTTGGCCAATTGGGGTGACTCACCGGCAGGGAGATCGACTCGGCGTCCTTGGACCGGGTGGACGGCCGGGAAATCACCGTTAGAACGCCATGACGCCGGCCTCTGATGTGGAATTCACAGGCCAGCGGATTTAGCCGCGCTCTGAAGGTGGCCTCCCAGATGACCGGGCTTCCCCGGGCTTGAACGGGGGCAGCTTCCATCGATCGGTCGGCCTACCGCCGCGGCCTGAAGTGGTGCCTCGGCGATGGCCCTCGGGTCGATAGGATTCGCCCTATGGGTGATGGTTCACGTTGCGGCCGGGTTCGAGAGACCCACCCCTCCCTCGACAAGTGTAGGGGGCGGTCACATGGCGAATCCCCACCATGGGCTTCACCGAGCCGGGGGCGCTGGCTCGAATGCAAGATGCCAGGCCCCCGGCCGCATGATCCTGGACGAGCCCGGCCAATGACTCATATAATCCGTGTGGGCACGTGGGACTCGAGGGAGAGGTTGGTGTAGGCGGATCGCGCTCAGGGGAGGTGTGCGATGATCGAGTTGCAGCGAATTCTATTCCCCTACGATTTTTCGGCGTTGTCTCTTCATGGCCTGCACCATGCTCGGTCCTTCGCCGAGGCCTACAACGCCGAGCTTCATGTCCTCCACGTCGTGGACGAAGCCTGCCAGTATTGGATGGCCATGGGGCCGAACAGTGTGCCCATCGGCCCCCCCCCGGAGGAGCTGATCGACGCCTCCACCCGAGAGATGGAGAAGTTCGCCGCCGAACATTTAGCCGACGCGGGTTTCCCGGTGATGACCGAGGTGCAAATGGGCCGGCCCTTCATCGAGATCATCCGTTATGCCCGGGAGAAGAAGATCGACCTGATAGTTCTCGGCACCCATGGCCGCAGCGGCCTGAAGCATGTCCTGCTGGGTTCGGTGGCCGAGAGGGTAGTGCGGAAGGCCCCCTGCCCGGTGTTGACGATCCGCCACCCGGAGCATGAATTCGTCATGCCGTAGGTCGGCGTCGGGTGGAGAGTCGGTCGGGGCCCAGCCCAGGTCGCGAGTATCGGGGAGAGTGCAGTGAATCTGCTCGGCGGTGTCCAGGTCCTGATCCAGAACGGAGCAGTGCTGCTTCCCCGCGGCCGCATGCCAGGCAGGTTTCTTCCGGCCCTCGTCGCGGTCCTGGCGGCCGGGCTTACACCTACGGCGGCGGGCCAGGAACACCCCAACTCCTCCGGTGTTGGTCCCCAGTCGGGCGGGCGACCAGCGCCGCCGACCTCCACCCAGCGGAGCTTTGCCGAACACTGGGACAAGAGCGAATTCGACCACCGCCTCTGGGACAACGCGCTGCGGCGGCATGTGAGCGAATTGGGGCTGGTGGATTACGCCAAGCTCCGGGGGGATCGGGATTTCCGGGAATATGTCTTCCGCCTCTCCAGGACGGATGCGGCGGGGTTGGCCGACGACCGGCAACGACTGGCCTTCTGGATCAACGCCTACAACGCGTTGACCATTCGGGCGGTCCTCGACTCCTTGCCGGCCGATCCGAGAGACTGGGCCGGATACCGGATCTCCGAGCAGCAGGTCGGCGGCAAGTCGATCTGGAAGGGCCTGACTTTTACCGTCGGCGGAGGCGAATGGACCCTGGACGGCATCGAGCACGGCATCCTCCGAAAGAAAAGGGGGCTGCGTGACCCCCGGATTCACGTGGCCCTGGTGTGTGCCGCTCGGGGATGTCCTCCGTTGTGGAATCGGGCCTACGACCCCAAGCACGTCGATCGGCAACTCACCCAGGCGATGGGTAGGTTCGTCGGGGACCGGCGACATTGCAGAATCGACCTCGCGGCCAGGAAGATCGAGATCAACAAGGTGTTTGACTGGTATGCCTCGGATTTCACGAATCCGCGGTTCACCCCGCACGCGGGGTCGATGCCGGCGTTCTTGGCCGAATACGTCAGTGATCCCGCCCAGGCCAAATCACTGGCCACCGGTGCTTGGAGAATCGAATACCTCGAGTACGACTGGCGCCTGAATCTCCGCCAGTAAGCGCGCTGCTGGCCTGGTGGTTTGCGACCTGCGGGATGGGGCCGTAAACTCGCTGCCCGGCGACGGCCGCCGGGCTCCCCGCCCGTCGTCGCGCAACGGTCTACAAATGCGAGTGGAAGAAACACGGCGAGCTTCATGGGCATAGACTGGACTGAGGTCGGCGGCGTGGTCGTGGTCGGACTATACGCGGCGGCGGCGCTCTACTTGTTCATCTACGGCCTGCACTGGTACGTCCTGGTCGGGCTGTTTCGCCGCCGCCGGCCGGCCCAAGCCGAGGACCAACGGCGCCGCCTGGATCATTGGACGAAGGGCCGAGCGGATGAAGATTGGCCGGTCGTCACCACCCAGGTCCCCCTGTACAACGAGGCCAATGTGGCCAGGCGGGTCATCGAGGCGGCCGCCCGGATGGACTATCCAGCCGGCCGCCACGAGGTGCAGGTCCTGGACGACAGCACCGACCAGACCCGCCGGCTGGTCGACGACGCTGCCGGCGACTTACGAAGGCAGGGCTGGGACGTAAAGGTAATCCGCCGGACTTCGCGGCAGGGCTACAAGGCGGGGGCCTTGGCCCACGGGTTGAACCTGGCTCGCGGTGAGGTGGTGGCCGTCTTCGATGCCGATTTCGTGCCGCCGAGGGGGTTTCTTCGCCGGGCGGTGCCCCTCTTGATGGACCAACCCCGAAACGCCTGCCTCCAGGGGCGGTGGTCCCATCTGAACGAGGATCGCTCCTGGCTGACCAGGGCCCAGGCCCTGGCCATCGACGGGCATTTCGCGGTGGAACAAGGCGGCCGGTCCTGGAACGGTTTGTTCATGAACTTCAACGGCACGGCCGGCCTGTGGCGGCGGGCGGCCATCGAAGACCCGGCCGTCGGGGGCTGGACATCCGATACGCTGACCGAGGACCTGGACCTGTCCTACCGGGCTCAGTTGGCCGGCTGGCGGATCGAGTACTGCATGGATCTGGCCTGCCCCTCGGAGTTGCCGGAGACGGTCTCGGCCCTGAAGACGCAGCAGTATCGTTGGGCCAAAGGGACCATCCAATGTGCCCGGAAGTTGCTGCCGCGGATCTGGAGCAGCCGCTGGCCCCTGGCCAACAAGCTGGAGGCAACCATGCACCTGACCGGCTACAGCATCTCGGTGTGGATGCTGGCGCTGGGGACTTTGTGCATGCCCATGTCCTGGATCAATCCCTGGGCCTACCTGGGCGGATGGGGCTATATGGTCGCCGTACTGATGTGGTTCGGCCTGTCCGGGCCGCCGCTGGGCCATTCGTACTCTCGGAGGGCCCTGGGTGGCGGCTGGTCGGGCCTCAAGTTGGGGCCCCTGCTGATGGTGCTGGGCGTAGGGCTGTGCATCAACACCTCAATTGCCTGCCTCGCCGGGCTGTTTCAGAATGGTGGCGAGTTCGTCCGCACGCCGAAGGCCGGCGGCCGGCGACTTCGTGCTGATCGACCGGCCCGGGGTCCGCGATTTCGTTGGGCACCGCTCTGGCTTTTCGAGTTGCTGGCCGCAGTCTATTGCGGATGGAGTTTTGTCCACTTCCTGACGGCGAGCGATAACATCGTCGGGGCGTTCCTGCTGATCTTCTCGATGGGGTTTTGTCTGGTGGGCATCCATTCGATTCCAATCGCTCTTCGACCGCGCCCTGGAGAAGCCGGGTTGGACGAGGCCGGGGCGACTGGCCCCGCTGAGGCCCTGCGGACCGAGGGAAGCCCGGCACCGGTGCGGCGCAGCGGTGGGGGCGGACCGAGCCGAGAAGACGCCCCGATATTGAAACCGGCGGCGGCGGCCATTCCGGTGGCCGGGCCAGTCCGGGGAGACGAGTGACATCGCTACGACACAGGCCAGACGTTTCTGCGGGGTGGCCTGCCTGGGTTGGGGACTGTTGGCGGTGTTTGCCGTCGGCGGGGGGCTCCTGGGGGATTCTACCGGCGAGACCGCTGCGTTCGGGGGAGAGGAGGTCGCTCGGGTTCGAGTCTGGCAGGCGCTCTACGCCGTGGGTTGCCTGGGCTTCGTCCTCTTGCTGATCTCGTTTCGCCGGAGGCCGGTCGGGGCCCGAACGATCATCATCGCCGCGATCCTGCTGCGTTTACCATTGCTGTTCTGCCCGCCGAACGACGACTGCAACCGCTACGCCTGGGAAGGGCGGATCCAGAACCTGGGCTTCAACCCCTATTCAACCGGACCCCTCGACCCTCGGCTGGAACCGCATCGCGATGAACTCTGGCGGTCGATCAACAAGAAACACTACACCACTATCTACCCGCCGCTGGCCGAATTGGAATTCCGCCTCCTGGCCGCCATTCACTACTCCGTCAAGACGCCGCAGGTGGCCCATACGGTGATCGATGTCGGCGTGATCCTGGCCCTCGGCGCTCTGCTGTCGATGCTCGGCCAGCCGGCCTGGCATCT
>CAZFMS010000177.1:0-8948 GCA_964520125.1 uncultured Planctomycetaceae bacterium
AGCTGTCACTGCCCTGACACCCGTTCGCGTCGGTGGCTGTCACGCCGTAGGTGTCGGCCGTGGTAACGTCGATGGTCTGGGTCGTCTCGCCGTCTGGTGACCACAGATACGTCGTAAAGCCGGCACCGGCGTCGAGAGTCACGGTGGTGCCGTCGCAGACCGTGGCCCCCGGCGTCGCCCCGATGGTCACGGTCGGATTGGCATTGACCGTCAGTGTCGCGGCGGCGCTGGTCGCCACGGCACAGTCGTCGGTCACGTCGCAGGTGATCAGGGCACCATCATCTGCCGGCTGCACATTGGCCAGCGTCACTGTGTCACTATCCGAACCCACCGGTGAGCCATCCTGGAGCCACTGGTAGTGGAGCGTTCCGGTGCCGGTGGCAGTGATGGTAAACATCGCGTCGTCACCTTCACAGGCCGACCGACTTTGCGGCTGGCTGACGATCTGCGGCGGATCGCATGGTATGTCGCATGGAATCGGTCCCGCGAAGGTGACCAGATCCTGCCCCGAGTTGACCAATGAATCCGAGATGACCGGCAGCCCGAGGAGGTCAAGGACGAGATTCCCCCCGTCGACGTTACGGATCGGCTGGTCGGGAGCGGGAGCATCAGGGGGCCGACCGGTGCCGGGATCAGTCCGCGATACCGGGTTCAGGGCATATAGATCTTCGGGGATCTGTTCGTCACAGAACCAGACCGCGAAGGGGACGGTGTAGTTGAGCGGATCGTTGGGATTGCCGTGGTTGATGCCCGTACCACCATGATCTGCCGTGAGAACGATTGCGACCTGGCTATACAGGGCGCTATCGGCCCGGATGGCGTCCATGATCTGCCCCAAGGAGGCATCCACGTCGAGGATACTCTGCACGTACGGCGAACCCGGCGTAAGATCCCAACCAGTGTCGTGGCCGGCCACATCCGGGTACATGTAGTGGAGGAAGATCAGGCTGCCCGACGCGGGCGGAGCGGCCAATTCAGCAAGCACCCCATTTGTCAGAGTGCTCAAGTCGGGCGTATAGAGATAGGTGTCAATCTTGTCTCGCCCGTCGTCTGTACCGGTCACGTCGGGGGCGCCGTTGACCTCGTTCCACGAATCGTCGAACAAGGAGAACTTGGTCTTGCCGGCATACATCGCGGTGTACAGACCGTTATCATGGGCCACGTCGAACAGGCCGGTGACGTATTGCCCCAGGTTGGTGTGCAGAGTCACACCGGGCTGGGGATCGGTGTTGCTGGTCCAGCCGTGTCCCCCGGTCCCCACTACCGGCCTGCTGGTCAGCATCGACACGTGATTCGGCAGCGTCCAGGTATGGGAATAAACCGTTCGTGCGTTGAGCGTCGATGAGCCCTGGAAGACCTGGGTCAGATTGGGGATCGAGGCCGGCGGTATGCTGGTCAGGGCATCGGGGCGCAAACCGTCCACGCTCACGAACAGTACGTGATCCGCAGCGAAACGCGTAACACATTGCCCGTCGACCGGATCGCATACTTCGCCCGAGGGACAGGCCACCGGCAGGCTCTCACAGAAACCAGCCACGCAGTCGTCGGTCGTGCACGCGTCCCCGTCGTCGCATTCCGCAGGTCCGTTGCAGGTCTGCAGCTTCACCATCGAGAATGAGTCGCTGATCACTCCGTCGTGTCGCAGGTTTCGGAGCGAGAGGGTGTTGCCGTCGACGGTCAGCAGACACGAGCCGAACTCCAGCTCGGTAAAGTGCATCACCGGGTGGCTGCCGCCGCTGCCCAGAACTCGCCCGCCATGACCGGCCACCACATAGACCGCCCCTTCGTGGGCCCCCAGACCCAGACCCTTGACATAGGCTCCGTCGCCGGAGGGATCGCCGTCGCCAAGATCGAGGATGTGACCGTCGGCCAGCAGGGTGGCCAAGTCCGGGGTCGGGTAATCCGGGCTGCTGCCATACCCATAAGCACCATCGATCAGGTAGGACCGCTCATAGGCATGCGAGTGGCCGGCCAGCACCAGGTCCACGCCGCCGGCCTCCAGGATGGGCAGGAAATTCTCGCGCATGGCGACCAGCCGGCCGCCCGAGTCACTGGCGCTGTCCGAATCGTGGTGGGCCTTGGCGTACGGCGGGTGGTGGAAGACGGCGATAATCCAATCCTGGGCGGTGGCCGCGAGATCGGCCACCAGCCATTGACCCATCGGGGCGGTGGGCCACCTGTTGGTGTCGTCGGAGTCGAGCACCACGAAGTGAACGTTCGCGTAGTCAAAGGAGTAGTAGGCCTCCGTCCCCGTGGCCACCCCACCGGCTTCGGCTGCCGCCGGCAGGACAAAGGCCTCATAGTACGGCCCACTCTGGGTCGGAGAATCGGAAACGCCCGCCGAGGCCTCGTGGTTGCCGATGCTCGTCCACAAAGGGGTATTCCGCAAGATGTCCTTATAAATCGCGAAGTGCTTGTTGGTGAACTCCACGTCGGTACCGTTCTCGTAGGCCATGTCGCCAACGTGGATGAACAGCTCCGGCGGGCTCCCGCCGGTCTCGGCCAGCATGGCGTCGCGCACCGCGGTTTGGTTGGCATCCGCGGTGCCCGAGTCGCCAACGATCCATGCGGTGAACGGCGTTGCCGCGCCCACCGCCGGAGAGGTGACCAAGTAGTGATCCGCCGTGCCTCCGCCTTCTTGTCCGCCGCTCGTTGTACCGACGTTGTAGAAGTACCGGGAGCCAGGATTCAAACCAGTGACCGTGACGAAATGATCCCTCACGTTGGGATTCGACGGTGGCACGACGGCTACACCCGTCGCCGTCAGGTTCAGGTTGGTCGAGCCCGTGCCATACTGCACTCGGCTGTCGCTCCCGGACGAAAGCGTTGTTCGCCACACCACCGTCACTGAGGTCGGGGTAACCAGTTGAAGATAGGGTTCTCGCACTAGAACGGCCGCGGCGGGAGTCGCCCCGACGGAGAGCACCAGCAGGGCCCCGCAGCACATCCAGGCGTGGGATCTCCATCCTCGTGCTGCAACATGCCCAGGACGGATCGCCTTCACCATTCCTTGCTCTCCACTTCCTCTTCAAGCGTCTCTCTACGCTCCAAGTCCGCCAGCAACTCGTTGGCCGCCTTGAAACGCGGCGACTTCCGAAGGGCCAGTTTCAAATCCTTCCTGGCCGCCGCGAAGTTCCCCATGGCCGCATAAACTTTCGCCCGAGAAACCAGATGGATACCACACGGGCGCTTAGCCAGGAGCCGGTCGGCCTCGGCCAATGCCCGACCGAGTTCGGCCTGAGCCCCCTCTGGCTGGCCTACACCTGCCAGTACCTCCGCTCGGCGGAGGTGCCACGGAGACTTCACTGCCGCCCGCAACAAGGCTTGATCGATAAGTTCCATAGCCGCCCGGTACTTGCCTCGAGCCATCTCGACTCGAATGAGAGCCTACTCGAGCAGGAACGCCCCACCCAACCGCGACCAGCCCTCGCGATAACCCGCCACGGCTTCAGCGAGCAGTCCCAGGGAAACCTGGAGCCGTCCGCGCAGCAGGTAGGAATCGACGTCGGGTCGCATGCCGATTGCCGAGGTCAGGTCTGCAATTGCCAATAGTGTTCGGCCGGTGCGGGCCCGGATGCGTCCCCGTTCCGTGTAGGCCAACGTTCCCGGCCCGCCCCTCAGGAAGCGGTCCAGCTCGGCCTCCGCCTCTTGGTCTCGTCCCATGGCCGAAAGCGTCAGGCCGCGCTGCAAACCGACCCACCGGTCCTGGGGATCCAGCTGGCGAGCCCGATCGAGATCGGCCAGCGATTCGACCAGCCTGCCGTTCAAACGATAGAGGTGGCCGCGCTTGACCAACGAGTCTGCTTGATTTGGATTATCGGCAACGAGTTGGGTGGCCCGCTCGATGTCGTGGTCCAGCCCTGGATGAACAGCTCCGAAGCCGGCAAACGCCCTGCCCAGGGTTGGCCAGGCCGCCAGGCTGAGGAGGATGCAGCAGATGATAAGAGCACCTGGGGAGACCCGATTCTCGTGCCGGACGCCGCCGACCGGATCGGACCCAGACCGCTCCGCAGTGTCTGCCTGCGCGACTACTGATTCCGCTATAGGGATCCGCCGCATTTTGCGCCTCTTTCCCTGAACCATGGCACCGCAATGGGCTATCGGCCCGGACGCCCTGATCGATGCTGGGACGCTTCTCTGCCCCTGCTATTGACACACACCGAGCCCGCCCACCTTCGCAAGCCACTCCGGCAACAAGTTTGGGCCACGACGTACTTTCCACGCCACGCCCAGATTATCAGTTTACTCGAATCCCGGGTGGCATATCAATCTATCTAACTGTCTCTTCCCTTCCTGCGATCCCGTGATCTGGGACTTATCGGACGCAAGACCCGTCGCGGGCCCCGATCGTACCCAGCTTGCCCAGGAAGTTATTGACCGCGCCGCTGCGCGGGCCGGCTCCAAAGCGGAACACCGAGTCTCCTGGTGATCTGTGGACCAATTCCGTTACCGGCCTGGTCGGATAAGAGATTGCCCGATCAGGTAAGCTGATCCGAGGCTGATAGATGCTGACGCGGACGTCCCGCTGTGGTTATTGCCCCACCGGCCTCAAACGACACCCGGCCGGGTCAATTCGCCAGCAAGATGGCGACGAATAGTCCAACATCTCCTTGATCAACGACACCGCTGGCGTCGAGATCGGCGGCGCAGAACATCGGAGTCAACGGGCCGGTGGGGTTGT
Source organism: uncultured Planctomycetaceae bacterium (assembly GCA_964520125.1). GTDB lineage: Bacteria > Planctomycetota > Phycisphaerae > UBA1845 > UTPLA1 > JAFGQA01. The sequence goes on from CAZFMS010000177.1 coordinate 4,682, forward strand.
TGAACAGCACCTCCAGGAAGGACGGGATGTCGCGGCCGTCGATGATGGTGTCGCCGTTAACGTCGCCGGGAGTTTCCGGTGTCACCGTCAGTGTCGCCGATGTAGTAGTCACCGGAATACTGCACTGGTCGGTGACCTCGCACATGATTGAAACGCCGTTGTCGGCCGGTTGCACCTCAGCCAGGATCAGTGTGTCGGTGTCGGCGCCGACCGGCAATCCTTCCTTGAGCCATTGGTAGTGCAGCGTTCCCGTGCCCATGGCGCCCACCATGAACAAGGCATCGTCGCCCTGGCAGAGCCATTGACTCTGCGGATGGGACACGATCTGCGGCGGTTCGCACGGAGCGAACTCCTGCAACAAGAAGACGTCGAATGCGTATGCTTCCAGGCCGCCGGAGCCGGAATTCGGATGAGCCTCGGCCCGAACCGTGAAGCTGCCATCAGTCCCCGGCTGAATGTCCGTCCATCGGGCCAGGTAACCATCGTCGTGATTGTTCCCCGTGTTGAACCACACCCGCCAGGGATCGGGGCCGCCGCCATCGTCATACTCGACCGTGCCCAGGCTGCTCGCGTTGCTGGCGGCATCGATGCCCGAAACCGTGAAGATCGTCCAACGATCGTCATAGCCGGGCGCCCCGTCGGTGTTCTGTTTGGCCCGGGAAGAGGAGGTGGCGAAGGTATATACGCGCCCGGGATCCAGGCCGGTGAAGGTCACCTCGACCCACCAGCCGAGGCTCCCGTAATAGACCACCCCGGTCATGTCGGCTATGCCGCCGAAGGTGTTGCGGGCATCGGTGCCCAGTGCCGTGTCGTACCCGCCGTCCCAGGTTGGTCCAACCACGGGCTGCCAGTTGACGCCACCGCTCTCCGTCAGGGTGACGGTCACGCCCGTGGAGCTTCCGCTGGGCTGGTCCAGCAACTCTCCCGTCGTAGAACCGGTGAAGCCGGTTCCGATGCCGAACGTCGTCACGTTCGGGGCGAGGTAATGAACCGCCTGCCCGTTGGGGTCGGTGTCCGTGCCGTCCAGGGTGACGTCATAAACACAGTCGTTGTACGCGCTGAAAATCGGGCCGGCCAGAGTCGTGCCACAGTCCACATTGGTGAACGCCGATTGGCTGCCCACGTTGATCGACCGGACCTGGTAACAGTACTCGCTCACCGGATCCAAGCCTGCATCTTGATAGGAGGCCGTGTCGGCGGGCACGGTCGTAAGCGGATTGAACGGCCCGCCGGCCCCGGTGGTCGAACGCTCGATCTCGAAGCCGGTCTCATTGTCCGAGTTGTCCGTCCACGTCAGATCGACCTCCGAGACCGAGGCCGCAGTGGCCAGCAGGTTGCTGGGGGCATCCGGGGGAGCGGTCAGCATGACATCGTCGATGGCCATGTCACCCATCCAGCCCACCCCGGTAACGGCCGCGAATCGCATTCTGACGTTCATGCCGATGTAGGAGCTGAGATCCGCGGTGGCTTCAAACCAGGAATCACCCTGATCGCCCGAGCGGATCCAAATCGTCGACCAGTCAATACAGTTCTCGGAAATCTGGACGACCAGGGTCCCCGTCTCCGATCCCCACATGTGGTACCAGAAGGTAATCCCCGCGGCGCTCACGTTGCTGAGGTCCAGGCAGGGACCCTCCAAGAAAGCGGTCTTGTTGGGGAAGTTGGGCTCCGACGCCTCGATGAACAGATAATAGCCGGAACCGGTGGTGTGGTCCCCCGAGGGACCGGTGTTGGGCGAGGGGGTGGCGATGTTCGTTCGCGTCCAGTCGAAATCATCTCCGGAAACGTTGGCCCACCCTCCGAAATCGGCCTCGAAGTCATCGATATGCGGGTAGGAGGAGACCGCAATGGTCGGACAGGCATGGACACAGAGACCGCCCACGCAGCTGTCCACCGTACAGGAGTCATTGTCCTCGCAATGCGGGTCTATCTGGCACTCGAAGTCGAGCGTGATGTCGCAGGCCAGGTTCGTATACTCCGATGGACCGCCGGCATGAAACGCCCGAACTCGATAGCAGTACAGCGTGGTCAGCTCCAGCCCGATGTCCTGGTAGGACTCCTTCTCCGCAGATATGGTGTCCACCAGGAAGTACGGACCACCCGGTCCATCATCTGATCGCTCGATCTCGAAACCATCCTCATCGTTCGAATTGTCGATCCATGACAAGTCCACGCGGATGCCCGAGAACGCGATCGCCGTCAAGTCGGTCGGCGCATCGGGCGGGGGCAAGGCCTCAGTCATAGCGCAATCTACGTCGGTGTATACAGATTGGCCGGCCGCGTTGAACGCCCGCACCCGGTAGCAATACTCGGTGTCGAAGTCCAGACCTGAATCCTGATAGGCCGTCGTATTCGGCGGTACCGTGTCCAGCGGGTTGAACGGGCCCCCCACGCCGCTGGTGGAACGTTCGATCTCGAAGCCGTCCTCATAGATCGAGTTGTCCAGCCAGCTCAGATCGATCTGCGAGCCCGACAACGCGGTGGCCACCAGGCTGCTCGGGGCGCCGGGCGGCAGCAGAGTGGCGGGCTCCTCCCTAAACATGAACACGTCGAACGCATAGGCCTCCAGGCCGCCCCCCGAAGAATCCGGGTGAGCCTCGGCCCGGATCACGAACGTCCCATCAGCTCCCGGATTAATACCCGTCCACCGGGCCACGTAGCCTTCGTCGTGGTTGTTCCCCGTGTTGAAGTAGACCGAATGGGGGTTGCCCAGGTATTCCTGGGTCCCGGCACTGCTGGCGTTGGTCGCCGCCGGGGCGCTCCAGATCGTGTAGATCGTCCATCGATCGTCATAGCCGGGCGGGCCGTCGGTGTGCTGCTTGGCACGTGATGCCGAGGTCGCGAAGGCGTAGCGCTTCTGCGGATCCAACCCGCTGAAATAAACCTCCGCCAACCAACCAGGGAAGCCGTACCGCATCACCCCGGTCATGTCGGCGATGCCCCCGAATGTGTTGTTGGCGTCGGTCCCCGGGGCGGTGTCGTACCCCCCGAGCCACGGGTAGTCGACCGACGCCACCCAGGTCAGGCCCCCGCTCTGGGTGAGCAGCACCGTGACCCCCGTGGGGACGCCGGTGGCCTGATCGATCAACTCGCCCGAAGTCGGACCGATGGAGCCGTCGCCCACGCTGAAGGTGGTTACGTTTGGGGCGATGTAATGCACGGACTGCCCGTTAGGATCAACCGCCGCCCCGTCCAGATTGGGGTCATAGACGCAATCGTTGTAGGCCACAAAAGCGGACAGGCCGAATGTGATTCCGCACTCCGCGGCGGTAAACACCGACTGGGCGATCGCATTAATCGCCCGAACCCGGTAGCAATACTCGGTGGCGTAGTCCAAACCGAAGTCCTGATGCGCAGTAGAATCTGCCGGAAGCGTGGTCAGCAGGCTGAAGGGACCGCCCGGGCCGCTGGTGGAGCGCTCGATCTCGAAGCCGGTCTCGTTGGCGGAGTTATCCGTCCACGACAAATCGATCTGCGTATCGGAGGACGCCGTCGCCGTGAAATCCGTGGGTGCCCCCAGACGGGCGAATACCGCTATATCGTCGATGGCCATGTCACCGGAAAGGCCCGCCCCAGTGACCCCCCGGAACCTGATCTTGGTGGTGACTCCGACATAAGGGGTCAAATCAACGACCGCCTGCAGCCAGGAGTTGCCCTGATCGCCGGACGTGCTCCACACCGTGTCCCAGACGAGGCAGTCGTACGATGCCTCGACGCTGAGCGTGCCCATGTCGAGGCCCGACATGTGGTACCAGAAATCCAACTCCAATAGCGTGGCCCCCCGCGTGTCGAAGCAGGGACCCTCCACCACCGCAGCCTTGAACGGGTTGTTGGGGATGGATGCCTCCGTGTACAAATAGAATCCCGTCCCCGTGGTGTGATCGCCCTGCGGCCCGGTTCCCCCGGATGGGGTCGAACCGCTCCTCCGCGACCAGTCGAAATCATCCCCCCCCAGATTGACCCATCCCCCAAAGCCGCCGCTGAAATCCTCCACAGAAGGGTACGACCAGACGATCGACGTGCAGTCCCACGTCACTACGACGCTGTCGGCGGCCTGACACCCGTTGGCGTCACTTACCGTAACTCCATAGCTATCCGGCGTGTCCACGACGATGCTTTGGGTGGTCTCGCCGCCCGGCGACCACAGGTAGCCGGCAAAGCCCGCCCCGGCATCCCCCGTGATTCCCGAAACTGATTGGCTAGCCATGTCGATGTCGGATTTTAACATGCAAATTTCGGAATTTCGATGCTAATGTCGGGTGTCGAT
>CAZFMS010000178.1:0-8933 GCA_964520125.1 uncultured Planctomycetaceae bacterium
ACAGTTCCGACGATATTGGAATGGGACCGACCGAGGTTCACTCCGCTGAACGAACCGTGCCGGGAGGCCAAGCGCATGAAGAGAACCGCCCAGAAAACGACTGCCGGAAGAGGAGCCCAAGCGGCGAAGGCGACCAAGCCGTCCAAGGCCGGGGGGGGGCGACGACGTCCTATAACGCCAAAGAGGGGGGCAACGCCTCGGTCCTCAACGTCCGCCAGGACACCTACGTCCAAGTCACGCACGCCCAAGACACCTAAGCCCAAGACGCCCAAGGCCCGGCCGAAATCGACCACCCGCCGGAGCCCTGCGAAAAGCTCCTCTCCGAGGAGCAACAGCCATGACCTCACCAACGCCGCCCTGCGGGCCTTGTTTCCCCGCGGGTCCAAACCAACGCTGCGCTTCGGCCTGGGCGTGACTCTCGCGCTGGCCGACCGGCAGGGCGAGGAGGGGGCCCTGCGCTACGCCCGCGTCGAGCATTTCTCCGACAAACCCGCCCAACGCCACCGAAAGACCTTCCTGGACACCGCCGATCCAGTCGTCCTGGCCAAGATCCTGACCGGCCTGGCCCACGTAGATCGCATCCGCCTGGCCCGGGCGGTCATGACCGGGGCCAACACCCACCACGCCCTCCGCCAGGCGGTCCCCCTCAAGACCGGGCCCTTGTATCATCACCTCCGCGAACTCGAGCGGGCCGGCCTGTTCACCACCGCCTCACGGAACAGATACGACCTGACCGACCTCGGACGAGCCGCACTGTTGATCACCACCGTGCTTGGAACCATGGGCGCCAAGCGCCGCTCACCATGGCGAACGAGACCTTTCAAACCATGCCCCGGCCGCCGCGCCCGGAAGAAGGCCTGAGACCTCACCGACCATCGGACAGACCACCGGGCCCGCGCGACGGTTACTGATCGCTTTGACAGAGGTTGCCATGGCCACGCGCGTCACCGACATCACGGCAAAGGGCGCCCTGGATAGATGGTCCGATAATGAATCTTATGTTGCGTTGAGTGCTGGCGTCTGCCGGGCCACCACGAATCGCCGTCCCACCCCGACGAAATCCATCAACGGCGCCGCGACCGCCGTTCCAGCTTCTCGCTGCCGGCTTCTTCAACCGCTGGGGGCCCGCCCAGCAGCCCGCCCCAGTCCTGCGAATCCCAGAGAATCAACTCCCGCCGGGTGATGTCGAAGCTGTAAGCATTAAGCCGCCTGGCAGGAGCATCCAGTATGTACACCAGCTCGCTGTTCTGGGTGAATTGGCCGGTGGCCACGACGTAGTCGCCGCCGCGGGCCGTCTGGCCGATGGCCAAGGCTTCATTCTGCCCTCCCGCCAACGTCACAAAAACGCCCACCAACAGAACCACCGCGGTGATCGACAAAACGCCTATGGTCAGGTTTTGGTTGTCTGGCACGGTATTCAGTCCTCGAATGCTACGTTCAACTACTCCACACACTCCGCTCTCACCGCCGAATCACCCCGCCCTCAACGCGTGCCGCGGAAGTCGCGCAGAAGATCCCGGGAGCCGGAATGGAACAGCCGCCGGTCATTCTGGTTGCGACTGGGAACGAAGGTGTGCATCCTCCGCTGGCCTACATCCAGCACATATAGAGCATCCACTCCGTCCTTGATCTCCGCCGCGACAATCAAGTACTGCCCGCTGGTCGAAACCACCTGCCCGTAGGCCGCGGGCAGCCGCCAACTGGACAGCATCAGCGTCGTCAGCAGAATCAGATTCACCGCGGTGAGCAGCACAATCAGGGTTCGTTTGCTCATGCTCGTCCTCCCTGGTCGCCGGAACACTCGACCTTCCCGGCCGGCACCTCCGCCGGCCGGCAGTGCAGTCCCGGCCTAGTCGTTGCCTCGCTTACTGGTGTAAAAGCCCAGGGCCAGTGCCGCCAGGAGAAAGAAACCGGCCAGGGCGTACTCGACGAAGGCTCGCTTGCTGGGCAGGGGCTCGATGTTCCCGTCCTTGACCGTCGCATCGTTGACCTGGGCGAACAGCGGCACCCCCACCCCCAGAACGATTGTCACCACTACCGCCAACATTCTCCGTGTCACGCGCCAACACCCCTTTCGCAAAACCCGTGCCCCGGTGAGTCTTCGTGAGACCCAGCCCTTTACCATCGACGGCGCCACCCGGGCAACCGATGGATTGTATCTCGCCGCACCCAGGATGGCAAAGCCCAGATCCCGTCGCCAGGATCCCCAGCGGACCTCCTCGACACCGCAAAGACCGTGGAGAACACTTTTCGCAATATCCCGCGAGGCCGTGGACCAGTTTATCTATATACACGCCGGCTTGACCGGACGTATATCACCTGCGGTCCGCCAATCCTCCATTCCGCCCCTCTCCGCGATCTCCGCGTTCTCTGCGGTGAATGTTCCCCGCCGGTCTAGCACGGAGCCGCCGGCCACGAGGTCTCCAGAGGCTTGCTGATCCTCTTGAAGACCGCCCCCGGGATGGACACCGTATTCCAACTCTTGGACAGCTTCTTCTGGTGACCGGCATACTCCTTCACCGAAACCAGCCAGAAGCTGTACCGCCGACCGGCGAACGAGAAGCTCTCCGCCCCCCCCTCCACCTTCGCTTTGCCACCCCGACTTTCCCGTCGGGCCAGCCAGTAGGCGAATACGAACATGGCCACATAGTCCGAGCCGAAGACCTCTTGCCAGGTGAGCAAGCCGGACACGTCCGGCCGGGTCACCCAGTTCCGCTGCCGGCAATCCACCCCGGCCGATTGGGAAGTAAACTTTCGGCCTTTGCCATCCACCAAACACGCCGGCCCCCGCGGCGGATACACGATGTAATCGAAGGCCTTGGTGCCGGTGCACTTCTTGGCGAAGTGCCGCACATCTTCCACGGCCACATAGGGAGTCCCCCGGCGGTCCAGGTAGGTCTCGAAGGCCAGCTCGTAATGGGTCCTCCTGACCGTCACCGTGTTTCCCGTAGGACGTCTCTCGGATTAGCCAGCAGCGCTTCCCAGGAGGCCTCCCGGGACTCCCCCCCTATCATATCCTTGATCTGCACGACGCCCCCCCTCCCCTGCGTCTCCTCGCCCAGGATAATCGCCACCCGAGCCCCCCGCTTGTCGGCCGCCTTGAGCTGCTTGCCCAGCGATTGCCGGGCGTAGTTGAACTCTGCCTCTATCCCCGCCCGACGCAGCCCCCCCACCGTCCGATGCACCATCTCGCGCAGGCCCTCGGCCGCGTCGACGACGAACACCGCCCCCCCCCGCTGCTCGGCGGTCAGCAGTCCCCGATCCTTCATGATCAGCGACAGGACCACGTCGCCCATTCCGAAGCCCACCGCCGGCTCCGGAGATTTGCCGAGCCTGCCCAGCAGATCGTCATAGCGCCCGCCCCCACAGATGGCCCGCTCGCCGCCGGACCGCTCGTGGAATTCGAAGACCGGCCCGGTGTAATAGGCCAGGCCGCGAACGACTTGGAGATCAAGTTCACAGAATTCTGTAATTCCAAAATGATGTAAGATTGTAAAGAGCCGCTCGGTTTCATCCAACGCCGAGTCGAATGCTGCGGACGCCTTGAACTCGCCGAGTTCTTGAACCGCCCCGCGAAGCGAAGGTAAATCCGCCGCCGCCAGCAAGTGATACAGCTCGGTAAACGGGAGCTTAGCGCCGAAGCCCTCGTCCCATCGACGCGCCAACTCCTCCGCCGGCAACTTGCCGGCCTTGTCCATCAAGGCAAAGGCCTCTCTATGGGACGGCTCCACAATGCCCGTTCCGTTCAGCAAGGCCCCGATGAGCCGACGATTGCTGATCCGCACCACGATGTCCGCGGCGGTCAGACCCAGCTCCCGCAACGCCTCCACCCCCACCAGAATGCACTCCGCGTCCGCCACCACGTCGGATACGCCGATCACATCCACGTTCCACTGGAAAAACTCCCGCAGCCGGCCACGCTGCACGTTCTCCCCCCGAAACAGCGTCGGAATCGTGAACCACTTGATCGGCTTGGCCAGCGTGTTGATCCGGGCCGCCACCATCCGGGCCAGGGTCGGCGTCGTCTCCGGCCGCAGGGCTAGTTCCCGACCCCCACTGTCTGTCAATCGATAGAGTTGCCCCACCAACTCGTCGCCGCTCTTCTCCCGATAGAGGTCCAGCATCTCCAGCGTCGGGCCTTCGAACTCCTCGAAACCGTGCCTCCGGGAGACCCTCCGCCAGGTGTCGAATATCCGCCGAAGAGGCGCATAGTCCTCCGGGTACAGGTCCCGAGTCCCCTTGACCGGACGAATCTTCATCCCGCAATACTCCGACGTCCGCCCACCTCTCGCGGCCACCCGAACTAGGTAGCCCGGCAGCGGCCGCCGCGTCCCGCAACCGGCCTCCATCACACGCCGGCCCCGACGGCAGCGCGGTGGATTCTAGAAACACCGTCCGCTACCGTCAAACCGCGCCGCTCCGACTATACTGGGCCCATGCGCGTCATTGCCGGAAACTACCGAGGGCGACCCTTGCGTTCCTCACCGGGCCGCGACACCCGCCCCATCCTCGACCGCGTGAAGGTCGCGCTATTCGATGCCCTGGGTGCTCGCCTGGATCAACCTGGTTCCCTACCCCCGCTGAACGTGCTGGACCTCTTCTGCGGCAGCGGCAGCCTGGGAATCGAAGCCCTATCCCGCGGGGCCTGCTTCTGCGCATTCGTGGAGGCCGACCGTCAGGCTTTCCGCTGCCTCCGACAGAACCTGGACACGCTCACCATTGGCCCGGCCGCCCGAGTGTTCAACTGCCCGGCCGAAACCGCCGAACTCGCCCCGCCCCGCGGCGCTGCCTTCGACCTCATATTCCTCGACCCCCCCTATCGGTTGAGCGAGGACCTCTCGCCAGGCTCGGTGATGACCAAAGTCACCGCCCGCCTTGGCAGTTGTCTCCCCGTATCGCCGCAAGCCCTGGCCATCTGGCGACACCACGCCAAGTGCATCCTTCCCGACATGCTCCCGGGTGGGTGGAAATCGTCCCAACGCCGGACTTGGGGTAAGATGGCCGTCACCATCCTCGAGCGAAGCCCGCAGGTGTCTCCGTGAAGAAACGTCAGCCCCAGGGCCACACCCCCAGACGACGCCCCCTGACCATGTACGGCGCCGCCCGGTCGGTAGTCCAGCGCCTCCAGCAGGCCGGGCACGTCGCCCTCTTCGCCGGCGGATGCGTCCGCGACCATCTCATGGGCAAGCGGCCCCACGACTACGACGTGGCCACCGCCGCCAAGCCCCAACAAGTCGCCGCCCTCTTCCGCCGAACGCAAATGGTCGGCGCCCAGTTCGGCGTCGTCCTGGTCCGCATCGGCCCCTTCGCCATCGAGGTGGCGACCTTCCGCATCGATGTCGATTACCAAGACGGCCGGCATCCCACCAAGGTCCATTTCACCGACGCCCGCGAGGACGCCCGCCGCCGCGACTTCACCATCAACGGGATATTCCACGACCCCCTCAAACGCGAAGTGGTGGATTACGTCGACGGCCGGGCCGACCTCCAGGCCGGCATCATCCGAGCCATCGGCGACCCCCGGCTACGCTTCGCCGAAGACCATCTCCGCATCCTCCGGGCCGTTCGCTTCGCCGCCCGCTTTGACTTCACCATTCACCCCAAAACCTGGTCGGCCATGCGGGCCAATGCCCCCTCGATCCGGCGGATCAGCCCGGAGCGCATCCGCGAGGAACTGGACGCCATCCTCTCCCACCCCAGTCGGGCCCGGGCCTTCGCCGATCTCCAGGCGTGTGGGGCCCTTCAACACCTCTGGCCGGACGCCCCGGACTGCGCCACCCATCATGGACAAATCAAACCCGTCCTGGCCGCCCTACCGCCCAAGGCCCGTTTTGAGATCGGGCTTACCGTCATGCTCCAACAACTGCCGCAACCAAGAATCGGAGCTGCCTGCGATGCCCTGCGTTGCAGCAACCAGACTAAGCGGGTCGTCACCTGGCTCGCCGCCCACCAGGACGCATTGTTGAACCCTGCCGACCTGACCCTGGCGGACCTGAAACTCCTCATGGCCCACCCGGCCTTCGACGACCTCCTGACCCTCTTCGCCGCCAAGCTGCGGGCCTCCGGACGACCGCCCACCCCCTACCGGCGCATCCTCGCCCGCGTGCGCAGCATCCCCGCCGACCAGGTCGCCCCCCCACCGCTGGTCAACGGCCGCTATCTGGAAAAGCTGGGCATCCCCAAGGGACCCATCTACAAGAACATCCTCGAACAGCTCTACTACGCCCAGCTCAACGGCGAACTCACCACCCCCCCCGCCGCCCGATCCCACGCCCGACGCCTCCTCCGTGACCCCCGAGTTTGAACCATCTTCGACGCTGAATCCGCCACTCCCCCAACTCGCCCGACGCATTCCCCGCTACAATCTGCCCGCCCCCGGCAGGACCACCTGACTCTGACGACCGCCGGAAAATCTCGACCTGAGTAGCACAGAAAGGCAGGCCCCATGGATCGGATCGAGCGAGTTCAATGTGTGTTACAGGGCCGCCACCCCGACCGGCCGCCGGTCAGCCTCTGGCATCACTTCAACCCGGACCAGGTCTGTGGCCCCCCGGCACTGAAGGCCCACCTGGAACATGTCCAGACCTTCGATCTGGACTTCCTCAAGGTGATGAACGACAACGGCTACCCCCACCGCTCACCTATCGCCGGCGTCGGCGACTTGGCGGCCTTGACCGTCCTCCGTGGAGACGAACCCGAATTCGCCAGACAACTCGAGTTGCTCGCCGATCTGAAGCGCGAACTGGGCGGCCGACTGCTCATGGCCACCACCATCTTTAACGCCTACACTACCCTCCGCCGCCTGGTGGCCCCGCCCAAAGTCAAGCACCTCCCGCCCAACTTGAGCGCCGCCGAGGACCCCTCCACGGCCACCATCCTGCGCTTCTTTGAGGAAGACCCCGAGGCCGTCAGCAAGGCCGTCCAGACCATCGGAACCAGCCTGGCCAACTTCGCCCCCCGCTGCCTCGAGGCCGGGGCCGACGGAGTCTTCCTTTCGGTCCGCGACGACTGGCTCGACTCGCCGGACGACAACCGAGAGTTGTACGACCGCTTGGTTCGGGCCAGCGACCGAGAGATCTTGGCTGCGGCTTCGGGTGGATCCTTCAATCTCCTCCACGTCTGCGGCACGGCGGTCAACTTCCGGGCCTTCGCCGACTACCCGGTCCACGCCATCAACTGGGCCGATCGGGCCGCCGGCCCCCCCCTCAGCGAAGCATGCTCCTGGGCCAAGCCGGTGCTCTGCGGCGGGGTCGACAACCTCTCCACCCTGCCCAACGGCACCCCCGCGGACTGCCGGATGGAAGTCGCCGACGCCCTCCGACAAGCCCGGGATCGCCCGATCATGATCGCCCCGGGTTGCACCTACGATCCCCAGGTCGTCCCCCGGGCCAACCTCGAGGCCGTCTGCCAAGCCGTCCGGCCATAGCCCGGGCGGCACGGGTGGGCGGCAGACATTCGGGGCCCTGCGGTGTATGCTATTGGCCAGAGGTGTCCCGGTCCCCCGGCTCCGGGGCTCCAATCCATCGGGGACCTGAGCCCGTCTGCCCGGCATCCACCGGCATAGGCACCAGCGCCGTCCGTTCCGTATCGAGGAGGACCAGCAATGAGAATACTCGCCTTTCAGGGCAGCCCCCGGCCCAAGGGCAACACCCAGGCACTCTTGAAGACAGTGCTGGACGCCGCCCGAGAGGGTGGGGCCCAGAGCGAGACCGTCCAACTCTCCGAGTTGAAGAACCTCCAGGGCTGCCTGGAGTGCCGGTCCTGCCAGCAGAAGCTCGATGAGCCGGGCTGCGCCGTCCTTGACGATCTGCGGCCCATCCTGGACCGTTCGTTGGAGGCCGACCTCATCCTCTGGGCCACCCCGGTCTTCTGTTGGGCGCCTGCCTGGCCCCTGACCATGGCCCTGGACCGCTTCTACTGCATGTTCAAGACCGTCAACGGCGAGGAGGTCAAGAGCCTGCTGGCCGGCCGGAAGGTGGCGGCGGTCATCACCGCCGGGGGGGGAGAGAATGACGGGGCCGATCTGGTGCAGGAGACCTTCCGCCGGATGGCCAACTTCAGCAAGTGCCGATGGCTGGGGGCCTTGCTGGGTACCTACGTGGTCAGCCCCGAGGCCGTGGCCGCCGACGCCGACCTTGCCGCCCGGGCTCGCGCCTTCGGCCGGCAACTGGCCTCGGGATGAGCGAAGACCGACGCCGGGCATGGGGGAATTCACCCGATGGCTGAAGATCAACACCGGCGCCCCTCACCGCGACCGCCTGAGGAAGGAGATCCGGCCGGTCAGGACGTCGTCGACCTGCCGACCCGTCAGGGCTACGACTCCTGGGCGGAGATCTATGACCAGGACGACAATCCGTTGATCGCCCTGGAGACCGCCGAGGTCGCCCGGCAGCTGGGCGAGGTCCGCGGGCGGCGTATTGCCGACCTTGGCTGCGGAACGGGCCGCCATGCCCTGGCCCTGGCCGCGGCAGGTGCCGAGGTCACGGCGGTCGACTTCTCCGAGGGCATGTTGGCCAAGGCCCGGGCCAAGCCCGGCGCCGAGCGGGTCCGCTTCGTGCAGCACGACCTGGAGACCCCCCTACCGCTGGACTCCGCGGCCTTCGATCGAGTCACCTGCTGCCTGGTCCTGGACCACGTCGCCGAGCTGGGCGGCCTCTTCCGCGAGATGGGCCGGCTCTGCACGGCCGAGGGCTTCGTGCTCATCTCCGCGATGCACCCGGCCATCATGCTCCGCGGGGTCCAGGCCCGCTTCACCGACCCGGCCACCGGCCGCGTAACCCGCCCGGCCAGCGTGGCCCATCAGATCTCCGACTACGTCCTGGCCGCGTCCCGCGCCGGCCTGAGCTTGGACCACATGAGCGAACACGCCATCGACGCCGCCCTGGCCGCCCGCTGCCCCCGGGCCGCGAAATACCTGGGCTGGCCCCTACTGC
>CAZFMS010000179.1:0-8931 GCA_964520125.1 uncultured Planctomycetaceae bacterium
ACGGCCGCGCCGCCCTGCAGGGAGCGGGCGCTGATGAACTCGAGCAGCAGGGGAGCGGCCAGACCGAGGACCGCCACGCCCCACCAGAAGAGCCGGGCCGAGGAGCCGGTGAGTACCAGTCGAGCCGAGGCCCGAGATTCCGGCACGCGTTGGGTGCCCTGGAAGAAGAAGAACAGGACGAAGATCTCCAGGACGATCAGGAGCATGTCGATTTGGGCGAGGGTATGGATCGGGCCCTGGTGGGTCGTGCCGGCCAGGCAGGCGAAGAGCACCACGGCCATGATCCCGGTGGACAGGGCGGAGACCAGGAACAGCAACGGCAGCATGGCCGTGCTCCAGAAGGCGATGGGTCGCGAGGCGGCCAGGAGGATGCCGGTGTAGATCATGGTGCCGAAGGCGAAGACCGTGCCCAAGACGCCGATGAAGTGTCGGGCCCCCGCGGCGGTCTCCGCGGCCAGCTTATCGAAGGGCCACAGCCAGAAGGCTATGTGGATGGCCCCCAGGGCCATGAAGGCGGAGATGACGATGGTTCCCCGGGCGATCCAGGAGGTGTTGGGGCGCATGCCGGCCCGCCAGAAGTTCTTGGGCGAGCCCAGGTCCAGGATCAGAAACGCGCAGCCCACCAGGACGCAGGGGAATCCCAGGACCACGCCGATCTTGGAGATGCCGGTCCATTCGGTCCCGCAAAAGTCGGCCACCACTCCGGTGACATAGGCCCCTCCGCCGAGTCCGGCCAGGAATAGGTAGGCCGCGACTGTCCAACTCCATTTCGATTGTGGTTTGAGCATCGGTAGCATTTCAAGATCCCAAGGCTATGACTGATCGACTCTTGATTTTCGACGTTTCGACGTTTCGACGTTTTGACGTTTTGACGTTTTGACGTTTCGACTTTTCGACTTTTCGACTTTTTCCTCACCTGGGCGGCAGGTAATAGCAGGATGGATCGGTTCCGAACTCGGGGTTGAGCTGGAAGCCGCGCTCCCGACGGATCAGGATGGAGACCTCGCTTTCGGGGTCTTCGATGTCGCCAAAATGGCGGGCCTTGGCCGGGCAGGATTCCACACAGGCCGGCTGGCGCCCGTCCTTTACGCGGTCCATGCAATAGTCGCACTTGGTGGCGACGCCGTAGCCGCTTTTCTCTTCCCATTGGGCCCGGGCGTGGGCTTCGTAGGGATCCAGATCGCCGTCGGCATCGGGGAAGTAGGTCTTCCATTCGTCCACCGACTGCCGGGCACCATAGGGGCAGGCCATGAGGCAGTACTTGCACCCCATGCAGAGTTTCTTATCGACGTGGACGATGCCGTTTTCGTCTTGGGTGGTCGCCCCGGTCGGACAGACGGTCATGCAGGCCGGCTCGGCGCACTGCTGGCAGATCAAGGGCACCATCTGGCGCAGGGCGGCGGGGAAAGTGCCGGTCTCTGACGGGACGCACCTGGCCCAGTCTATGCCCTGGGGCGTGTGGTTGGCGGCCTTACACGACACCTGGCAGGAATAGCACCCGTAGCATCTTTTGAGATCGATGACAAAACCATAACGCGGCATATTGTGCTACCTGTTGACGTTTCTTTTTTCGACTTACGACTATGGCTGCGCTACCCGATGGGGGACGCGCTCCCCTGCGGGTCGCGGCTAAACGCTGTATATCGAACGATTCCGGGTTCTCCAATCGCTAGTCATCAGTTGTCAGTTCCTACGCCTTGTAGACCTTTACCTTGACACAGGCGTCCGAGCCCTGGGTGAGGGAATCGGTGTGCTTCACGTCGGGATTGATCAGGTCGTCGAAGAACTGACCCTTACCCCGGGCGATGGGCGTTCCCCGGGCCCAGTGGCCGTGGCAGCCGGCGATGCCCAGTTGTTCGGCGTGCATCCCCTCGACCAGCTTGACCGGACCCTTGATCCGCTTGCCGTCCGGGTTCTCCACCCAGATGACATCATGGTCTACAAGGCCCTTCTTGCGGCCGGTCTCGGCGTTCATCTGAATCAAGTACACGAACGGATCGTTGACCGATACCTCGTCGAGCCAGGGGTTGTTCTGGGTGGACGACTGGGTGTGGAACGAGGGCCGCCAGCTGAAGGCCCACAGGTCGAACTCGGGGTTCTTCTCCTCGTGGGCGGGGCAGGGGAACCACTCCGCCAGGGGGGTGTAGAACCTGTAGTCCACCAGGTCTTCCCGCCCGAAGGAGGACAGGAGCTTCTTGAGCTTCTCTCCGGACTCCAGGAAGAACTCGAAGTAGATCGGCACCCTGACGGGCACGAACCACCGCCAGTACATCTCCTCGACCTTGGTCGGCCACTTCTCCAGGCCGGTCTTCTTCAAGGCCTCCAGGCCCTTGCGCGGCCCGAGCCGATCCTTCAAGACCCGGTCGCAGATGTCTTCCCAGGAGTGATCGCCGTTGGTGTCCAGCTTGTATTTGGGGTCCATGTCCCCGCCGTAGCGGACGGGGATGATGTCGTTGATGGCCTGGTAGTACTTGTCCTTGACGCCCAGGCGATCGGCGATCTCCAGCATGATCTCGTTGAAGTCGCGGCGCTCGTGGAGCGGGGGCACGACCGGCTGGCGAATCTGCCAGACCCAATGATCCATCCCGGTGGGGTGGCAGAACGTCGAGGGGAAGGTGACGCAGGGCGTGTAGCGTTCCAGGAAGCAGGTGTCGGGCAGGACGATATCGGCCACCGCCTCGGTGAACTCGTTTTGATAGATGTTGAAGGAGAAGATGAAGTCGAACTTCTTGAGGAAGTTCTCGGTCACCTCCTCGGCGTTGGCCATGGTCATCACCGAGTTCGAGCCGAAGTTGACCATGATCTCCGGCCGGTAGTCGATCTTGAACTCCTTCATGTACTGCTCCCATTCGGGCGTGCAGATGGTGAAGGCGTTGTAGACCGAGCAGGGGAACATGTCCTGGAGGTCGAGCCGCTGCGGCGGCGCGGGCTCTCGCAGGGGATAAGGCTTGTGATCGTATACCCAACCCTTGACCACCATCAGGCCGTCGTCACAGGTATAGGGCACCGTGTTCGGTTTGCCGGTATCGGGGTGGCCCTGGGAGACCGGCGGCCCGTGGCCCATGGCCCCGCCGGGCACGTCGGCGGCCCCCACGATCTGGTTGAGCAGGTCGATCTCCAGGCAGTTCCATCCGGAGTTGACGTGCCCCTGGCTGCCGCGGAAGAAGATAGCCGCCGACGGCCGCAAAGGCAGCACCTTGCCGTCGATGACGATCGTGCTGCCGATCTGGGCGTGGTCGACGAACTCCTTGGCGATCCGCCGGAGCGTCGCCGCGGGCACGCTGGAGATCTCCTCCACCTTGTCCAGGGGATAATTCGTCTTCACGTGCTCCTTGAGAAGCTGGAACGACGGCGTACAGGTGGTCCCGTTGACCTTGTAGCTCCCCTCCAGGGCGTAGTCTTTGATGGATTCGTCGTCGAAGGTCTTGGCCTGGTTGTCCTCCGGGTCCCAGATGAGGGGCTTGTTGGTCTTGGGATCCCGCAGGTAGTGCTGGTCCGGCTGGATCAGGTAGGGGGCATTGGTCTTGAGCTTGAGATAGTGGGCGTCCCACACGCCCAGATCGTTGAGGATGACGTTGATCATGCCCAGGGCGATGGCCCCGTCGGTCCCCACCCGGCAAGGGACCCACTCGTGGGCCTTGGAGGCCTGGGTGGAGAGGTAGGGATCGAAGACCACGGCCTTCATTCCCCGGGCCCGGGCGTCGGCTACCCATTGGGCGCTCTGCAGGGCGGCATGCCCGGCCCCGTGGCCCTTGGAGCAGCCGAAGTAGATGGTGTAGTTGTTGTAGTTCCAGTCGGGGATGATCGACCAGGCGGCATGCATGATGCCGTTCATGAAGTGGGCCCCGTTGCCGCACCACAGCCCCCCGCCGGAGACCCAGTAGTTCTTGAAGCCCCAGGCCCGCATGAAGGCTATCACCGCGAAGCGAATCTCGCTGGTCTGCACGGTGGTCGCCTGGAAGTAGGTCCCCCGGGGGTCCTTCATGTTCTTGAACTTCTCGACGATGGTCTCGATGGCCTCTTCCCAGGAGATCCGCTCCCAGCGGGGGTCGGCCCCCACGCCCTTCTCCGGATTGGTCCGCTTGACTGGATAGTTGACCCGGTGCCGATCGTAGAGGGTCATGAGCTGGGCGGTCCCCTTGGCGCAGATCCGCCCGCTGCCGGCCGGGGTCTCGGGATTCCCCTCCAGGTCGACCACCACCCCGTCGACCACGTGGGCCTTGATGCCGCACTGGGCGTAGCATCCCCCACACGAGGTGTGAACCCATTTATCCTCTTTGACGTTCGTCAGCCCCGCAATCATGCCTTCACCACCTTCTGCCGTTGTCAGGGGTCAGGGAACGAGCCGATTCTCGAGAATCCGCAATTCCCGGATGGTCTTCATCGGCTTCAACGTCGAACTTTCCCTCACCTAGAATACTCCAACCGCCCTCGAAGGGAAACACTGCGGCTACCAGGCTAGTGTCCTGAGCCCGGGGCACCAGAGCGTATACGCTCAGGTTTCCACGCGTCTGCCGAAGCCTACGCCTCAGGAGGCGCTGGCAAGCCGGAGCCCGACCTGGAGCGTCGTCGCGTCTAGCTGGCGAACAAGGCACTGCAAGAGGCGTGCCCAACATCCGCTGACCGTCGCAAAAACGTAAACGCAAGAAATGCCCGCGGCGCTCCGTATTCCGCCGCAGATTTGCGCAACGGCGTATTACCCCCGCGTGGTCACGAATTCGCCGGCCGCCCCGCCGGCTTGCCAGCGGGTCATGATCATCTTCTGTTGGGTGTAGAAGGCGATGCCTTCTTTGCCCTGGATGTGCAGGTCGCCGAAGAAGCTGGTCTTGTGGCCGGTGAAGGGGAACATGGCCATCGGGGCCGGGACGCCGACGTTGATGCCGATCATGCCGGCCCCGGCCCGGTGCTTGAACTCCCGGGCCGCGGCGCCGCTACGGGTGTAGATCACCGCCCCGTTGCCGTATTCGCTCTGGTTGGTCAGCTCGATGGCCTCATCGAGGTTGGCCGCCCGGGTGACGGCGAGTACCGGCCCGAACAGCTCCGCCTGGGCGAGCTGCATCTCCGGCTGGACGCGGTCGAAGATGGTCGGGCCCAGGTAAAAACCGCCCGGGGTCTCGTCGATCTTGACGCTCCGGCCGTCGCGGGCCAGCCGGGCGCCCTCTTGCACGCCTTTGTCGATGTTGGCCAGCAGGCTGTCGAGGTGCGGTTGGCTGATGACCGGGCCCATCTGGGCCCCCCAGTCGCGGTCCGTTGGGCCGACCTTCAGCCGGCCGGCGCTGGCGGTGAGCTGTTCGACCAGGGGGTCGGCGGCATCGCCAATGGCGACGGCCAGGCTGCCGGCCATGCAGCGTTGGCCACTGCAGCCGAATGCGCTGGTCTGTAGGGCGGAGACGGTGTAGTCCATGTCGGCGTCGGGCATGATCAGCAGGTGATTCTTGGCCCCGCCGTTGGCCTGGCAGCGCTTGCCTAGGCGGGTGGCGGTCTCGTAGATGGACCTGGCCACCGGCGTGCTGCCCACGAAGCTGATCGCCTGGACCAGGGGATTGGTCAGTAGGGCGTCGACGCATTCCTTGTCGCCGTGAACTACGTTGAACACCCCCGGCGGAAGGCCGGCCTCGCCGAGTAGTTCTGCCAGCTTCATGACACTGAACGGAACCAGGGGACTCGGCTTGAGGACGAAGGTGTTGCCGCAAGTGATGGCGATCGGGACCATCCACAGCGGCACCATGAAAGGGAAGTTGAACGGGGTGATTCCCACGCAGACGCCCAGCGGGTGGTGGTAGGTCTCGCAGTCCACGTCCTGGGCCAGGTTGGCCATGCAATCGCCCATAGTCAAGGTGGGCAGGCCGCAGGCGAACTCGACCATCTCGATGCCCCGGCGGACCGAGCCCAGGGACTCGGCGTGGGTCTTGCCGTGCTCTCGGGAGATGGTCCGGGCCAGGTCGTCGGCGTTTTTCTCCATTAGGGCGACGAGGCGGAACATGACTCGGGCCCGCTCGACGATGGGGGTGTCGCGCCAGGCGGGGAAGGCATCGTGAGCCGCCTGGACCACGGAGGCGGCCTCCTCGGCATCGCAGAGGGGGCACTTGGCGATCGGCTCACCGGTGGATGGGTTGTGGACCAGGCCGAATCGGGTGGCCCCGGATTCCCGCCACTGGCCGCCGGTGAAGAGCTTGATTGTATCCAGGTGAGCGGTCGTCATGGGAATCTCCCAGCCACGTGTGATTGCGCATCTATGGTATCCCCGGGGCCGGGCGCGGTCCAGCCGGGCGCGGCCAACCCGGATGCACCGCCGCGGCGATGCGGGTAGAATGCGCCTCGATCCCGGACCGATGCTCCGTGGCGGTTGACGAAGGGTAAAGAGAGGATTGCTCGATGGCTCGCCCGAGACGGGTCTGGTTTCCTGCCGGCGCAGGGGCGGGGGTCTCGGCGGCCGGCAGCGGGAGGTTGTGATGGCGCGTGTCGTTCGAGGCGGTTTGATTCAGGCCACACTCTGTGAGCCGGGCGATTCACCGATCGAGAAGATCAAGAAGTCCATGATGGACAAGCACGTGGCCCTGATCGAACAGGCCGCGGGCCGGGGGGCCCAGGTGCTTTGCCTCCAGGAGCTTTTCTACGGGCCGTATTTCTGCTGCGAGCAGGACGCCAAGTGGTACGGCATGACCGAGCAGATCCCCGCCGGGCCCACCGTGCGGCTGATGTCCGAGCTGGCCAAGAAGCACGGCCTGGTCATGGTGGTGCCCATCTACGAGGAAGACCTGCCGGGGGTCTATTACAACAGCGCCGCGGTGATCGACGCCGACGGGGAGTACTTGGGCAAGTATCGCAAGATGCACATCCCCCACTGCCCGCCGGGCTTCTGGGAGAAGTTCTTCTTCCGGCCGGGCAACCTCGGCTACCCGGTCTTCGAGACCAAGATCGGCAAGGTCGGCGTCTATATCTGTTACGACCGGCACTTCCCCGAGGGGGCCCGCTGCCTGGGCCTCAACGGCGCCGAGATCGTCTTCAACCCCTCGGCCACCGTCGCCGGCCTGTCCGAGTACTTGTGGAAGCTGGAGCAGCCGGCCCACGCGGTGGCCAACCAGTATTTCATCGGAGCCATCAACCGACCGGGCCTCGAGCCGCCCTGGAAGATCGGCGAGTTCTACGGCACCAGCTATTTCTGCGACCCCCGCGGCCAGATCCTCGCCGAGGGCAAAAGGACCGAAGACGACATCATCATCGCCGACCTGGACCTCGACACCATCCGCGAAGTCCGCAACACCTGGCAATTCTTCCGCGACCGCCGACCGGAGAGCTATGAGGAGGTGGTGATGCCCTAGGGGCGGGCGACGCCCACGCATCGCCGGACGTGGTACAATCGACCGATGAGAAACCAGACCTTTCGGGCATATGTCATGGCAGTTGATCGTGTCGAGAAGCGGCTGCGGCGCGTGACTGCGGCACTCGACGCTGCAGGCATCCCGTATGCCGTCGTCGGGGGCAATGCCGTCGCCACGTGGGTAGCGCGCGTTGATCCGAGTGCCACACGCGCGACCAAGGATGTCGACCTCCTAGTACAAAGGACGGACCTCGACCGCATCACTGAAGTCATCCACGGGCTGGGCTTCCAACGGCAGGACCTCCGAAGCCTCGTCCTATTCATCGACCCGGACGAGCCCAGCCGTCGCGCCGGCGTACGCCTGTTCTGGGCAGGAGAGTTGGTTCGGCCATCCTACCAGCACCCCGCCCCGTCCGTGACCGAGGCCGTCCGCGACCCCGAGGGCTTCTCGGTTCTGGAACTCTCCGTCCTGGTGCGCATGAAGCTCACCTCGAACCGACCCATCGATCAAGTCCACATCGGCGACATGCTCAGCGTGGGGCTGATCGACGAGACGCTGCAGTCGGGTCTGCCGGCGGAGTTGCGGGAGCGATTGGACAGTATTGAGGAGTCGTTGGAGGAATAGGGAATGCGTGATTGGCCCACCTTACTCGCCCATGGGGGATGAGATCGTTGTGTCGAACAAGCACAAAGGCAGTCGGAAGAGACAGTTGGATCAATCGATCAAGCTGGCACGGGATGTTCTCCGCGTGTGTGCACGCGACAAGTCCTTTCGTGGATACCACATTTGGGTATTCGCGCTGCTTGCAAAGATCGTAGGTTCAGCACAGTCAATGCGCATACTTGTGGACGCTGGGCACCGCAACGAATGTCCTTTGATTCTGCGTAGCATCTATGATGATTGCATTTCGATGCAGTATATCCTGGCCGACCCGTCGAAATCGCAGCAATTGGCTAGTTTGTTCCTGATCGAGAAGGCCGTGGATGATTACGAAGAGTTGAAGGTCGTAGCTCAGATCAGGAGGAAGTCTCTGGCCCAGGTCGTTGCCGAACGACCAAAGCGTAGGGGCATCATTAGGAAGTTCGAGAAAGCAAAGAGACATCCTGTGTTCAACAGCGGACAGAAAGACCAGCCAAAACGATGGAGACAGATCACGGTTGATGAGAAGCTGAAGAGGATTTCGAAGACAGGACGGAGCCCTCTCCAGAGGTTCTTTAGCGCAAGCCTGGGCAATGCAATCGCCCATGCTCGCCCCTTGGCATTGAAGAACTTCGTTGGACAGAATCCAGATGGATCGATCAGGTTTCCAACTCGGGTATCAGGAATCTGGTACAAGACCGACCTTCTGCTGCGACTAACGGCGATCTGCGTAGCGTTTGCCTGCAGAGAGATTATTCAGCAGTATCTCCTCGGCGATGAGTTCAGAAAGCGGGTCTATGAAGTTGGATCGAGTATTGCCCCAGACGCGTTCAAGGAAGAGTGAGGTTTGCCACGGGAATATGCGAGGAGTGGCCTGCACAGGGTTGGGTTGGCCCTGACAACCGGCAGCCCCGGAGGGCAACGCCGTGAACTAAGCGGCGATGGTATTGCGGTACTTATGGGCGCGTTT
>CAZFMS010000180.1:0-8911 GCA_964520125.1 uncultured Planctomycetaceae bacterium
CAGGGACGCTGCTTTTTATGACCTCCTACGATATCTCAGTTCACGGCGTTGCCCGCGGGTGCGTTGGGCCATCTCATATCTGATGTCCGCCGATGACGGGTAACCACCGGTCATCATTGATCGGCGGGGTACCCATCGAGAGGCCGGCCCGGATCGGCCAGGCGCTGGAATCCCTGAACCGCTGCGAGATCGTACCTTGCCGAGACATGTTGAGCCTGGCGTTCACTTCGCCCGGCTGGTTGGTTCGTAGCAATCGTTGCCCACCTGGCGGATGGCGCCTTTGAGTTGCAGGCCGGTCAGGGCGGCGGCTACCCGTGCCGGAGGAAGATCGCAGGCCTCGCAGACCGCTTCGACGGCCATCGGCTCGTGGTCCAAAGCCGCGAGCACCTGTCGCTCGTACTCATCGAGCCGGGCGATGGTCTTCGGAGGTGCCTGCCCGGCTGACTCGCCGTCATCCGACGCGGTCATCAACGCCGCGCCGGTCTCGCCTAACTCCTCCAGGATGTCGCCCAGATTCGTAACCAGCTTGGCCCCGCCGGTCTTGATCAACTTGTGACAGCCCTCGGACCGCGGGGTGTCGATGCGCCCGGGCATCGCAAAAACCTCGCGGTTGTACTCGGAGGCCAGCCGGGCGGAGATCAAGGCCCCGCTGCGCTGGCCGGCCTCGACCACCAGGACGCCCAGCGACATTCCGACAATGATCCGATTTCGGGGGGGGAAGTTCTTGGCGTCCGGCGGGACCTCCATGGGCAGTTCGCTTACCAACGCGCCGTGCTCGATGATCCGGTCGGCCAGCTCGGTAGCCTCGGGCGGATACAGGTGCCCCAGCCCGCAGCCGATGACCGCGATAGTCCTGCCGCCGCCGGCCAGGGCCCCGCGATGGGCACAGGTGTCGACCCCGCGGGCCATGCCGGAGACCACCGTCAGCCCGGCATTTGCGGTCAGGGCCCCGAACCTCTCGGCCTGTTCCGCTGCATAGTGCGAGCATTGGCGGGTGCCGACGATGGCCAACGCCACCGTGTCCTCGCGCTGCAGCGTGCCGCGAATGTACAGGCAGGCCGGAGGATCGGGGATCGTGCGCAGGGCGGCGGGGTAATCCTCATCGGCCAGGCACAGGATGCGGACGCCGCGTTTGTGGGCCAACTCGATCTCCGCCGACACCCGGGCCTGGTCCCGGCCGGTGGCGATGTTCCTGGCGACCTTGCTGCCGACCTGGCTGACCGAGCCGAGCTGCCCGACGCCGGCACCCAGCACGGTCTCGATGTCGCCGAGTTCCCGCAGCAAGTTGGCGAAGCGGATTGGTCCCACGTCCTGGCAAAGATGGAGCTGGAGGTATTTCTCGGCGATCGGCGAAGCTGCAGGAGAGCCCGACATGCACGTCCTTCAGGAGTCAGATAGGTGCCGCGTGCGTCGCGGGTAACCGCCGATCAGGCCGGCGGTCGTTGTCCAGCCGGAGGTGGGCCCCAATGGCCAAGCCGACGCGCGGGGCCTGTTCGCCGACCCGCCCCATCCGCGAGGCTCTAAGGCCGATGACCGCTCCGGCAGACGACGATCCTAGGCGATGGCCTCGGTCTGTAAGGCCTGGGCGATGAACTCGGCATCAATGGTCTGGCGGCCGTGCAGGCCGGCGTCGAGTTCGTGCCAGTATTCGATCTGGCCTTCACCGAGTCGCCAGCACATCTCCACCTCGCGGCCTTGATGCAAGGTGCGAAAATCGACAATGCCGCGGCGCGAGTCGCCCAGCGAGCAGCCGATGGCCGCCAGCTCGTCGGCGAGTTGGCGGAGCTTGTCCAATTCGGCTCCGTACTGAACCCGCAACTCCTCGAGGTGATCGTCGGAACACCCCGGCCTAGGCGCATGGCACTTCTCCTCGAGAGCGCAAACCCGCTTGTGCTGCTTGACAACGTCGGCCATGATCAGCCGGACCAGAGGCAGCGTCCGGTTGGCGTGCTGCAAAGTGAACAAACAGGGGGATTGCCTCGATCCATGGTGCCGGTCGGTCTTGGTTGCGCCGTTGGTTTCCATGGGTTTATACCCTCTCTACGGCAAGTCGCCGCTCTTGCCCGATACGCAAACCCCGCCTCCAAGCTCGACCTTACCAACATTGTGGGGTGCGTGTCAATGCGGCCAGACTCCTTCCCGAAGCACTCCTGCAAATCGCCGGGTCCTCTATGAACAGGCGAGAGATTCGTCCGTTAACATCGCCAATCGCGGCAAAGCAAAGACAATCATAATGTTGCGCATGCGCGGCCGACGGAACAACGCGGAACCGCAAGGTGGCCAGGCCCGTTACCGGACGCTTGAGGCTATTGATATTAGGACCGGCCGGAAGGAAACGCGGCCCCCCACGGCCGGTCCTGATGGATCGCCGGCGCCCCCCAGATGGGCCCAGTTCCTAATCCTGGTGACACCGTAGATGTCACTATGCTCCGGCAGCGCTCGTGATCTGAAGCAGGACCGCCGCGCATACCAGAACGGCCACCCCGCCGAGCAAGACCAACGCGACAATCGCCGGCCACCGGGGCCGGTAGCCCTTGACCAGCGCGATGATCGCGCAGACGACCCCGGCCAAAGGAAGAACGCAGGAACCAACTACCGAGACGATCATCAGCTCCGGCTTGCTCTGCACTCTCTCCTTCAGGATGGCCTGGAACTCCTCCGCCTCCTGGGGGGTCATGGACCCCGGATCCAGGTCCGCCATCATGGATTGGACGGCGAACGTCGAGTAAACCATGCATAGCAGACAGATCACCACGCATCCCAAGGCGATCCAGCCTAGCGGACCGCTCTTGGTCGGCAGCGCGGTCCCGGCGTAGGGGAGGACCGCCTCACCGTCCGGCGCCGCGGTCCCAGCGGCCGGTGGGGCGGCCCCGGCGGCCAGCGTGCTGGCAGCCGGCGCCGCGACCGCCTTGCGGCAGTAGGGGCAAGTCACGCTCATCGTCGACCTCGATCGGCTGGCCACACGCGGTACAGGTGAATTGAATTGCCATGCGGACCCTTCCAAAACTGCCCTGCCAGAACGCGGCCGCGCGACCCTATCCGACAACCACCCGGCCAACACCACGTCCGCCGACACTCTAACACGGCCCCGACGGCACCACCAGGGCCGCGATCATCATAAAAACGTCGCCAAGAAGCGACCGCGGCCGGCCGGGCGCAGGGCAACGGCCTTGATCGCCTGCGCCGCGGACCCTCGATCACTCGGCGCCTAGATGACGATCACCCGGCCAACAGACATACACGCCCGGACGCGATTGGGCACGTGGCTGGGGATAGGCCAGCTTGACGAATCCGGCGTCGATCAGCTCCGGCCCTGGCGGGGAGACGGAAACGAAATAGGTCAGCTCTTCCGGGTGGCCCGATGGTACTGCGTTCGTCAACACTTCCGCTCCGACAAGGTCGTAATCCGAATAGCAATTCACCGCCCAGTTCCACGGAATGAGGTAGTCCAGACCATTATTCTCGAAGAACACCCGAGCAACCTCCGCTCGAGCGTCCTTCTCGGCGATGTCCGCCTTGATGAGGCGGATCGGATCGCGGTAGTAGTGAAGGAAGTGGTCCTCTCTCACGTACTGCCCCGCATTTCGCGTTACGTGTATGCCGAGGAGGAGCAGGAGCACGGCGCTCACCCCGAGGAGGCCCATTCGCCGGGTCAGCATCAGCTTCGTTATCTGAATCAGCAGATAGACGCAGAGCAGGTAGAAGGGAATCGCCAGGAAGCGAATGTAGTGTTTCTGGACCACCAAAGATCTCGCCAGTTCAACGGTGATGATTGACACCAAGGACATGCCCAGCAACGCCGCTGATGCTCGATCTCGGCCGAACCCAGCAGCCTGCCGGGCGATGAGCAGTAACAGCACCAGGGCGATCAAGACCGGATGGCTGCGCAGGACGGTGAGCAATAGCCCGAACACGAAATATGAGCGGTTGTCAGGGTCGAAGTACGCTGATAGGGGAACAACTTCGTTCGTAAGCTGCAGATGCCACCATTTGACGGCCTTATACTGAATGAGATAGTCCCCCAGGAAGATCCACTCCAAGATCATGATGGCCTCGTACGCCAACCACAGGCCTAGAACGAAGAGTCCGACGCTACGGGCCAGAGTCTTGGCCTCCGTGCTTCTCCGACGCAAATACCACAACATGATCGGCACCATGGGCGCCGAGAACACCGCGATCATCGTGGCATTGACCGCCAAAGCGAAGCACGCCCCGCTGGCCAACAGCTTCAGGCGCCCGAATCGCCGGCCCGGCGCCGCTGCGAGGAGCAAGGAAACCAGCGCCCAAAACAAGGCGGCCGGCTCAGAGCGCACCACGATAGTCACGATTTCTGCCGGGACGACGACTATGGCGAGGCTGGCTACGGCGGCGAGGACCTGCCTACCGTAGAGCCGGAGAATGAGAAAGTAAGTCGCAGCACTGATGCCCACCAAGTACATGAGCGTGTACGCGCCGATTGTCTTCTCGGAAACCCCGAACAAGAAGAACGATGCCGCGAGCGGAAGGGTGACCGGCCAGCGCAGGTAGTGATGATAGGGGAATCCCAGCGTGGGAGCCTCGTAGGTTCCCGATTGCAGCTTGAACGCGGCGTCGATGTAGAACAGATCATCAGTGGGCAGCGGACCGACCGGCAGCACGCAGATGTAAACTGCCAGGTAGAGGCAGCACAACCCCACGAAGAACGATACCCGGAACAGGCCGCCTCGGGACGGCTTGCTCGGCATCACCGCGAGCCTACCGACTCTCGAAATACACGTTCTCATGCTCTAAGCCAGGCGATCTCGGCCGTCGCATGGATCTGCAGCCCCGCCGCCCAAGGCGATGGTTTACAGGCTCCGGCGCCTGTGCCACTCCCAATCGTTAACTGCTCTAGCCGCCGGCCGGTTCGCTGGGACCGATGGAAGGCGAACCGGCCGTAGCGGCGGCGCCCTTCGGCCTGCCGGCCCGGACCAGGGGACTGTGGGGCAACGGACGGTAGGCGTTGAAGAGCTGCTGGCGGATCTGGTCGACGCCGATCTTCCGGGCCAGGATTTCCGAGTCATAATCCGGCACGCGCCGGAGCAGGCTGCCGGTCAGGGCCAGTGAAGCGGCGTCCTTGGCACGCACATCCTTGGCTGCCCAGCCGGGTTCTCCCTGGGTCGTGCCGGCGACCTTCACCTGGTCAAACGCCCGGACGGCCGGCGGAGCAACGGCGTTGTGGTCGGCATAGATCAGGGTCTTTGCCGTCCGGCCTTCGTCGTAGACCAGCGTCCCAATCCGCAGGAACAGGTTGTTTACCACCGTGACCGAGACGGGCCTGCTCCCAGCGGGATTCAAGTGAATCGCCCTACTCGAAGCGGCGAACCCGTCGAAGAGGTTGTTGCGGATCACCGTGGGGCCGGGGGATTGCTTCTGCCCCCGATGGGTCGAGGCGGGTTGGGGCATGAGCAGTGAGTAGGCCGGTCCCAGAAGAAGATTACGTTCGAACTTCGCCCCGGGCGGCAGGGAATGGACCAGTTGGTGGGTGCGGGCGTTCTTGACCAACCGGCTGGTCAGGCCGGAGGCGGCGATGAAGACATTGCCGAACATGTGGCCCGAACCACTCCAGACGCAGGTCGTCCCGCCGCGGAAGATATTGTCCCCAATCACCGCGGCGGGATTGTCGCACCGCAGGCAGTAGCGGCCGTTGTCCTCCGCGGTGGTGTTGTGGACGTAGTTGCGAGCGATCAGGGTATTGGGCGACTCATCCTGCTCGATGAACATCGAGGCGTCCGGACCGATCAGGACGTTTTCCGCAATCGTCGCCGGGGCGGCGCGCAGGTGGAGGGCCGCGGCCAGCACGTTCTGAGTGATGACCACCGGACCCGCCGGGGTGACACCCTCACGACCGAAGACCTCCACGCCGACCCGTTCGGTGGGGTGCGCGAACTGGTTGGCCAGGATGGTGATCTTGGCCCCGTCGGCCGCCCTGATCAGAAGCCGGGTGGTGTGGTCGAAGGTGCAGTTGGCCAGCCCCAGGGTGTGGGCCGCCCCGATGAGGTTGAAGGTCACCGCGGCCTCGGCCACCCGGGCGCCCTTCTCGCCCCGGCGCCGGGTGCGAAGGTGGCCCAGATTCTCGAAACGAACGTGCTGCCAGGCGACGTCGTCCGGCACCAAGTCGGCCGGGGTAAGCTCCAACGGATCCGAGCCGGCCAGCTTCGTCGGGATCATCCGGCCGCGGACGTTGATCACCAACCTGCCGGGATTAGTGTCGGGGCGAGTGCGAAAAATGATCGGCTCTTCGGCAGTGGCCAGCAGCCTGAGGTGTCCACCCGCCCGATCCGCCCCGCCGACCGTCAAAGTCGGGTGGCTGCCGGGAACGCTATGGGCGAACTCCACCTTGGTGCCGGCGGCGATCGTCACGGTGGCATCCTGGATGACCAGGTCGTCGGTAATGATGACCAGCCCGGACCAGGTCTGGTCGTGATCTACAACCCCTCGGAGTCGCTGGACCGGAGGCTCCCCGGGCGGTTGGGCAATTGCCGGCGACGCCGGGCCGGTCCAGGCGACCAGTGCCAGCACCAGCCAGACGCGCGTTTGCCTCGGGCAGGTCATCGGGCTCACCCGCGCAGCTCCATGCCGGCCGAACCCAGGAAGGCCCGGAAGGCGGATTGGAATTCCTTGATTTCCTCGTCGGCCAGCGTGCGGTCCTCCAGGCCGATCTCCGTGCGGAAGGTGAAGCTCCGCTTGCCGTCCGGGACCGAACCGCCCTGGTAGGCACCGACGAACGAGAGACGCTTCAGCAGGGGATGCTCGAAAGCGGCCAGCCGGGCCTGCACGGAGGCGTAGCGCGCCGCGGCGTCGGCCAGCACGCTGAAGTCCAGCCGGGCCTGCGGATGCTTCGGTACCGGCGGAAGCTTCCCGTGTCGGCCGACCAGGTCGGTCAAGGCGGTCAGGTTCAATTCCGCCAGGGCGATGGACCATGCCTTGAGCCGTTCGTCGATGCGCTGCTTGCAGGCCAGCGGCAGGATGGTCACCCGACCGACCGGCCGGCCGGCAACGGTGATTTCACCAACCCGATTCGGATCCTCCCAAGGTTGACCGGCCTTGGTCTCCTGGTAATCGAGGCCCGATTCGAGCACGTGTCGGGCCCAGCCGTCCAGGGCGCTGCGCAGGCGCTCCCAGACCACCGTGTCGGCCTTCTTGCCTGCCTGCACGGCCACCAAGCCCAGATTGCGCTGCTGGGATTGCTCGACCTCTCGGTGGCCGGGTTCGAAGACGCTGCCGATTTCGGCAAGCTGGAATCTGTCGTAGTGGTGGCGGTTGCGCTCCGCCGCGGCGATCAGCCCGGGCACCAGCGTCTTGCGGAACTTCGAGCAATTCTCCGCCGTGGGGTTCTTCAGCGTCAGGCATTCACCCGAATCCAGTCCCAGGATCCGGAGCCAATCATCGTTGTACCAGATATAGCTCTGCACCTCGACGAAACTGTCGCCCTGGCATAGATGCTGCAAGGTCCGCTCCTCGAGCACCAGATCGGACGACTTCTCGAAGAACCGGGCGGCGATCTTGGGCAGCACCGGCGTGATGTTGTTGTAGCCAATGGAGCGGGCGATCTCCTCGATCAGATCGACCTCGATCTCGATGTCCTTCGTCGCCCGGTGTGACGGGGGGGTGACGCTCAGCTTGTTGCCGCCGGCGGGGCGACACTCGAACTCCAGGGCCCCCAGCATCTTGCTGACTTCCTCCGGCGTGACCGGGCGGCCGATGAACCTGCCGGCGTAGTCGCAATCCAATTCGATCGGCGCCGGTTGCTGCGGCCGCGGATAGCAGTCGCTAAGCGTGCTGGCCAGCTCCAGGCCCGATAGCTCATCCTTGGCCAACTTGTGGAATCGGGCGATGCCCAGCACGGTGTGGTTCGGATCGAGGGATTTCTCGAATCGGGCACTGGCCTCGGTGCGGTGGCCCATGGCGGTGGCCGCCCGGCGGATGGTGGCGGCGTCGAAGTTGGCCGATTCCAGCAGGACCGTATCCGTCCGGGAGCTGACCTCGGTGGCCGCCCCGCCCATGATCCCGGCGATGGCTACAGACCGGCGATCACACTGGATCATCAACGTATCCGCGGACATTGACCGGGTCATGCCGTCCAAGGTGATGAACCGCTCCTTGGCCGCCGCGTCGGCCACCTGGATGTTGGGCAGCATCGCCCCGTCGAAGGCGTGCATCGGCTGGCCCAACTCCAGCATGACGTAATTGGTCAGGTCCACCAGCAGATCGATGGGTCGCATGCCGCACAAGGCCACCCGCACCTGCATCCACAGCGGGGCGGGTTGCGCTTTCAGGCCCCTCATCAACAGACCGGTGTAACGCGGGCACTTGGCCGGGTCGTCGATCTCGATGGGGATGGCCGGCAGATCGGCCCGCTCCAGTTCGGCCGGGTCGGTGATGTCATACGGCTTGAGCGGCAGACCCAGAATGGCGGCCACTTCTCGGGCCACCCCATAGTGCCCCCAACAATCCGGCCGGTGGGTGATGGACTTGTTGTCGATCTCGAACAGCCAGTCGTCGAACGGGTTGTCCCGTCCCGCCGAAGCGGACGAGTCCTCGAGGTCTGAGCGTGCCCCTGCTCCTGAGCAGGGTCCGGTCTTGATCGGCATGCCCGGCTCGAAACCCGGCGGCAGGAACATGGCGTTGGCCCCCACCTGCAACAGGCCGATCGACTGCCCGGCGACGATCATGCCCTCCGACGCCCGCCCGGCCGTGTCCGTGGTGCCCACCGGGTGCCCGGCGATGACCGCCCCGGGCGGAGCGTACATCACCAGGTCCCCGACCTCGATATCCGGCGCACTGCTCAGCGAAGCATACTCCCGGTCCGCCCGCACCAGCACGCGCTTCAACTTGTCCTCCCCCCCCCCCCCCCCCCCCCCCCCCCCCCCCCCCCCCCCCCCCCCCCCCC
>CAZFMS010000181.1:0-8891 GCA_964520125.1 uncultured Planctomycetaceae bacterium
CCGCACCGTCGAAATGCAGATCCTCGATTTTCGATTTCCTGAAGAGTAATCAACCGCGCCGGGCCGGACGTCCGTGAACCCCCTACCCCCCGAGGCACCATTGGCGAACCGCCCCGATCGGACCAAAAAAACCGCCCAACTTTGTTGGCCGGCCGCCGATTTGTATCTTAAGTTTACTCCGGTAGCACGAACCGTAACGGAAGCCTGCGACGGAGCCTTCTGCAATCATTGTTAGTTCAATGGGGTGTCGTCCGGATAAGAGTCGCAGGAACCTACCACCGACCCGGGCACCCTCGAACGGGAACGACGCGACCTCGAGTGGCGTCCAGCTCTGGCTGCCTCCTTCAGAGCTGGGCGCCCGTTTTTTTGCTCACCGCCAACGGATCGCCCCCGCCACCTGCCATCAGGTCACGGCCCTGCCCCCTCTGCGTTGACGTTCTCCTCCGCGGGGCAGTAGAATCTCACCCCGGAGATGATATCGGAAGCGTGACTTTCAGCCTTCCTCGCGGGCCGAGGGTCGCGCGGCAGTTCGGCAACGGAGTGCACCATATGCCCTTTCGACGCGCCGCCCGACTTGATCAACTTCCCCCGTACCTGTTCATCGAAATCGACAACCGAAAGAGGGCGGCCATCGCCGAGGGGCGGGATGTCATCGACTTCGGCGTCGGCGATCCGGACCAAGCCACGCCGGGCTTCATCGTCGAACGCATGGCCGAAGCCATCCACGACCCGAAGAATCACCACTACCCCTTCGGCACCGGCACGCTGGAATTCCGCGAGACCTGTGCAGAGTGGATGAAGAAACGGTTTACGGTAAGCGTGGACCCCAAGGATGAGATCCTGGCCCTGCTGGGCAGCAAGGAAGGACTGGGCCATCTGCCGGTGGCGGTGGTCAACCCGGGCGCCATCGCCCTGATCCCCACGCCGGCCTATCCGGTCTACCTGGCGACGACCATCTTCGCCGGCGGGGTCCCCCACTTGATGCCCCTGGCCGAGGAGCGCGGCTTCCTGCCCGACCTCGAGGCGATACCAGCGGAGGTGCTGGACAAGACCGCGGTGATGTTCCTCAACTATCCCAACAACCCCACCGGGGCGGTGGCCCCCTTGGATTACTACGAGAAGTGTGTCCACCTGGCCCGGAAGCACGACTTCCTCATCTGCTCCGACGCCCCCTATACCGAGCTGTACTTCGACGAGGCCGATCGGCCCCATTCGATGCTCGAAGTCCCCGGGGCCAAGGAGGTCGGCATAGAATTGCACTCCTTCAGCAAGACCTTCAACATGACCGGCTGGAGGATCGCCTTTGCCGCGGGACACGCCGAGGTGCTGGCCGCCCTGGCCAAGGTCAAGGGCAACATGGACTCCGGCGTGTTCGCCGCCGTGCAACACGCCGCGGTGGCCGCCTTGCGGAACTACGACCATCCGGATGTGGCCGGCATACGCAGCACCTATACGCAGCGCCGTGATCTTCTGGTGGCCGGTCTGAGCCGGGCGGGCTTCGGGGTCCAGCCGCCGCGGGCCACTTTCTACATCTGGGCCCGCTGTCCCGACGGCTACAACTCCATGCGCTGCGCCGCCAAATTGCTCGATGAAGCGGATCTCGTGGCCGTTCCGGGCATCGGCTTCGGTGAGCCCGGCGACGGTTACGTCCGGCTGGCCCTGACCGTCGGGTGCCGCCGGATAGAGGAGGCCGTCAACCGACTGATGGACTTGAAATGGTGACTCGCCGACCCCACAAGCACAACGCCTACCTCGGCCTGGGCTCGAACATGGGCCGGCGGAAGAAGAACATCTCCGCCGCCCTGAACGCCCTGGAGACGACCAGCGAGATCACCGTGGTGAAGGTCTCCAGCCTGTATGAAACCGACCCCGAGGGCGGGCCGGTCGAGCAGCGGAAGTTCATCAACGCCGCCGCCCACCTCGAGACCACCCTGAGCCCGGAACGGCTCTTGACGGTTTGCCTGAACATCGAGGATTCCCTCGGTCGCAAGCGCGAGATTCGCTGGGGCCCGCGAACCATCGACCTGGATCTACTGATCTTCGACCAGGAGATCAGGGCCACGCCCGATCTGATCTTACCCCATCCCATGATGCACGAACGGCACTTCGTCCTCCAGCCCCTGGCCGAGATCGCCCCGGATCTCATGCACCCGGCCCTGGAACGAACGGTCCGGGAGCTACTGGAGTCGCTACCTCAGCCCTCTTATTGAGGATTGAATGCCCAACTAGACCGGCCCGGACAGTGGACAGACGGTCCACTGCCTGCTACGGTGGTTCGGTAGTAACGTGCGTCGGGATGGCGAAGCGGGCCCCTGGAGCGAGACGGGCAGCGCGACGGTGGGAGCGTGAACGCCGCCCGCATTGCGCACGAATGACACAACCAGGGAGCCTTTGATTCATGGCACTTAGTAGCGAACAACAAGAGCGAGCCAAGAAGCTGGCGGCCGAGATCGGCGACGTCAGCGTCAAGATTCGACGGGCCGCCGACCCACCGTTAGGAAGTTCAGCGGAGATTACGCGCACGTCAAACCAAGGAACAACGGGAATCCTGAGTCAGCCCTCAGACAGCCTTGGCGACGTGTTGAAGGAAGCGAGCGCCGACCTGAGTGGACTTGCACAGCAGATTGACCAGTTGCTACGGGAAGATGCCCAATGATCAGCGACATCGACGGGGGCCAGATTCAGATTCGCCGAGATAACGAGGGCCGACACTCGCTAACATGCCATCCCTTGCAGGTTTCCGTATTGCAGCAATTGTGGACGGAGAGTGATTTTCCACCGTTTGAAGTCCTGGAGGATAGCGTAGTTGTAGGCGGCGAGTCGGATACCCAGGTCACAATTGTCTTCGGTGGTGGCGACCCGATTGACCGGTATCAGCAGGCGCTAGACGCCGTGCGGGATAACGGGCTTTCTTGACGGACCGCCTGGGTTGCTGCAACTGGAACACGCGCAGTGAAACGACAGGCGAGACCACGGGCAAGAAGCAATCCCCACGTGTGCGGCGGATTCAAGACGTGTAGTTCAGCCATGTAGTGTGCGGCCCGTGATGCATCCTCCAAATGTGCCCTGGCGTTGTTGCTGCAGCGGCGCAGTCGGCAATTGCGCCAGTTGCTTTACATTGCCCTGCGAGTTCAAGCTGCCTGACGCCAATGGTGCGGTCTCCGTCTCCACGCCAGCATGCCTGCGAGAGCGAGCAGCGAGAGGCTGGAGGGCTCAGGTATGAGTTCTACAACGCCAGGCATGAGTGGTACGTCATGTTTTCGGTCATTCCACGTTCCTGGCGGGGCGCCATCAGGATCATAATAGCCCAGCATATGCCCTACATATTCGCCGCCGTCAGCATCATTCGGCTCGCCAGGAGCCCAGTTCATGAAATCCATGGGCTCACCTGATGTCCAGATCCAACCGCCAGCGGGCTCAGGACTCCCGCCTGGTTGGAACAGTCCAAGCCAAAGCCGGCCTTCGACGTCAGGATTCAGTGCGCTGAATGTGGACAGCAGCCAAGCGTTCTCGCTGCTGTCGTTTAATGTAGCAAGGTGCCCTCCAACAGAAACGGCTAGATCCTCTGCCTGATACCAATCCATCGGTTCAGTCATGCGGTAGGAATGGTCTTCATACTCAATCCAATCCGACAGCCATTCGGCTCTAGCAGCGCTCGCTGCCGAGCAGAAAACCAAGATCATCAATACTCTCTTTGTCATTGTTTAGCCCTCCTGCTTCCAATCGTCCGTTGGCCGGAAGTCGTCAGACCATCTCCCGGCTTGCTGGCACCCGCTGCACTGTCTCGCCATCAATCATACACGGTATCGCGACACGCAACTCGTGTCAAGCAGGTGTGACCCGAAGATCGGGTCGAATGGCCACGAAATCCCAACATACCGCCGCCTATCGACGCCTGCCGAGCTTCCTGCGAACGGTGCGTGAGGAGGCCGGCCTCACTCAGCGTGCTCTCGGTAAACGGCTCCGCAAGCCGCAGAGCTACGTCTACAACTGCGAAACGGGCAACCGCCGTGTCGATGTGGCCGAATTCGTCGCCTGGGCCAAGGCCTGCAAGGTTGAACCCCTCGACGCATTTCGACGCTTCCTGTGCTCCCTATAATGGTACGCGTCACAGCCTCAGTAGTGCACAGGCGGCCATATGACCGCTTCAACGGGGATGAACGCATGTCCCCGAGATCGTCCCTGAGCCGCCCGGACTCACCATCCCGGCAGGCAAGACTTGACACGGGTCCCGAGCGTGGCACCGCCCTACGTAATATCCAGCAGCGCCGGGGACAAGCCCCGACGCTACATCTATTCGTGAAATGATCTAACCTGAACAAACCAACTCGCTCGCCGCCGAGGGGTCCGGCTCAGCCGGTTCGCGTGGTCCCATCCTGCGCCCAGCGGCAACGGCAGCCGAAGACTCCCGGCCGAGGCCGAGGAATTGGGCCACCTGGCGGTCGGCCGGCCGGTCGAGCAATTCGTCGGGTGGGGCACACTGGTGGATACGGCCTTCCAGTATGACGCCGGCTCGATCGCCCAGATACATCGCCTCTTCCAAGTCGTGGGTCACGTGAAGGAAGGTGGTGCCCGTTTCTTCCGGCAAACGCCGGAGTTCATCCTGCAGGCGGAGGCGGATGTTGGCGTCCAGGGCGGCCAGCGGCTCGTCCAGCAGCAACATCTGCGGGCGGGTCACCAGGGCCCGGGCCAGGGCCACGCGCTGCTTTTCGCCGCCGGATAACCGCTCGGGATAGCGGTCCAAGAGCCCATCGATACCCAGCCTTTCGGCCATGGACCGGCTGCAACTGGTCGCCTCCCGCGACTTGCTGCCCCTGGCCCGCAGGCCGTAGGCAATATTCCGCGCCACCGTCATGTGGGGAAACAGGGCGTAATCCTGATAGACGATCGAGAATCCGCGGGCCTCCGGGGGAGCCGCGGTAATGTCCCGGCCCTGCCAGAGTATCCTGCCCCGGTCCGGCCGGATGAGCCCGGCCACGATTTCGAGCAGGACGGTCTTCCCCGAGCCCGACGGCCCCAGCAGAACAAAGTACTCGCCGGAGTCCAGGCTCAAGGTCAGGTCGTCCATCTTGAACGAGCCCAAGCGCTTGCCGATAGATCGCAGCTCAAGCATGGTGTTTTCCTTCGACCAGACGGTCCCTGGCCACAAACCGCAAAATCGCAAAGACGCTCACGCAGACCAGCACCAGCAGCACCGCCGCGGATCTGGCGTGGGCCAGGCCAAAATCGTTGAAGCGCTGAAACACCAGGACCGGCGTGGTCATCGGGTAGTAGGCGATGATGATCACCGCACCGAATTCACTGATGCCCCGCCCCCACATCAGGATCATCCCCGACAGAATGTCACGCCAGGCCATGGGCAGAGAGACGGTGAAGAACACCCGAGTCGGAGACGCCCCCAACGCCCGGGCCGCCTTCTCCAACCTCAACGGCACCGCCGCGAATCCCGCCCGGGCGGCATTGATCAAGAAGGGCACCGAGACGAAGGACATGGCCAGGACGATGCCCGCGAAGTTGCCGACCAGGCTGATGCCCCAGGTGTCCAGCACCGAGCCGATCAGGGAGTGGCGGCCGATGACCGTCAGCAGGGCGATGCCCGCCGCCGAGTGGGGGATGATGATCGGCAGGTCGATCACCGCCAGCACCGCCGCCCGGCCGAAGAAGGTCCTTCTGGCCAGCAGATAGGCCAACGGTATGCCAGCAACGGTGCATATCAGCGCCGCCGCCAAGGCAGCGCCCAAGGTCAGTTGGATGGAGACGGTGACTTGATCGTCTCTCAAGGCGTCGGACAGCTCGGAAAACGACGAGGCCAGAAGCAACCCCAGCAGGGGGGCCACCACCAGCAAAAGCACGCCCGACCCCAACAACACACAGACCAGGTGAAACCAGCAAAGCCTGGGTGTGCGCAGGTTCTCGACGGTTTGGGCCATGCAACGTCTTCCTACTCGCAGAAAGTCCTGAGGCTGGTCGGCAGCCGGTCGAATCCGTCGGCCCGCGCCGGGGCGATTGCCGGATGCCCGTTTCTCTCCATGATCGCCCGCCCCGCCGGTGACAGCAGCAAGGCCACGTATTCCTCCGCCAGACTTCGATTGGCGGCGTTCTTGGGGATGGTCACCGAATAGACGATCGGGGCCCCGCGGCGGGTGATGAAATCTCCGGGCCGCTTGCCGGTCACCGGTACGGTCGCGGTTTGATAGAGTTTACCCAGGGCGGGGGATCCGAGGTTCACCTCCTCGGGCAGTTGCAGGATCTTCAGGCCGTGCTGGGCGGCGACTGAGCGGTAGATGAACAGATAGTCGATTTCGCCGACTTCCAGCAGGGCCAGCAGATCCGTCTCCTTGGGGCGGATGAATCTCCAGCCGTCTTTCTCTTTCAGCTTGGCCGCCAGGTCGGCGACCGCGTAATGGGCCTCTGCCAACTGAAAGAGCATCACCGTCCGGTATCCGCACGGGTCACGGTTCGGATCTGATCTGCCGAAGCGCACGTCGCCTTGGAGCAGAACGTCAGGCCAGTTGTCTCGGTCGATCTGGTCCGCGGCGTTCGATCGCCCCGTATAGGCGATGACCATTTCGTTCGCCGCGAAGCGGATGTTGAAGTCCACGTGCTCCGGCATGAGCAGGTTGTCCACCACTTTGTAGTCGGCCGAGGCCAGCACATCACAGGATCGTCCCAGGTCGCATATCTTCCGGGCACAGTCCCGGCTTCCGGCGGACTCGGCCAGGATGGTCACCCCGGGATGTTGTTCCTTGAACAGGGCCGTGCACTCCCGAAACGGCACCGCCAGGCTTCCGGCATGAAAGATGACCAGCTCGTCGGAGAACGACGCCCGGTCATCCGCGGAATCCCCCTGATCACAAGACAGAACCGCAGCGCCCAGCAATACGCCGGTCAGAAGACCACCCGCCCTGAAGAGGGGCTTTACCATGCTGGCTCCGTGCCGGCGTTGATCATTCCGGCGGCCTCGGGACATCTCGAATCCTCCGCGGATGAGCATAGACCGTCGCCCGATCCCCCCGGACAAATGCACAGAGAGTGATGTTGCAGCACTCGGCCGCCTGGATGGCCAGCGAGGTCGGCGCCGAGACGGCCGAGATGACCTCCAGGCCCGCCCGGGCGGCCTTGGCCACCAACTCCAGGCTGACCCGGCCGGAGAGCATCACCCCACGCCGCTCCAGCGATCCCCCATTCAACAGACAGCGCCCGATCGCCTTGTCCAGCGAGCTGTGGCGACCGATGTCCTCCCCAAAGGCCACGATTTCGCCATCCTCCGAGAAGATCGCCGCGGCGTGGGTCCCCCCGGTCCGGGTGAACAGCTCCTGCCGGTCGGCCATCTGTCCGGCCACGTCGGTCAACACCCCGGCCGGCAGCCGGAGCGAATCCCTACTGGCCATCATGCCGGCCATCAGCTTCTCGATGTTTCGGCTGCCGCACAGCCCACAGGAACTGGTGACGATCAGATTCCGGCTGGACACTACCTGCTCGGGGGCCTCCAGACGCAGGGCCACGACATGCGGGTCCCGTTGCTGAGAGAGCCGAACCACGTCGTCCGGGCCGGAGATCAACCCCTCGGAAAAGGCGAATCCCACCGCCAGGGCCACCACATCACAAGGAGTACACATCACCGCGAAGTTGCCGACGCCCTCGACCATGATGGTCAGAACTTCCTCAACCGCCACGTCGCACTCGTCCCGCCTCGACGGCCCGCCTGTGGTGGAGATTCGCAACGGGCCGACGCGACGGACCGACTCGATCGGATCGCCGCCGGCCTTATCCTCCAGGGCGGGGCCCGCAAACTCGCGGGAAACAACATGGCTCGACTTCCGATCATGCATCGCCGACCTCACCTTTCGGGAGCTTCCGGCCGCAACGGCCGCGGGCCTCTTGTCCGCCTGACCCTGCATAGTGAATAAACCCTTATTGAACTCTATCAACTCCCCGGCGGGCCTTGCCGGCTTCCCATCGGGATGAATTCTACTTCTTGGCCGGCGCTGACCTTGGCCGGGCCTGCCCCGACCACCAAGAAACCGTCGGCCTCCAACAGTGCCGCCAAATGGGCCGAACCGTGAAACTCGACCGGATCGACACGTCCATCGTCGAGCAATCGGCAAGGAACGTAATCGACCCGCTGCGTCTTGCGGCGCACGAAGTCGCCATGCAGCATGGCCCGTCGCCTCCGAAGCAATGGACGGCAGCCCGTGAATCTCTCTGCGGCCCGCAACACGAACAGGTGAAACATCAAGTACGCGGTGACGGGATTGCCCGGCAGGCCGAATACCGCCTTACGCCCAACACCCGCGTAGGTCATCGGGGCCCCGGGCTTGACCGCCACCCGAGAGAAACGCACATCCAGCCTCAGCTCGGCCAGGGCGGCCGGTACGAAGTCCAGATCGCCTACCGAGACCCCGCCCGAGATCACCACCACGTCCGCCTTCTCCAGGCCGCAACGAATCCCCCGGACCGTCGCCGCCAGGTCGTCCGCAACAATCCCCTCGCTGACCACCTCCAGCCCGAACTGCCGGGCCAATCCCGCGAGCATGGGGCCGTTGGAGTTCACGATCTTGCCCGGGGCCAGTAGCTTCGGGCAGTCCACCAGCTCATCGCCCGTCGACATGATCGCCACCCGCACGCGACGGACCACCTGGACCTCCCCGATACCGGCGGAGAGCAGATTAGCGACCTCCAGCGGCCCCAAGACCGCGCCGGCGGAGAGGAGCTTCTGCCCCCTCCGCACGTCCTCGCCCTGCCGACATATGTGCGCCCGGTGCTCGTGTCGGTGAATCTTCACCACCTCGCCGTGCTCTTCGGCCTGCTCGACGGGGATTACGCGGCCCGTCCCCTCCGGTACCGCGGCGCCGGTCATGATCTTCACGCAGCAGCCCGGACCCAGCCGT
>CAZFMS010000182.1:0-8823 GCA_964520125.1 uncultured Planctomycetaceae bacterium
GGGCGGTCATCGGAACGGACGCCTTGCTGGACGGCGACCGGCGGGGCATCGTCGTGGATGACCCCGATCTGGCCATGGCCGAGGTGCTGGATCGGTTCTTGATCCCCAACCAGCCGCCGGCCCCGGGGGTCCACCCCGCGGCCGTGGTCCACGAGACTGCCGAACTGGCCGCCAATGTGGCGGTCGGGGCTTGTGCGGTCATCCAGGCGGACGTTCGCGTTGGCGAGAACACGGCCATCCACGAGGGGGTGAGCGTGGGGCGGGGCGTCCGGATCGGCCGAGATTGCCAGGTGTATGACCGCTGCGTGGTCTATGACCGCTGTGAGATCGGCGATCGCGTGGTGATCCATGCCGGGGCGGTCATCGGGGCGGACGGCCTCGGGTACATCTTCCGCGAGGGCCGGCACCGCAAACTGGCCCATCTGGGCAAGGTAATCGTCGAAGACGACGTGGAGATCGGGGCCAATGCGTGCATCGACCGGGCCAAACTGGGGGCCACGCGCATAGGCCGAGGATCGAAGATTGATAACCTGGTGCAAGTGGCCCATAATGTGGAGCTTGGACCGTTGTGCGTTTTGGCGGGCCAGGTCGGGATCGCCGGCAGTTCGCGGCTGGGCCCCGGCGTGGTCATGGGCGGTCAGGCAGGAGTCGCAGACGGTGTGGTGGTCGGCGAAGGCGTCCAGGCCGGCGCCCACAGCACCATCATGGGCAACATCGCCGCTGGGCAAGTCGTTACCGGGACGCCCGCTCGGGACCTGATGACTACCCGACGGAGTCAGGCGCGCGTGCGCCGGCTTCCCAAGCTACTGGAAGAGGTCTCGGAACTCAAACGGCGAGTGGCAGAACTTGAAGCAGCAGCAGACAGTCGCCAGCACCGCTGA
Source organism: uncultured Planctomycetaceae bacterium (assembly GCA_964520125.1). Taxonomy (GTDB): domain Bacteria; phylum Planctomycetota; class Phycisphaerae; order UBA1845; family UTPLA1; genus JAFGQA01. The sequence continues at coordinate 882 of CAZFMS010000182.1, forward strand.
AATCAGCGGCCGAGGGCTTTTTACCGGTGAGCAGGTCACCGTGCGCATCAAGCCGGCGCCGGTGGACTCGGGGGTCGTCTTTCATCGCAGTGATGGGCCGGCACCCTCGCGTATCCGGGCCCACGTCTCCAATGTCACCAAGCGGGCCCGGCGGACGTCGTTGCGGAATGGCAGCCTGGCCATCGAGACGGTCGAGCATTGCCTGGCCGCTTTCCACGCCCTGGGCATCGACAACGCGGAGGTCGAACTCAACGGAGGCGAGTTACCCGGCGGCGATGGGAGTTCGCAATGCTACGTCGACCTCATCAAGGAGGCCGGCATCCAGGTCCAGGATGCGGTTCGACGACCCTTGGTAATCCAGGAAACCACCAGAGTGGCCGAGGGCGATGCCGAGCTGATCGCCGTGCCCACTTCGACCGAAGACCTGAACATCCTCTACGACCTCGACTACGGTCCGGACGGCCAACTGCCCAGGCAGATCTACGCCCTGATCCTATCCGGGGAGACATTCTGCGGGGAGATCGCCCCGGCCAGGACCTTCCTCTTCGAGGATGAGGCCCGGCAGTTCCAGGCCGCCGGACTGGGCACCCACCTGACCTACGCGGACATCCTGGTCATCGGCCCGGACGGTGTGCTGGACAACCAGTTCCGCTTTCCCGATGAATGTGTTCGCCACAAGATCCTGGACCTGATCGGCGATCTCTACCTGGTGGGACGCCCGCTGCACGGCAAGATCATGGCCCGCAAGAGCGGCCACGCCCTGAACCACGAGCTGGTTCGCCGCCTGGTGGAGGACCTCGAGCGTCAGGAGCGTCGAAGCCGGCTCCGCAGCCCCGCGGCCTTCGACGCCCAGCAACTGCGCCGCATCCTGCCTCACCGCTACCCGTTTCTCCTGGTGGACCGGGTAATCGAGATCGAAGACGACCGGCGGGCGGTAGGCATCAAGAACGTCTGCATCAACGAGCCCTACTTCCAAGGACATTATCCGTCCCAACCGATCATGCCGGGCGTGCTGATTATCGAGTCCATGGCCCAACTGTCCGGCATTCTGCTTTCCCAGAAGCTGGAGCACACCGGCAAGGTGGCGGTCCTGCTGTCCATGGACAATGTGAAGTTCCGTCGGCCGGTGTTGCCCGGCGATCAACTGGTACTGGAGGCGGAAACCCTGAGAGTCAAGTCCCGCACGGCTCACGTACGTTGCCGAGCCTTGGTGGATGACGACCTGGTCGCCCAGGCGGAGATCAAGTTCATGATGGTGGACGCGGAGCCGGCCTAGAGGCCGTTCCGGTCTGCCGCCGGAGTCTGTTTCAGGAGCCCAATGGCGGCGTGTCGCGGCGAAGCTGGTTTGCCGCGGCGGGCCGGCAGGACCGATAGATGCCCAAGATTGCACAGAATGCGACCGTTGATCCCCAGGCCGAGTTGGCCGACGACGTGGAAGTCTCGGCCGGCTGCTACATCGGTCCGCACGTTCGCCTAGGTCCGGCCTGCCGCCTCCTGCCCAGCGTCACCATCCTCGGTCACACCCAGATCGGCACGGGGAATGTCTTCCATTCCTCGGCGGTGATCGGGGCTCCCCCGCAGGACTTGAAATACGAAGGCACCAATACGCGCTTGATCATCGGCGACCACAACGTCTTCCGTGAGGGCGTCACCGCCCATACCGGCACCGAGATCGCCGGCGGGGTGACCGAGATCGGCGACCACAATCAGTTCCAGGTCGGGACCCATCTGGCCCACGACGTGAAAGTCGGGCATCACTGCATTCTGTCGAACCAGGTGCAGCTCGCCGGTCACGTTCACGTCGAGGACCACGTCACCATCAGCGGCCTGGTCGGCGTCCAGCAGTTCGTCACCATCGGGCGCTACTCCTTCCTCAGCGGCATGGCCCGCTGCACTTGGGATGCCCCCCCCTACTTGATTTACGGCTTCGAGGGCGAAATCCAGGGCGTGAACGTCAAGGGACTCAGCCGTCGCGGCTTTGACGAGCCGGTCATCCAGCAGCTTCGCGAGTTGTACAAGCAGCTCTTCCCGCGCAGGAATCGACCCACCACCAATTACCGATTGCGAACTCTTTACGGCCTGCTCCCCCCGCGGCGCGACGATCGCAACGGGGCCGTCACTCTGGCCCGCCGCCTCCGCGACGTGGAGTCCAACGGCTCCATGGATCCCCACTGCCAATACCTGATCGACTTCCTGAAACGATCCGTCCACAACGGGGTCTACGGCCGATTCCTCGAATCCCAGCGCCGCGACGCCAGCAGCGCCCCGCCCAAGTTCTACAAGGAGGGAGATCGGTCGTGACCGACAAACCAACGCCCGTAGCCGTCGTGGGCGCGGGCCACATGGGGCGACACCACGTTCGTCTATACAAGGAGTTGCCGCAGTCAGAGTTGGTCGCGGTGGTCGACACTAATGCCCAGCGGGCCGCCGAGCACGCCGGTAAGTTCGGCTGCCGGGCCTTGTCGTCGGTGGACGACCTTCCGGCCGAGGTCCGGGCCGCCACCGTCGCCGTGCCCACGAGCTGCCACCTCGATATCACCCAGCAGCTCCTGGAGCGCGGCATCGCCGTCCTGGTGGAGAAGCCCCTGGCCGGGACGGTCGACGAGTGCGAGACCCTCCTGGCCTGCGCCCGCCGGACCGGCAGCCTATTGTCGGTGGGCCACACCGAGCGTTTCAATCCGGTGGTCCGAGCCATCCAACGCTTGGAGATCAAACCCCGGTACATCGAATCGCAGCGGATCAGCCCCTTTCGGTTTCGCTCGGCGGACATCGGCGTCGTCTCCGACATGATGATCCACGACATCGACATCATTCTTCATCTGGTGCGGTCGCCGGTCGCCCGGGTGGACGCCGTCGGGGTCAGCGTGCTTACCCAACACGAGGACATCGCCAATGCCCGGGTGGTCTTCGAGAGCGGGGCGGTGGCCAACCTGGTAGCCTCGCGCCTGGCCCTCAAGACCGACCGCCGCCTGCGGGTATTCAGCGAGACCGCCTATCTGTCGTTGGACTACCAGCGTAAGAGCGGCGTGGCCATCACTCGCGATGCGAACTTGGATATCCTGGCCCTGGCCCGCGATGCCAACCTGGACGACCTGGCCCAGATGGCCAACGTGGATTTCGGCAAGATGGTCAACGTCGAGCCGCTGGCGGTGGACGACGTCGAGCCGCTCAAGGCTGAGCTGGAGGCCTTCCTGGACAGCGTCCGCACCGGCGCCCCCCCGGCCGTCACCGCCGAAGACGGCGCCGCCGCCGTCCGCCTGGCCGCCCAAATCGCCGAGCAGATCAAGGCCCACCGCTGGGAAGCCCATTAGCCGCGTGCGGGGCTCACCCGGCTGGGTCCGAGCCTGCCATCTTCACGACTTCATCGACGGCGCCGGACCAGCAGAATCGCTCCCAGCCCCAACAACGAGATGGTCGCCGGCTCCGGAATGTTAAGCACGCTGATCACCGGCCCGGCCGGGGACTCGCCTGCAGTATTCGCGTTGATCGGATCGTTGTCGCCGAACTGGACCCAGACATCCTCGGTGTCCCCACTCCATTCCCAGGCCCCGATCGTCGTGTAGATGTCGGCCCAGCCGGGAATCCACTCCTCCGGTGTCTTTTGCTTCGAGAAGGTGAACCGGAACAGTGGATAGCCGTTCGGAAAGTTAGACGATTCGGCAGCGGGAACCGCAGTCCCCAGAGTGAAGGCGGCAGTCCCGGTCAGCAGAGCGTCTCCGCTGCCGGTAACTGCCGTTCCGAGCGGAGGAGCGTAGTTCACGAAGTCGAACGGATAATAGTAAGGGTGATCGGGCATCCAACTCATGTAATCGAAGTTCTTGACGAACAGACTGTCATCGTCCGGCATCGTCCCCAGATCGTTGGCCCAACCGGATATGCCCTGGTCGTTGCGAAGGTACATGGTGATTTCCCACTCGCAGCGCGTTGGCAATGCGTCCACGCCGCATTGGAGGTCGAGATTGAGGCCTTCGCCCTGCTGGGTCACGAGCGAATCGGCATTCTTCGGCTCGGCCTCCCACCAGACCATGTTGACGGCGTCGGCCGTGGACGAGAGAACTACGATCACCGCGGCCGCGAGTAAGATTCTTGCTGGGTTCATGGCATCTTCTCCTTCCCCCCAAAGACCACCCCCATGAGGGCCCGCTCCATTGCTACCAGGCGATACGGTCCTTCCGTCCAAACGCCTCGCTCAGCCACCTGCCGCATCTACCGCCGGCGCCGGGGCAGCAACATCGCTCCCAGCCCCAACAACGCGATGGTCGCCGGCTCCGGGATGTTGGACACGCTGATCACCGGCCCGGCCGGCGACGCCCCGGCAGTATTCGCGTTGATCGGATCGTTGTCGCCGAATTGGACCCAGATATCCTCGGTGTCCCCACTCCATTCCCAGGCCCCGATCGTCGTGTGGATGTCGCTCCAGCCAGGAATCCACTCCGGGTACTTGTCCTTCGAGAGAGTAAACTCGAGCAGGGGGTAGCCGTTGGGATAGTACTGCGGCAGGGGCGGGCCTTGAGTGCCCAGGGTGAACGCGGCAGTATTGGTCAGCAGCGCGTCTCCGCTGCCGGTAGTTGCTGCGTAGTTGGGGTAGTCGAACGGATAGTAGTAAAGGCTCTTTGGGTTCCACTTCGTCAGGTACTCGAAGTGCGTGACGAACAGGGTGTCATCGTCCGGTGAAGTTCCCAGGTCGTTGGCCCAGCCGGAGATGCCCTGGTCGTTGCGTAGGTACATAGTGATGTCCCACTCGCACCCCGTTGGCAGGGGCGCACCGTCCACACCGCATTGCAGGTCGAGATTGAGGCCTTCGCCCTGCTGGAGCACGAGCGAATCGGCATTCTTCGGCTCGGCCTCCCACCAGACCATGTTGACAGCCTTCGCCGTGGAGGCCGGGGCGACGATCACGGTACCCGCCAATAAGACCTGTGCTGCTTTCATGGCGTCTTCTCCTTCCGCTCTAAGACCACCCCCACGAGTGCCCGCTCCATTGCTACCAGGCAATTCAGGCCTGCGATCCAAACCCGCCGAGCAGCCACCTGCCGCCGCTACCGCCGGCGCCGGACTAGCAACAGGGCCCCCAGCCCCAACAACGATATGGTCGCCGGCTCCGGAATGTTAAGCACGCTGATCACCGGCCCGGCCGGGGACTCGCCTGCAGTATTCGCGTTGATCGGATCGTTGTCGCCGAACTGGACCCAGACATCCTCGGTGTCCCCACTCCATTCCCAGGCCCCGATCGTCGTGTAGATGTCGGCCCAGCCGGGAATCCACTCCTCCGGTGTCTTTTGCTTCGAGAAGGTGAACCGGAACAGTGGATAGCCGTTCGGAAAGTTAGACGATTCGGCAGCGGGAACCGCAGTCCCCAGAGTGAAGGCGGCAGTCCCGGTCAGCAGAGCGTCTCCGCTGCCGGTAACTGCCGTTCCGAGCGGAGGAGCGTAGTTCACGAAGTCGAACGGATAATAGTAAGGGTGATCGGGCATCCAACTCATGTAATCGAAGTTCTTGACGAACAGACTGTCATCGTCCGGCATCGTCCCCAGATCGTTGGCCCAACCGGATATGCCCTGGTCGTTGCGAAGGTACATGGTGATTTCCCACTCGCAACGCGTTGGCAGTGCGTCCACGCCGCATTGCAGGTCAAGCCCCAGGCCTTCGCCCTGCTGGGTCACGAACGAGTCGGAAGTCTTCGGCACTGCCTCCCACCAGACCATGTTGACTGCGTTCGCGGTGGACACCAGTCCCACAACCACCACGGCCGCCATTAAGATTCTTGCTGGGTTCATGGCACTTTCTCCTTGGGGGTGAAGATCTCGCCGACTGGGTACTCCAGGTTGACCAGGGATGGGCTGGTGCGGACCGGTCGCGGGGTGGACCGCTGACGCCGCCTGGCCATCGAGTGGGTCTCGAGGGGTTCGCACGGGGTCCTCCTCAGCGGACAACGGGCGCTATCGTATCCGAAGAGTTCGGGCAAGTCAACTCTAATTCCCCGGACATCGCCGCCTGGCAGCCTGACCGGGCTAGGGGGGCGGGGGAGACGGGGACGTGGCGGTTTGGGGGCCGAGGCTCCGGTGGAGGCGGCGGAGAAGGGCGACAACCTGCCTGCGGTCGCGGCGGGCGGTGAAGGTGCCCTGGATGCGAGAGGGGCCGAAGAGGTCCAGGCCCTGGTCGAGGGGGCCGGTGGGCGTCAGGGTCGCGGACTCGATCCGGCCGGTGATGGTCTGGCCGTCGCGGGATTGCTTGAAGTAGACGAAGCCGGCCCCTTGGTAGGAGATGACCTGGCCGCCGACCAGCAGGCAATACTCGATAGTGGCGTTGGTCTGGGTGCTCTCGGCGTTGGTCTTGCCGGGGTGGGGGAGCCAGAACACGTTTATGTGCAGGAGTTGGGCAAGCCAGAACTGGTCGGTCTGCGGCGCCGGCGGGGCATCCTCGACGACGGGGGTGTCCTTGACGGCCGAGTCATCCTCCACGACCGGCCCATCCTCGCTGGGGGCCGACGTCGCCTCGGATTCGGAGTCCGAGCCGACCTCGATCTCCATGTAGGACGGGGGGATCTCGAAGACGATGTCCCAGTCGGCCTGGGCGTTGACGGAGAAGAAACCCGTGTCGAAGTCTTCGGCGATTCGCTCGGGCGCTTCGGGATTCCGGAAGCACAGGATCTCGAAGCGGGTCGGGGGCTTTCGGCAGGCTGCGGTGAGGATGATGAGCAACCCGGCCAGGGCCCAGCTTGGGGCGTGACGCGGGCGGCGACGGGGTCCCGGCGGACGCCCTGGCGGACGAGACGGATGACGATGGTCGAACAGCTCAGGGCTCATTGGTATCGAGCAAGGCGGTTTCGTGGTCCCGGGCCGGGGCGGTATCAGACTCGAGGCCCAGCAAGGCCAGGCTGTTGCGCTCGACGATGGCGGCCAGATAGGGGCGGGGCACGGTCGGCAGATTCGTGCCGGTGACCAGTTGGTTGATGCGATAGAGAGACTCGATGGCCGTCGTCGCCGAGGTGTACGGAAAACCGCTGCCGAAGAGGAGCTTGTCCATCACTCCATATTGATAGGCACAGAGCAGGGCATGGTAGGCGGGCCAGGGCCGCTCCAGCAGGGAACTGATATCGGCGAAGACATTGGGGTGTTTGCCCAATAGAACGATGCACTCCTCGATCCAGGGATAGCCCAAGTGGGCGACGACCAGCTTCAAGTCGGGCAGCTCGCGGGCTACTTCGTCGAGGAGGACCGGGCGGGCGAATTCCATCTTGCTGGCCACGCTGAAGTGGATGCCCTGATGGAGCAGGACGGGCATCTTCAAGCGGGCGGCCTCGGCGAAGATCTGCATGGCCCGGCTGTCGGCGGGGTGGAAATCCTGGGCCGCCGGCGACGCGGTGATGGCCCGCATGCCCAGGTCCTCGTGGGCCGCCCGGATGTCCTCCAGGGCCTCGGAGAGATCGGTGGGGTCTATGCCCGCTACGCCGATCAACTTGTCAGGGTGCTGGGCGACATAGCCGGCGATGAAGCTGCTGGGAATCTCGGCCCCGAGGTAGCGGCTCTTGAAGCCGAGGACGAAGCTCCTATCCACCGGCTCGCTGGCCAGGAGATGCTGCTCGAGGGAGGCGTCCAGGACGCCGTCGTCCCCGGCGGCCGAGGCTGGGCCGGGGTGGACGTGCCGGGGCATCTGCGGTCGGCCGCTGCCCAGTTGCTCGGGCGACTCCCAAACATGCGTGTGGCAATCAACGATCACGGCAATCCGCTTCCTTATCCAGCCGGGGCGGTGAGCTGGGACCCGCAAACTCGTCCGCCGGCCGGAACCGATCCGCCCCGCCCATCACCCGGGCCCGCTGGGCTCAAGAGCCTACCGCGGCCGACGGGAAGGCGTCAAGAGCCTCCTGATCCAGGGGTCATTCAGGTCTCGGCGCCGGGGCCCTGCTCACAGTACAGCGAGGCCACGCCAACAGCGGCCCAAG
>CAZFMS010000183.1:0-8797 GCA_964520125.1 uncultured Planctomycetaceae bacterium
CGGTCCGGCGCTGCTCTTTGCCTGTGAGCCGAACTCAAGCACGGAACCAACCACAGCTAGCCACCTGAGCCGGCCGTCCTTCCGGTTTGCCGTCCGGCGGATGGCCGCGGCAGAATCGGGACGAAGAGTCCGGGAGCGGCGGCTGGTCTTCGCCATGTTCGTCAACACCGGGTTGAGGCGGAATGAGATCGAAACACTGTGCTGGAAGTCCCTGGACCTGGACGGAGATCGCCCGTCACTCACGGTCGAGGCAGAGAACGCCAAGAACCGGGAGGCCGAACCGTTGCCGCTCTTGCGCGAGCTTGTCGAGGAACTCCGGGCCTGGTGGGAGGAGTGCGGCAAACCGGGACCATCAGAACGCCTGTTCAAGAGGGTGCCACGGGGGTTGGTGCATAGATTGAAACGGGACCTTGCTGCAACCGACATTGCCTACGTCGATGACCAAAGGCGGTACCTGGACGTCCACGCTTTGAGACATACCACGGCAACCATGCTGGCCAAGGCGGGTGTGGACCGACGGACGGCCCAGCGGTTCATGCGCCACAGCAAGGCCGAATTGACCGAGCGTGTGTACACCGATCTCTGCCTCGTGGACGAGTCTCCGGCCCTGGAGGGTTTGCCCGGCGTTGGAGCCCCCCCGGCTGAGAGAACGCGACAGCGGGCGAACGGGCTCGAACCGTCAACATCCAGCTTGGAAGGCTGGTGCTCTACCAATTGAGCTACGCCCGCGACGGCAACGGCAGGCGGACTACTTGGCGCCGGCCGGATGTTACAAGTTAACAGTCCGGAAGGTGACCGGCAAGCAGTATGGGGAGCCGGTGTTCTACTCCAAGAGTCGGCTTCAGCCGGGCCGGTCGACTCTGCCACGCCCAGACGCCGGTCCAAGCCGGTCTATCCACCAACTTCCAGCGGGCGGCAAAGACCTCCGAGGTCAGTAGTGCAGGGCCGGCCACGCACGCGGCGCTGCCAGACAGGGACGGCCCGGGCCGGCGTGTTTTCATCATCGCGTGGGCATCGTAGAATCGCCGCGTGAACGCCTGACGGCTGATATCCAGGGGAGGCCCAGGCAAATCCACCGGGCGGATCCTGGTCGGCACCACCGGGTGCGAGAGATCGGCCATGGCGATGGCAACTTGGTGATCAAGGCAGGTACTGAGCGATGAAGATACTGGTAATTGGTGGAGGCGGTCGGGAACACGCTCTGTGCTGGAAGCTGGCCGCTTCCGGGCGTAGGCCGGAGCTTTTTTGCGCCCCGGGCAACGCCGGCACGGCCGAGATCGCCCAGAATGTCCCCATTGCCGCCGACGACATCGCCCGACTGCTGACCTTCGCCCAGCGGGAAGCGATCGACCTGACCGTGGTCGGGCCCGAGGACCCCCTGTGCGGCGGGATCGTGGATCGGTTCAACGAGTCGGGGCTGCGGATCTTCGGGCCGACGGCGGCGGCGGCACGCTTGGAAGGGGACAAGGCCTACGCCAAGCAGTTGATGGGCGAGGTCGGTGTGCCGACCGCGGATGCCCGGGTGTTCGGGCCGACCGCTCAGGAGCTGGCCCAGGCCCGGCAGGCGGGCAGGGGTCAGGACGAGATGGTGTTTGCCGAGTTCAAGCGCGGCTACGACATAGCCCGGGACTACGTGGCCACGCGCGAGCAAGGGGTGGTGATCAAGGCGTGTGGTCTGGCCAAGGGCAAGGGGGTCTTTGTGCATCCCGATCCGAATGATGCGCTCGCGACGCTGGAAGCCTTGATGATCGATCGAAAGCTGGGCGATGCGGGGGAGCGGGTGGTGGTCGAGGAGATCCTCACCGGCCCGGAAGTGAGCGTCCTGGCGTTTGTCGACGGGCAGACGATCTACATCATGGAGTCGGCCTCGGACTACAAGCGCTTGGGCGAGGGGAACTCCGGGCCCAATACCGGCGGCATGGGAGCCTACAGCCCCTCCGACGCGGTGAGCGAGTCGGACATGGAACTCATCGAACGCGACGTGTTCGTGCCCATCGTGGACGGCCTGCGGCGAGAAGGCATCACCTATCGCGGAGTGTTGTACGCCGGACTGATCATGACCGCCGGCGGGCCCAAGGTGCTGGAGTTCAACTGCCGGTTCGGAGATCCGGAGACCCAGCCGATCCTCATGCGGCTGGCAGGCGATCTGGTCGAGGCCTTGGAGGCCACGGTCGACGGGCGGCTGGACGAGATTGAGCTGGCCTGGGGTGGCCGGGCGTCGGTATGCGTGGTCATGGCCTCGGGGGGCTATCCGTCGAGCTACGAAAAGGGGAAGGTCATCTCCGGGCTGGCTGAGGCCTCAGCTCTCGAGCACGTCGAGGTCTTCCATGCCGGTACGGCGATGCGGAAGGGGGAGGTAGTGACCTCCGGCGGTAGGGTCCTGGGCGTTACCGCGGTCGGCGACACGATTCAGCAGGCCCGCCAGCGAGCCTACGAGGGGGCCAAGTTGATCTCCTTCGACGGGGCCCACTTGCGGGGCGATATCGCCTCGCGCGTGTCCTGACGATAACGAACGGCCATCAGAACACGGGCGCGGCCGTCGTCAGCAAGTTCACCGCTGACCCGGCCAAGACACGCGGCCTGACTGGGGACAGCCGTTGGAACACGAAATGCCGTCAGCTCTTGCAGGACAGCGCGTCGTAGTCATGGGACTGGGCCGATTCGGGGGAGGCATCGGCGTGGCCCGGTGGCTGCGCGGCCAGGGGGCCAAGGTCCACGTCACCGATACGGCCACCGAAGATGATCTGGCCGAGAGTCTGCAGGCCCTGGAAGGCCTCGAAATGACCTACCGCCTCGGGGGGCACGACGAGGGCGACCTGGAGGGCTGCGATCTACTGGTGGTCAATCCGGCGGTGGACAAGCGGAAGTCGTCGTTTTTCCAGGCGGCCCACCGGCGGGGCATCGCCTGGACCAGCGAGATGAACCTGTTTCTCCAGCGTTGCCCGGGCCTGATCGTCGGGGTCACCGGCACCGTGGGCAAGAGCACCACCACGGCGATGATCGGGGCGATACTGGATGCGGCCCGGAGCAGCGGAGACTGGCGGCACGGCCAAGTCTGGCTGGGTGGCAACATCGGCAAGTCCTTACTCGATGAGTTGCCCGCCATGGGGCCGCAAGACGTCATCGTGCTGGAGCTGTCCAGCTTCCAACTCGAAGATGCGGCGGCACTTCGCCGGAGCCCGCAGGTGGCCGTGGTGACCAACGTGCGGGACAATCACCTCGACCGTCATGGCACGCTGCCCGCCTACGCCGCGGCCAAGGCCAACATCTACCGGCACCAAGCACCGGATGATTGGTTGATCCTGCCCTTTGCAGGCGGCGTGGAGCTGCTGCCGTCCGGCTGGGCCGACCGGCCGCGGCTGATCCGGTTCGGCGCAGACGAGCAGGCCGGCAAGCTCCAGTTGCAGGCCCCTCGAGACAGCCTGGCCATCTCGGGTTGTGCGGAACCTGCCGACTTGCCCGATCGGCAAGCAATCATCGAGGAGATCACCGTCGCGCTGTCGGTGCCGGGCGTCCACAACCTCCACAACGCCGCGGCGGCGCTGGCCGTTTCACGAATCCTGGGCGTGTCAGACGACTTGGCCGCCGAGGCCCTGTCTAGTTTTGCCGGCCTGGCCCATCGATTGGAATTCGTCGCCCGGCACCAGGGTCTCGAATACTACAACGACTCGAAGGCGACGACGCCCGAGGCGGCGATCACTTCACTAAGGGCCTTCGACGGCAGCGTGGTGATGCTGGTCGGCGGGTCGGACAAGGGCAGCTCGTTTGCCGAATTGGGGGCGGCACTGGGGTCCCGGGCCAAGGCGGTGGTCTGCATGGGGGCCACCCAAGACCAGATCCGCCGCGAGATCCATCCGGCCGGTGATCGCGAAGCAGGACCGGTCGTCAAGACGGCCTCCAGCCTGGCCGAGGCGTTCGACCGAGCCCGACAGTTGGCCGCAACCGGCGACATCGTGCTACTCAGCCCCGGCTGCGCCAGTTTCGATTGCTTCAAGAACTACGAGCATCGGGGCCAGGCGTTCAAGGATCTGGTCGCGGCCCTGCGCTGATCTACCGACCCCCATGTAAAGGTTCTGGTGCTCTCTCCGCCCCCACCTGGGCGAGACGTGATCAACCTGGATAGTTCACCGGCTCTTTCGCTTGCGGGCCTTGCGGCGGTCTTTTCGGTTGGGCTTGAATTTTGGTCGGGTCTTGGCCTTGAAGGTGGGTACCTTGCCGCCGGCCATGGACATCTGGGCGAACTGCGAGCCGAACTTCATCCGGTCCTTCAACGACATGCCCGCCATGTGCTTCATCATGTCCCGGGCCTGGAGGAATTGCTTGCACAGGCCGCTGACGTCCTCGGTTTCGGTGCCGCTGCCACGGGCCACGCGCCGGCGGCGGGAGGGGTCCAGGATCTTGGGGTTGATCCGCTCCCGGGGGGTCATGGAGTTGACGATGGCCTTCATGCGCTGGACTTCGCCCTCGTCGACCTGCATGTCGGCCTCGCGCATCATGCCCCCGACGCCGGGGATCATCTTGAGCATGTCCTTGAGCGACCGGCCGCCCATGACCTTTTCCATCTGGTTGATGAAGTCCTCCAGGGAGAGGTCTCCCTTCTTCATCTTGGCTTCGAGCTTGGCGGCCTCCTCGGCGTCGACCCCTTTCTGGGCCTGCTCGACGAGGGAGACGATGTCGCCCATGCCCAGGATGCGGCCGGCCATGCGGTCGGGGTGGAACTCCTCGAGCCGGTCCAGCTTCTCGCCGACCCCGATGAACTTGATGGGCTTGTGGACGATGTTCTTGACCGAGAGGATGGCCCCGCCGCGGGTGTCGGAGTCGAACTTGGTGAGGATCACCCCGTCGAGTTCCAGGCGCTCGTTGAAGTTCCGGGCCGTGTTGACCGCGTCCTGGCCGGTCATGGCGTCGAGCACCAGGTAGATCTGGTGGGGGGAGACGGCCCGGGCCACGTTGGCTATCTCGGCCATCAACTCCTCGTCGATCGAGAGCCGGCCCGCGGTGTCCAGGATGACCACGTCGATGAGCTTCTTCCCGGCGGCGGCCAGGCCGTTGCGACAGACCTTGACCGCGTTCTGGTGGCCGCGTTCGGCATAAACCGCGACGTCGAGCTGCTGGCCGAGGACTTCGAGCTGGTCGATGGCCGCGGGGCGCTTGAGGTCCGCCGCGACGAGCATGGGCTTCTTGCCCTGGCCGAGACAATACTTGGCCAGCTTGGCACAGGTGGTGGTCTTGCCGCAGCCCTGCAGGCCGGCCATGAGGATGACGGTGGGGGCGTTGGCCACCCAGGGGATGCGCGAGTCCACCGGCCCCATCAGGCCGATCAACTCGTCGTGGACGATCTTGACCATCACCTGCTCGGGATGGAGGGTCTTGACCACCTCCGCCCCGATGGCCTTCTCGGCGACCTCCTGGCAGAAGGACTTCACGACTTCTAGATGAACGTCGGCCTCGAGCAGGGCGGTGCGCACCTCGCGCATGACCTCGCGGACGTTGTCCTCCGTAATGCGTCCGCGTCCACGCATCTTGTGGAAGACATCGCTCAGGCGGTCGGAGAGGGTGTCGAACATTGGATTACAGTTATTCGGTAGGACTTCAAACTCGACTACCGCAAGATACGTATGAAGGAATGAAGATTCAAGCTCAGGCCCGGGCCCCCTCGCCGACCGAGCCGTAACTCGGCCGCCGAAACGCCTGCCGCGTCGCCCCCGGCATTCGATGAATAATGGCTGGTGAATCCATGCTGACTGACCCGAAAGCAAGAGCACCTGGCCGGCGGTCGTGCGGATGGAACTCGGCCCGTCGTGCCCTTGTCGCCGGGAATCGCCAGGCCCCATGCAGAGGTGCTCACCCAAAAAGACGACTCGAGACCTCAAAGGAGCATCGAAACGCCGCCACCGGCCCACTCCGCAGTAACTACTTTTGTAGCAATAGGTTACATGGATGTGGTCTCCTAGCAACACAATTGAGGAATTTTGCGCATTTTGGCAAAAACAAAGGTCTTTTTGAGGTGTTTCGACGGATGTTCTTACCGGGGCTGGACTTGTGCGCACACGAATGGATGCGACTATAACATTAGCTCATACATAGAGTTACGAATCTAACGGCTGTGGCGAATAAATGCCGATGAGTCGTTGACAGCGCAATGAACTCCTGCTACAGTTCCGTCCGTTGCCCGAGCAGCGGGCCAAAACTCAACTGCGAGGCCTATCGCCACAGAAATCGGCTTCTGTAGCCGTGGCGCTCCTCCGGATCGGAAGTTTGTTCCGATCCGGAGGTTTTTTTTGCTCTCTTTCTTGGCGTGCGTTGCGCGTCGCCGGGTGGGGCGAAGAGTTGGCGCCGCGCGAGTTACTCTTAACATCGCTGCGAAGAATGATGAGCGATCAGACCAGACCACCGGGAATCTTCCTCGGCCGGGTGTTGCGACATCGAACGCCTTGCCCCGAGCACTTCGAGGTAACGCTTGCGGTGGAGGGATTCCCACCTGCGAAACCCGGGCAGTTTGTCCAGCTCCGCTGCGGTCATCTGCCGCCCGGTGATGGTCCCAAGGAGGGAGTCGGCACTGCCGATTCGAAGGCCAGCAAGTCGGCTGCCGGGCAAGGCCCGGTATTGCGTCGTCCATTCAGCATCGCCGGGATGCGGAGGGACAGTGGAAGATGTGAACTGGACTTCCTCGGCCGGGTGATAGGCAACGGAACGGCCTGGCTGGCGGGGCTTTCGCAGGACAGCCTGGTTGACGTCTTGGGCCCTCTGGGACGGGGTTTTTCGCCCCCACCTTCCGGCCGGCGCGGCTTGCTGGTGGCCGGCGGCATCGGTCTGCCTCCCATCCGCTGGCTGGGCGAGGAACTGCGTCGCAACGGGGTGGTTTGCGATTCGATCTACGGTGTCGGCACGCGCGATTCGCTCCCGGTGACCTTGAATGAAGAGCCGTCACCGAGTGGCGCATTGACCTTCTGCGTCGAGGAATTCAGCCGTGATGGGATCCCCACATGTATCACCACAGATGACGGCACGTGTGGGCTGCACGGGCGGGTCACCGACGGGATGACCAGCTACTTCGACGGTTGCGATGACCCGGCCTCGATCCAGGTATACGCATGCGGCCCGGAACCCATGCTGCGCGCCGTCGCCGCGGCCAGCGAGTCGCGGGGGTTGACGTGCGAGTTGGCGTTGGAGCGGATGATGGGATGCGGAATGGGCACCTGCCAGTCGTGCGTGGTCCGGGTGGTGGATGAATCGAGCATCGCGGGGTGGCGGTACGCGCTGTGCTGCACCGAGGGGCCGGTCTTCGAGTCCTCCCGGGTGATTTGGTCCTAGCGACCAGCTCCCGCACCGCAAATCAGCCGTGATTCAGGTCGATTCCGCCTGCTTTTGGGGAAGTCCGGGAATTTCCAGGGGGTCATGGACCATAAAATCCGGCTTGGCGGCGGCTAGTTCGGCTTTGGACCGAAATCCCCAGGTGACGGCAACGGAAATCATCCCTGCGTTTCGCGCCGTCCCGATGTCTACCACGGAATCACCGACCACCATCACGGCACGGGGTTCGATTTCGAGTTCCCGGGCAATCTGCAGGGCCAGTGTGGGCGACGGCTTTCGCTCTTCTTGGTCGGCGCAGCCGCGTACATCTCGGAAGTAATGACCCAGCCGCAGTTGCCTCACGACTTGAACGGTGAGCAGGTGCGGCTTGTTGGACAAGAGGCCGATCGGCGTCTGCCGAACTTTCAATAAGTTCAGCATTCGCAGTACTTTGGGATAAAGTCGGGTGTGGTCGGTGCAATGTAATCGGTAGTGCTCTTTGGTCAATTGAACGAGGCTCTCGAGGGCCTGGGGATCGGCATCCGGTGCGGCTCGTGCGCAGAGCGCGGGCAGTCCGTCACCGACCCAGGATCGGACCTGTTGCCGAGAAGCCGGTGGCTGTTGGAGGTGGGCAAGAGCGACGTTCAGCGCGTCGGCGATGTCTTGCAGCGAATCGACCAGAGTGCCGTCGAGGTCGAAGATGAATGCTCTGACTCGGTTCATGGGTCGCGTTCCCGCGTGGCGGCATGCAATGTTGGATCATGAAACGGGCCCGACATGCCGAAGAAATAAATATGGCCGCCGCCCGGAGATTTTTCTTGTTGACATAGTTACGGGCAAGCCTAAACTTTTTCAACTAGAAAGGAGGTGACGCTAATGGCTAAACGAAGAAAGAAAGGCGCCACCAAGAAGAAGGCTACGAAAAAAGCCACCAGGAAGAAAGCCACTAGGAAGAAAGCTACCAAGAAACGGAAGGTAGCGAAGAAGGCTACGAAGAAGAGGGCCACCAAGAAGAGGGCCACTAAGAAGAGGGCCACCAAGAAGAGGGCCACCAAGAAGAGGGCCACCAAGAAGAGGGCCACGAAGAAGAAGGCCACTAAGAAGAAGGCCCGCAAGAAGAGAAAGAAGAGAGCGTAGCCGATCGGACATCGGTTCCCGTCCTGCTCGCTGCTCGATAAAATCGGGGCAGTTGGCGGCGAGAACCAGGCCTTCAACCCTATTGAAGGCGGCTATAAGGTGGAAGGTGCCCACGCCACGGCGGCACCTTCCATTTTTTTTTGCGCTCGTCCAGCCGATGAGATTCCCCCCTCGGCGGGCCCGGATCGACCGCGGCATGCTGCCTTGCTGGCAAGATGGCGGGGAGGCGAGCCCGGCTACCGGGGCGCGGCCAGGGCTCGTATCGCCCGGCGGAGGCGGCTGTGGCGGTTAAAACGCATGAGGTACTCGGTTTCGCGGCGCCCACCCTTGGCCCGGACGACCCCTACCAGGGCCCGCAGGTCGGGAC
>CAZFMS010000184.1:0-8763 GCA_964520125.1 uncultured Planctomycetaceae bacterium
GGACCGAAAAAGCTACTTCATACCGAAGCTGCTAAAGCTGGCCCGGATCGCCAGCGGCATGGAGAAGAGGCCGCCCGCCCCCCAAGAAACCGTCCGACCCCAACAAACTAGAGACCGCCGCACCCCAGCCAAGCCGCCGATTCGACACGTCAGGGCCAACAGTCGCAGGTGACCACCCCAGGGAGCATTCCGGGAATCTGCAGAGAGGGTATTTGCCCTAGTGTTCGGTCACGCATGCGTTGAGGGGTTGATTCTCCAGGCGGCGGGCGTCTGACGTGTTTGGCAGAGACCGGGCCGAGGACGGCCCGGCTCGCTCAGAGCCCTCAAGTCAACAATGACAAAGCACTGGAGCAATTTACGTTTCACTGTAGCGTCGCCCCTTGTGGGCGGCGCCGCCCTGCGTAACATTCAGCGGCGCCGGGGACAAGCCCCGACGCTACATCTATTCGTGAAATGCTTCAGCGAGTCTGTCGGGCCGGGCCGCCCGCTGCCGCCACCCCATCGGTTACCGAGAGGCGCCGCCGGGCAATCTTCACCGCCTCCTCCGATGCGTCGCACCCCAGCCAGCGCCGCCCCAGGGCTCGAGCGGCGACCAGGGTGGTGCCGCTGCCGCAGAAGAAATCGGCCACCAGATCACCGGGGACGCTGCTCGCCCGGATGATCCGCTCCAGCAGGGCCCGGGGCTTCTGGGTCGGCCAGGTGGTGCGTTCGCGGGAGACGGTGGACAGAAAGGGAATATCCCAGACATCGGTCAGGGCCGGCCCCCGAGCGTCGAAATAGAGCCGGCCCTTCCTGGTGGATTTGTAGGGCCGGCCGTCGGCATCGTGGTTCAGCCCGTCGGTGCGAAAGACACCCTCTCTCAGTACGTTGAAGCGGTGCTCGCCGAGCTTGCGGGCATATACCAGAATGGTGTCGTGCTTGCGGCCGAACCAGCGCTTCGACACGCCGCCGGTGCGGTAATGCCAGATGATCTCGTTGAGGAAGTTCCGCTCACCAAAGATGGCGTCCAGCCGGACCCGCAGGTGGTGAACCACCCGCCAGTCCAGATGCACGTACAGCGTGCCGCTGCGGGGCAGCAGCCGGTGGCAATGCTCGAGGCGCGGGGACATGAAGTCCAGATAGGAGTCCAGTCCTCCCGGCCAGTGGTCCTTGAAAGAGCCGTTGCCCTTGGTGGTGGAACGTCGGCGGCCGGAGAAGAAGGGCGGGTCGATGTAGATCAGGTCGCAACAGCCATCCGGCAGGGCCGACATATAGGGGAGATTGTCGCGGCAGTGCAGGCCGGTCGCGGTGCTGCCGGCGGACCGTCGCTTCACAGGTGCTCGTTGGGATCGATGCCCAACGCCTCCATGCGCCGGTACAGACGACTTCGGGAGATACCCATGAGCTTGGCCGCCTTGTTCCGCTGCCAGTTTGCCGCCCGCAGGGCCCGGCGGATGGCATCCCGCTCCACGCGGGCCAGGATCGAATCCAGCAGCAGGGACTCGCCGTCGGCCCCGGCTGGTGTGCTGCCCTGCCCCTCGGAGGCCACGCAGCCCGGTTGAGAGGAGGTCAGGTCGGCCTGGATGGACCCCAGCGGTTCGCCACAGCTCATCTCGGATTCTTGCCCCGGGGCCGCTTGGCCGAGGCTTTGGCGGAGCCTGGACAGCTCCCTCAACAGGTCGTCCTCCTTGGCCTTGGCGTCGGTGGCGTCACGCATCACCGCCAGGACGTATTCGACCTCTCCGATGCCGTTGCGAACCGGCGTATAGACGGTCTCGATCCACAGATGCGTACCATCCTTGCGGCGGATCCGCATCCGTTGGCGGGCGAATGCGGTAGTTCCCTCGAACAGCGGCTTCACCGGACACCAAGTGGAAGACAACGGCCGACCGTATTCATCTTCGCACTTCAACGTGTCGCAGCAATAGCATTCGTCGCCGACCAGATCGGCACTCCGGTAGCCCGTGATCCTCTCACAGGCTTCGTTAAACAGGACGAAGTGACGATTGCGGTCCAGAAGGAACACACCGTCTAACGCATGGCGCAGGAGTTGCTCCAATGAAACTGGGGTTGTCGATACGTTCGGGGCCATTGTGCTACAACCTCTACTCAACAAACACCGCTCGCCGGGCGGTCAATCACTCTGGGGGTCACATGCTGGCCGACGCTCGACCACTCGAGGCCGGGTTGCGAAGTCGGAGCCGGCCCGGCTGTGGCTTCGACTCCCTCGACAGCACCGCATTCCTCATGCTGCCGGGCCAGCACCCTACCGGCCGTGACGATCATCTGATAATCGTCTACCGCCGGTCAGTCCGGTCCTCTGGCTCGCGGGATATTGTAGCACCCGTCCGCCGGGTTGGCACCGACGATTTCTATAGTCCCGGCTGCCCGGTCTCTCGGGGGTCTATTCGCTCCTGACCGGCCCGGTCGGGCAGATCGGGTCGCGGCGGGCAAGGGATCGCCGACCGCCAAAGCCGGCCGCCCCTCACGATCCCTGCTAGCCGTGACGACACCTCCCCCCGGACGCTACACTACCCTTGTTTATCGTCGGCGGTGCGGAACGAGACCGAGCACAAGAGCCCGCCGCGCAGCTACCACGAGGGAACCGCCATGATCGACGACACCCAAATCGATCCGGGGCAGTTGGATGCCATCCTGCGGTTGGCCCGTGCCGAAGACCTGGGCGGCGCGGGCGACCTGACCTCCTTGCTCCTGCCGGAGAGCACCTGCCAGGCAACCGGCCGATGGGACCTGGTCGCCCGCCGGCAGGGGCGATTCTGCGGCCAGGCCGTCCTGCCCCAGATGCTGGCGGCCCTGGCCCCGGAGGTCCTTCTCGACTGGGTCGAACCGCGCTGTGACGTCCGCGACGTGACCGTCGGGGACACCGTCGCCAGATTCTCCGGCCGCCTCTGCCAGATGCTCGCCGCCGAGAGGACCTTGCTCAACTTCCTCCAGCACCTCTCCGGCGTGGCCACGCTGACCCATCGCTTCGTCACCGCGGTGGCCGGCACCCATGCCAAGATATACGACACCCGCAAGACCAGCCCCGGCCTCCGCACCCTCGACAAGTACGCCGTTCGCTGCGGCGGAGGGCACAGCCATCGCACCGGCCTCTACGACGCCGTCCTGATCAAGGATAACCACTTGGCCGGCATCCCCCCCGAACGCCTGGCCCACACCGTCTCCGACATGCTCGGACGGATCGAAGCCCTGCCGCGCCGGCCGGCCTTCGTCGAGGTCGAATGTGACACCACCGAGCAGTTCGTCGAGTTGCTAAATGTCGTCGGCATCGACGTGATCCTGCTGGACAACTTCGAGCTGGAAGGCCTCCAGCAAGCCGTGAAGCTCCGCGACGACGCCGGATTCCGCGGCAAGGTCGAACTCGAAGCCAGCGGGGGAGTGACCCTCGACAATGTCCGGGCCGTCGCCGGCACCGGAGTCGAACGCATCGCCGTCGGGGCCATCACCCATTCCGCACCGGCCTTCGATCTGTCCCTGGAGGCGGTATGAGCCGGCCCTCAGGGTCCCATCAACTGCAGGCCGCCGATCTGCTCGAAGGACTCCAGACTCGGCGGATCGGTCGCCACATCCTGGTCCTGCCTGAGGTCTCCAGCACCAACTCCTACGCCCTGGAAACCCTTGCCGACGAGGTCGGAACCGCTGCCGACGGCCACGTCGTCTTCGCCGAATATCAAACCGCGGGACGCGGCCGACTTGGCCGGGCGTGGCAATCGCCCCGCGGGGCCGGCCTGACCTTCACCGTCCTGCTCTGTGAGGATGGGGCCCGGACCCCCGGCGCCCGGCTGGTCATGACCACAGCGGTGGCCGTGGTGGCCGGTATTGAAGAGGCCACCGACGTGGCCCCGGTCATCCGCTGGCCGAATGACGTCTACGTCGAAGACCGGAAACTGGCCGGCATCCTGCTGGAGGTACGAACCCTCAAAGGTGCCGTCCGGGCCACCGCCATCGGCATCGGGGTCAACTGCCTGCAGCATGCCGCCCACTTCCCCCCCGAAATCCGCGACCGGGCCACCTCCCTCGAACTGCAGGCCTCCCAGCCGGTCGACCGTGCCGCCATCGCCCAGGCCATCCTGCGCCAACTGGATGCCCGCCTGGCCGATGGCTGCCCGATCAGCGATGACCAACTCTCCGCCGACTGGCGGGCCCACACCGCCGACATCGGGGCCCACGTGACCTTGCGCCAAGAGGGCCACACCTTCTCCGGCCGCATCCTCGACGTCCACCCCCACGCCGGCCTCCTCCTCCAACTCGACACCGGCGCCCGCCGCCAATTCGACCCCCAAACCACCACCCGGCTCTGATGCCTCGGCAATTTGGCCCGAATAGCCACCCTGCACCCCAATCAAGACCAACGGGTACAATTCACCAAACGACGCCAGGTCTGCCGCGCAGTCCGACTCTGAGCTGACGTTCTCGCGTCGGGGCAATCCCGCCCCTGATGGACAAACATGACCAGCAACCCACCAGTTGAAATCTGTTGCCCGCAGTGTGGCTACGACCTCCGCACCTTGCCCGAGCGCCGCTGCCCCGAGTGTGGCTTCCACTACGATCAAGAGGGGATTCGCTCGCTAAACCGAGGTTGGTGTGCCGAATGCTTACAAGAGCTGCGCTGCGCCGCCGCCCTGCAGGCCATCGCCTATGGCGCATTGCTTCCGTTCTACCTCTGCGAGATGCGAATTTCCCTCGTAATCTGGACCGTCCTCACCATGACGATGTTGCTACCGGTGGGCTTGGCGATTTGGTTCTTTGGGGCAATGGCCCCCGGAATGATTGCTGATGGCCTTTATCGATTGGCCCGAGGCTTGTCAGTCTGGCTGATCGGCTTGCTCATGGCCCTGCTGGCCGCCCTGGTGTTTGATCTCGGCGGAGTCTTGTTCCGCATCCTCTTGCCCGCCACCGGTCTCGTGATCGGCCTCCTGGCCTGGAGGAACTACCACCAGGGCCGCAAGCTGAACCGCCAGATCGGCCTGGCTCCGGCAGTGGTGCACACCCTCCGGCAATGGTCCCGAGCGAACCTCATCTTGCTGGGCGTTTCCCTAGCGGTCATCATCCTAGCCTGGTTCGCCTAGCAAGGCAGCCCGCTGGCCCCGCTCTGCGAACCATCTCATCAAGACTGGTGTACAGTAGAGCCCGGCCCGCACTGTCCTATGCCCGCTTCTCCCGCAGGGCCTTCAAGATCTTCTCCGGCGTGATCGGCAGGTCCTTGATCCACACCCCCGTGGCATTTGCGATGGCGTGGGCCACGGCCCCCAGGACCGGCAGGGTGCTGCCTTCGCCGATCTCCTTGGCGCCGAACGGGCCCCGCGGCTCGTAGGAATCGACGAGGCCGCTGAAGATCTCCGGGGCGTCCTTGATGGTCATGGTCGCGTAGCCGTGCAGGTTGGGATTGAGGATATTACCCTTTTCGTCGAACTGCACGTCCTCCATGATCGTCTCGCCGGCCCCCATGACGATGGCCCCCTCCACCTGGCCGTGGACCGATTGCGGATTGATCGGCGTGCCGCAGTCGTGGTAGTCGGTGAAACGCTCGATCCGCACCTTGCCCGTCTCGACGTCCACCGACAGCTCGCAGACCGCCGTGCCGAACGAATAGGCCGGGCTGGTGCCCACCGTGGCCCCCTTGTAGTCTCCGCCCAGCCCGTCCGGCGGCTTGTAGCAGCCCGTGCCCACCAGGGGACCATTATCATTGAAATACTGGCGGGCGACTTCCTCCCAAGGGACGGATTGACGATTCTCGATTGCGGATTGTGGGACTGGGGTTGCATTCGCATTTGGGTCACACCGTTGCGCCGCCGGGGCCACAGCGTTGGCATCATCAACCCGGGCAGATGCCAGAGCGGCGAAGCACTTGCCGTCGCCGGCCATCACCTCGGACACCGCACAGCCCAGCATCTTGGCCGCATAGGGACGCATCTTCGCCACCACCGCCTCGCCGGCCCGGGACACGGCGTGGCCGCCCATCAGGGTGATCCGCGACGAATAGGCCCCCAGGTCCAACGGGGATATGTCGCTGTCTTCGCTACGAATGCGCACTCGCGATGCGGGAATGCCCAGCGACTCGGCGCACATCTGCACCAGAACGGTGTCGCTGCCCTGGCCGATGTCGGCCGCCCCGATCATCAGCACCGCGGCCATGCCGTCCTCGCTGATCTTCACTACCGCATTGGCGTGCGGGAAGATCGACTTCTTCTGAAACGGCTCACGCCCTTTCTCGTGGGAGAGCTGGACCTGCCCCCGGTAGATGCTGTATCCCGCCCCGGAGACGAATCCCCCGCTGCCCACGCCGATGCCCTTGCGGATGTTGGGCGGTGCGGGATCGAGACCGGGGTTGGCCGTTGCGGATTCGGCAGACCGCGCGGGCTGAAGCCCGCGGCTCTTCTGGTTATCCTGCTGGAGCTTGCCGTATTTCTCCTTCCAGCCGCTTTTCTGGCAGGCCGCCTCCAGGGTGGCCAGAAACTCGCAACTATCGATGTCCAGGTCGTTGACCGTAACCGTCTTCGGCGTCATGGCGTTACGCCGGCGGATCTCGATGGGGTCGATACCCAGATCTTCGGCGACCATGTTGAGCAGGCACTCGAAGGCGAAACGCGGCTGGGGCACCCCGTGGCCCCGCATCGCCCCGCAGGCCGGCTTGTTGGTCATCATCCGAAAGCCGTCGTACTTGTAGTTGGGAATGTGGTACAGGGTGGGCATCATGCTGCCGGCGTAGTAGGCGGTGGCCACCCCGAACGACGAATAGGCCCCCCCATCCAGGTAGATCTCGCTCTTGAAGGCCTTGATCTTCCCCGCCCGGTCGACCCCCAGCTTCATCTTCATGTGCTGCTTGTGCCGTCCCCGACCGTAGTGGAACATCTCCTCCCGGCTGTAGACCATCTTCACCGGTCGGCCCGTCTTCCTGCTCAGCAGGGTGGCGTTGACATCCAGCGGGCTGGTCGCCGCCTTGCCCCCGAAGCCGCCCCCCACCGCCGGTCGGATCACCCGAATCCGGCCCAGCGGGATGTGCAGCAGATGGGCCATCGTGTACTGCACGTAGTGCGGCACCTGCGTAGAGCTGTACAACAGCAGCGTCCCGTCGTGCTGCCAGGTGGCGATCGAGGCGTGCGGCTCCAGCGGCGACTGATAGACGGTGTTGCCGGTGAACGTCTCTTCGCGGACATGGTGCGATTCAGCGAAGGCCGTCTCCACGTCACCGAAGCTCTGATCAACGTGCGTATTGATGTTCCGTTTGTACCGCTCGTGGAGCAGCGGGGCACCCTCGGCGATCGCTGCCATCGGATCGAGGACCACCGGCAGCTCCTCGTACTCGACCTCGATCAGCGAAACCGCCCGCTCGGCCGTCTTCTCGTCGATCGCCGCCACCGCCGCCACCGGATCACCCACGTGGCGGACCTTATCCTTGGCCAGGGCGTGTTCGTCGTACCGTGCGGGTGACACCCCATACATAGTGTCCGGCACGTCTTCGCCGGTGAGCACCGCCAGCACGCCGTCCAAGGCCAGGGCCTTCGACGTATCGATGCCCTTGATCCGCCCGTGGGCCACCGTCGAACCCAGCAGCTTGCCGTGGATCATGTTGGGCAGGTGAATGTCCGCCGTGTATTGGGCCCGCCCGCTGACCTTGTCGGCCGCGTCCACCCGGGGGATGGAGACGCCGACGCTGCGCATTGACGATTGCCGATTGACGATTGACGATTTGCTCGCCTGGCAGCCACACTCGCTGGCCTCGGCCTCCGCGCCGTCGCGAATGTACTTGCTCCGGTTCTTCACTGCTCGGAGGATGCCCGCGTAGCCGGTGCAGCGGCACAGATTGCCGGCCAGGGCCTCCTTGATCTCTTCGTCACTGGGCTGGGGGGTCTTCTCCAACAGGGCGGTCGCCGCCACCACCATGCCCGGCGTGCAGAAACCACACTGAACGGCCCCTTCACCGACGAAGGCCTTCTGGATCGGGGTCAGCACCTCAGCACCCGCGTCTCCGCCGGCGGCAGAAGGCAGGCCCTCTACGGTGGTGATCTCCCGGCCTTCCATCTCGCCGGCCAGCAGCAGGCAGCTGTTCATCGCCACGCCGTCGACCAGCACCGTGCAGGCCCCGCAATCGCCGACGTTGCAGCCCTTCTTGGTGCCCGTCAGCCGCAGCTTCTCCCGCAGTACCTCGAGCAGCGTTTCGCCGGCCCCGACCGCCAGCGGATAGGTCTGGCCGTTGACCGTGAGTGTTCGGATGGTGGTCATGCTCCCGCCTCCCCGGCCCGCCGGCCGGCCGCCGCCAAAGCCCGCCTGGTCAGCACCCCGACCAGCTCCCGCCGATACTCGGCCGAGCCGCGGACGTCGGATATTGGTTCGGCAGCCTTCATCGCCGCACGCGCCGCGGCGCGGAAGGCATCGTCGTCCGGCCTCTTGCCGACCAGCTCGTCGCTGGCCGAGCGGACCAGCTTCGGTATCGGTGCCACCGCCCCCAGGACGATGCGGGCCGCACCGATCGTCCCGTCTTCGGCCAGCGTCAGCCCCGCGGCGACACTGGCCACCGCGATGGCGTTACCCTCGCGCAACTGAAACCTGGCATAGGCGGCCCCAAAGCCCGGTCCAAAGCCCGGCACGACCACCGCCGTCAGGACTTCCTCCTTGCCCATCACCGTCTGCCGGACCCCGACGAAGAACTCGTCCAGCGGCACCACCCGCCGCCCGGACGGCGACCACAACTCCACCGACGCCCTCAGCGCCGTCAAAATGGGAGGCAGATCGGCACAGGGAACAGCGCTGGCGATGTTCCCC
>CAZFMS010000185.1:0-8736 GCA_964520125.1 uncultured Planctomycetaceae bacterium
CTTGGGGTCTGTTCGCGCCCCCCCGCGGCGGGAAGTGGTCGGCGCCGGGCCCCAACGCCGGATCCTGGGGCGGGGAAAGAAGTCCGAAAATGTTCAACAGGTTCGCATGAGGCTCAGAGCCGGCTCGTGTCGAGCCGGTCCGGGCCGACCCGGCCCGGCTCTTACGCGGCGTATGTTCTCGCCCCCCCGCGATAGGATCTTCGTGCGACGCGGGACGATCAACGCGCAACTGCCAAGCGGGTCCTTGCTCTGCGTTGACGATTCGAGGTCAAGGTGCTAGAACATACACGATTCGATACGAACGAGAATGCTCTTTCCGCCCATTTTCTGTCGGCCAGGTCGAGGGATTCCCTCGCGATGACCGAGGAAGGTACGCACTTGCTATGACTGTGTGGATTGGACTGCTCCTGGGAACGACGGCGTGGGCGGTGGTCGGAGGACCTGATCCCGCAGTGCCACCCTCCGGTCCCTCTGCCGGCGAGGCCGTCCTGGCGGCCCCAGGCGATGGTCAATCCGCCCCTTCCCCCCTCGAAACCCAACAACTCGACGAATACGTCCTGATGATCACCGGGAACAATGAGCCCGGCGTTCGGCTGATCGGTGCTCGGCGTCTCTTGGAGGCCGGCTCGGACGAAGCATCGGGCCGTCTGAGCAACGTCCTTCTGGACCATCCCGGCGATCTGGCCGCCCAAACCGCCGTCTGCCGGGCGATCGCCGACTTCGACAGCCCCATGGCTAACCTGGCGGAACCGCTGCTGGTCCTGCTGGGAGACCCGCGGCCGGGGTTGGACCAGGCCGTCGTCCAGGCCCTGCGTCGCTTCGACAACGGTAGGGTGGTGGACCGCTTGGGTTACTTGGCGGCGGACCTGGCGGCGGAGTCGGGCCGGCGTGAGGCGGCGATCGGGGCCCTCGGCGAGATGGGGGAGAACATCCAGGCGGTGGCGGCCCTGATCGCGTTGGTCCAGGACCAAGACAGCAGGGTCGGTCTGGCTGCTCTGGAGGCCTTGGAACAGGCCACCGGAGCCGGTCATGCCGACGCGGCGGCCGCCCTGGCCTGGTGGGCGGATCATCAATCGAAGTCGCCGGTGGAGTGGATGCGGGCGGTCAACGAGCACCGCGCTGCCCGGATCCAGGACTTGCAGAATCAGGCGAGATCCCTGATCGCCCGCCTGGTGGCCCTCAACCGCGAGTCTTATCTGGCTACGCCCGATGCCGACCGACCGGCCAAGCTGCTGGTCTTCTTGAGTGATGACTTGGCGGAGATTCGGGCCTTGGGCCTGGATCTGATCAACGCCATGATTACCGATCGCAAGGAAGTGAGCCCGGAGATAAAAGCCCGCCTGGTCGAGATGATCTCGGGACCGGATCCGGCGGTGCGGGTGAAGGTCGCGGTCATGGTGGGTGACCTCCGGTTGACTTCGGCACTGCCCCAATTGGTGGACGCCCTCTCCGGTGAGCGGGATCATCGGGCCCGGGCCGCCCAGGTCAACGCGATCGGCCGCTTGGACGGTGCTACGGCCATGCCCGCCCTGCTTGCCGGCCTTGATGATCAGTCCACGGTAGTCGTCGGGGAGGCGGCCATTGCCCTGGCGGCGATCGGCCGTCGCGCTCAGGAACAACCGCAAACCGTGGCAACGGTGTCCGCGGCCTTGATCCAACGCTTTGCCGAGATCCCACTTCTGGAGGAGGACTTGCGGGAAGTTTTCTTGAGCGCCATGGCCCTCATCGGGGCCGAGTCTTTTCGGACGATCTTCTTGGCCGAGCTGGGATCGGATCGCGGCGTGGCTATTCGCCGGGCGGCGATTGCGGCCCTGGGGGCCTACGCCGACTCGGCCGCTGCCGTGGTCCTCCGTCCCTTGATCGCCGCCCCGGAGATCGAGATCCGGCTGGCCGCCGTCCAGGCAATGGGCAAGTGCGGCCGCAGCACCGAAGACCTGGAGGCCTTGGAGAGCCGCTTGGACAGCGCCAGTGAGCCCGATCAGGCGATCCGCGATCGGGCGTGGGAGGCCTACGCCCAGATTGCTCAGCGGCTGGCTCCGCGGCAGATGGTCTCGGTTGCCGATCGCTTTGCCAAACCGGACGACAAGGTCGCCCAGCGGCGGCGGCTGGAACTGCTGAAGTCGCTCACCAGCGCCGCCCAGAAGTTCAAGCAATTGACCACCGAAGAGCAGATCGGGGTGTACGAACGGACCGCCGACGCCCAGTCGGTCCTGGGTGACTTCTCTGCCGCGGCCGCCAACCTGGAGCAGGCCGTCGCCCTGGTTCAGGACCTTAGCGGCGCGCAGTTCGCCTCGTTGGCTGCTAGGTTGGTGGCGGCCCTGCTTCGCGGGGACGATGACCAGAAGGCGGTCAGGAGATTCGATGAACTGACCCGCGCCGCCGCGCAGGGCGATGAAGAGTTCAATTCCCAGCCCCTGGCTGCGGCGGTCTTGAACGAAGTACGGACGCGGATCGAGGCTGCCGCAAACCCTGCCGACTACGCCCGGGCCATGCAGCTGGTCGACTCGGTTTCCGGAACCTCTCCCGGCAACGACCCGCAACTCCATCCGCAGTTGGATGCCGCTCGGGCCGAGTTGGTGGCCAAGCGCGACTCGGCAATAGACGTTCTGCTGGGAACGATTGCTTCGGATCCTGAAGCCGAGGTTGCTTTGATCGCTTACGGCAAAGACCTCGTTCTGCCCCGACTGCACGCCAGGCTCACCGCATTGTCTACCACCAGCGCTCCGGCGAACGGCTTGGAGGACGAGCTGGTGAAACTCGCCACGAAGCTGGCCGGCCAATGGCCGGGATACCAAATAGGGTGTCCGCCGGAGGAGCGTGCCGCAGCCTTGCAGGCCCTGCGGACCTTTTGGGATCCCGCAACTCAACAAACGCTTCCTCCAACCGCCACTGCCCCGGCCGCATTGCCTGACTGATCAAGAGTGAGAATTCTCCGCCCGGCTCATGGCAGGCAGAAGTTGCGCCTTGGAGTAGAGACGGCGTGGAGTTACATTTTTATTGAGTGCTCGGGCAGGGTGGATTCTCTTGCATTTCGTCGTTTCTTGATGTATATTCGATTAGGCGCAGTGAGCGATCGATGCGCTAAGCGGAGTGCCAACGGCATCGAGATCCGCAACCCGACTGACGAGCGCCCATGCGCGCGACTGCAGTCATTTGCAGAATATGCGTACCGGTAGGGTTGCCGCAGATCGCTCGTTGCGCCGTTTTTTTGCGCATCATTCGATCATCATCCTTCACCGTTGGTTCCCATCATCCCGCCACAGTTGGCTCCGGGCGGTGAAGGAACGAAAAAGGACATGCACCACCAGGCCGGACGGTTCGCCGCAAAGCACGCCGAGATCGCCGGGCGACGACCCATCGAGTAGCCACCCATGTAAGTTCGGGGCGCGGTTTCCGGACTTCTCCTCCCTCGCCAAGCCATTATCGCCCGAGATCCGCCCAAAGATCGAAGAATCCCGGGAAGGTCTTGCCCACGCAGTCCGGGTCTCGAATCACCATGTTGGGAACGCGCAGCCCGGCCAGGGCAAAGCTCATGGCCATGCGGTGATCCCCGTAGGTCTCGATCGCCGCGGCCCGCGGCGCCTGGCCGCCGTGAATCGTGATCCCCTCCTCCTGCACTTCGGTCCGCACGCCCAGACGGCCCAGTTCGGTCGCCAGGGCCTGCAGGCGATCGGTCTCCTTGATGCGCAAGTTGGCGACGTTGCGAATTCGCGTGGTACCCTCGGCGAAGGCCGCGAGGACCGCCAGCGTCTGGGCGACATCGGGCAGGTCATTGAGATCCACATCGACGCCCCGCAACCGGCCGCCTGCCGGGCCCCAGACGGTGGTGGATTGCTCGGCCTGTTCCACTCGACAGCCCATCTCGGCCAACACGTCCACGAAGCGAGCATCGCCCTGGCAGCTTCCGCGGCCCAGCCCCTCTACCGTAACCCGGCCGCCGGTCAGGGCCGCGGCGGCCAGAAAGTACGAAGCCGCGGAGGCGTCCGGCTCGACGCCATACTGAGCGGCCGCGTAGGTCTGCCCACCCGGAATGATGAACTTCTCCATCCCGTCTTCGACGACCATCACGCCGAAGGCCTCCATGACTCCCAGCGTCATCCGCACATAGGGCTTGCTGGGCAAGGGGCCGGAGACTTCGATCATCACGTCCCGCCCCGCCAATGGAGCGGCCATCAACAGTGCCGAGACAAACTGGCTCGAGGCCGGACGCTCCAGTCGAACCCTCCCTCCGCCCAGCCCGCGACCGCTCACCGTCAACGGGCAATACCCCTCTTCCTCCTCGTAACCGATCGAGGCCCCCAGGTCACGCAGGGCGTCGACCAACTCGCCGATGGGCCGTTGCCGCATGCGGGCCACACCGTCGAGGCGATACTGGCCGTGCCCGATGCAGCAGGCCGCGGTGAGGAAGCGGATGACCGTCCCGGCATTACCGCAGAATAGGTCCGCCTCACTGTGCGGCCAATGACCCCCGCAGCCCAGGACCACGGCCCCAGGCCGGTCTTCATCGAGTTGGATGCCGATGCCCAGCGACCGCAGGGCGTCCACCATCAGCCGCGTATCCTCGGCCACCAGCAGTCCGTCGATCTGCGACGAACCGCGGGCCAGGCCCGAGGCCAACAGCGCCCGGTTGGTCAGGCTTTTGCTTCCGGGCAACCTGACGGCCTGATCGATTGGCCCGGATATAGGTCGTAGCGTGATTTCCTTCTCGGCCATACTGCACTCAATGCTACCGGACCGGCCATCGGGATGCACTCTCCGAACCGCCCGGGTGCCGTTCGGGAGTAGCGCTGCCGCACGCCTTAGCCCAGCCGGCGACGGCCTAATGAGTTCTCGGAACGCCGGTCGTTCCCGTAGGCAGGTGGCATCGCGTTATTGACCCGGCGGGTTCCGAGGCCGAGCGGCCTTGATTCTCGATGATCGGGCCGGATACCATTGGGTAGGAAAAGGGGGCCTGAAGAATCCCTCCGGTGTGTTCCTGCGCCTGTGATCTGGGCGCCGGTTTGAACCATGGATCTACCGTCTACCAAGCACCAACCACTGCCCGAGCGGAAGTCCGCCACCGCCCGCGTTCTGCGCGTTCTGGGGGCGGTTACATTCCCATTGTTCCTCGTCGCCGGGGTCGTGCGGGTGGCCGCCCAGACGGATGGCTGGTCGTCGATCGGAGCTTCTCAGATCGGGGAGTTTGGGGGCTACCTGGCCGCCGGCCTGGCCTGCAGTGGGTTTCTCTGGGGCGTCGCGGCCTTGTTGCGAATGTTGCGCCAGGTGCAGGCGTCGCTCCTGCGCATGGAGGAACTCCAATACCAGCAGCGCGGATCATCCACCGCCACCTCAGCGGAGGGCCAGTCGACGGGCGGTTCCGCCCCCGGCCGAGGCCAGATTGTTGGCGGGGAGAATCCGGCCGCAGAGAACGGCGTGCTGCGGGAGATGACCCGCCTTCTGCGGGACATTAGAGACAACTCTCTGCTCTCCGAAGCCGAGCGTCAGGAGAAGGCCCGTTGGGTCGCGGAGGAGGATATCCACGAGGCCCAGGCCCTGTTGCGTTCGCTTACCGCGGAAGGGGATTTCCCGCGGGCTCGCGAGATAGCCGAGAAGACCAGCCGGAGATACCCCCACGACCAGCGGGCGGCGGATCTGATCAAGCAGGTCGAAGAAACCCGCCAGCGGCGGGAATCCGACGACGTGGAGAGCGCGGTCAATCAGGTCAACGACCTGATCAGTATCTCTGCCTGGCAGCCCGCTCGCCAGGTGGTCCAGCAGTTGCAGCAGCGCCATCCCGATTCCGCCGAGGCTCGACAGTTGCTGCTGCGCATCGAGCGGGAGCACAAGATCCTACAGGACGAACAACGTCGCCGGATGTACGCCGAAACCCAGCGCTATGTGACCCGACGGCGCTGGGAAGAAGCCCTGGCTGCGGCCCGGACGTTCATCGAGCGGTTCCCCGGCTGCGACGAGGCCGAGGCCCTGCAGCTGCAGATTCACACCTTGGAAAGCAACGCCGAGATCGAGGTCCGCCAGAGGCTGGAGGACGAGATCATGGACCTGACCAAGCACGGCCGATACATAGAGGCGGTCGAGTTGGCCAAGAAGGTGATCACCAAGTATCCGGAGTCCCCCCAGGCCGAGGTCTTGCGATCCCGACTTGGCCGCCTCGAACAACTGGCCAACGATCCCGATGCCCCGCCGGCCCGTGTCCGGCTAGGGGACTGACCCGAGCCGGTAGCCTATCTCCCCTCATGGCCTCTGCGAAAGACACCTGCCTTTCGGAGTATCCCGACACCACCGGGTCGCCCCGCGCCCCGGCCGGTTCACCGCCCTGGCTGCGCAAGATCGGCTGGGTGACCACCAGCCGGGCCGATGCCGGCATATACCGCCCCCTACTAGATAGGCTGGCGACGGTGAAAGCCTGGCAGGTCACCTGCTTTGCCGGGGGCACCCACCACGCCGCACAGTTTGGTCGAACCATCGAAGAACTCACCGATCTGCACGCCGTACGCTTGGTTGGAGTCGAGCACCTGGTCGAGGGCGACGGCCCTACGCAGGTGGCCGCCACCGCGGGCCGGGCCATCTCCGCCTTCTCCCAGGCCTTCTCGCAGAACGAGGTTGATCTGCTCCTGGTCCTCGGCGACCGTACCGAGATGCTCGCCGCTGCCCTGGCCGCGACCATCCACAAACTGCCCATCGCCCACCTGCACGGCGGCGACCTCACCGAAGGGGCCTACGATGATGCTTGCCGCCATGCCATCACCAAGTTGGCCCACCTCCATTTCCCGGCCTTGCCCCAGCATGCCGACCGCATTCTGGCCATGGGAGAAGAAGGTTGGCGGTGCCGTGCCGTCGGGGCCCTGGCCCTGGATGCCCTGCACCGTTTCCAGCCGGAGCCGATCGACGAGCTTGGCGCCGCCATCGGCCTGGACTTCGCCGAGCCGATCATCGTGGTGGTGTTTCATCCCGAGACGCTGTCCGACCTGTCGCCGACCCAACAGGCCGACGAGTTGATCGCCGCGTTGCAGACTCTGGATGGGCCCATGCTGATAATCGGCCCGAACGCCGATGTCGGTCACGGCCCCATCGGCCGGGCCCTGTCCCGCCTGGTATCCTCCCGACCCGGAGCCGTCCTGGTCCCAGCCCTGTCCCAGCAGCGCTACTGGAGTTGCCTGGCCCATGCCCGGGTGCTGGTGGGCAATTCCAGTTCCGGCATCATGGAAGCGGCGTCGTTGGGCCTGCCGGTGGTCAACGTCGGCGGCCGTCAAACCGGCCGGGTGAAAACCCCCAACGTGATCGATGCTCCGATCTCCCGGGCCCAAATCGCCGCCGCCGTTCGACGAGCCGGGGAGCCGGACTTTCGGCAGGGCCTGACCGATATGGTCAACCCCTATGGTGACGGCTGCGCCGCCCAGCGCATCGTGGCCCTGCTGAAGAAACTGCCCGATCGCCGGACCTTGCTGGCCAAACGCTGGCCCGACCCGGCCGAACGGTGATCTGGGGACTTTCGGGAACGGGCCAAGTGCCACGTTTGGAGAACATCCGCCGATTCCCAGAGCATCCCCCAACGGCAATAACATCTGACAATTGGCGTGGAGCGGAGCCTGGCGTCGGTGGGCAAACCGCCCCCGGCCGTGGTGCGACATGTTCACGGGTTGGCCGACCCGGCCCGGCCGCTTCGTTCTGCCGCGGAGGACTCCAAACCCAGGGCATTCTTTGCTCGATTGCCTGTTCGAGATCGACACAGGCTCCCGACGATGCTCTGGTGACGGATCGCTCCCTGACGGTCACGGCTTTGATCGTCCAATAATGCTGGAGCCGCTCCGGCGTTTCGACCGGTCGCCGCGATCTCCGCTGGTTCTGCGGTAAACTGCCCTGGTCGGCTTTCGGTCACTCCCCGACTCCTTCGTTTTTCAAAACTTGTGAAAGCCCGCCGCGGTGACTGTCGGGGTGACCGATGCGCCGATACAATATCTGCAAATTCAACGCGACGATATCTCGAAGCTAGAATCGAGCAACATGATCACCACCGTAGATATCAGTGCCCCCGTCTCCGCCGCCCTGCGACAGGTCGTCCAGGCCTTCGACGAAGAGGTGTGGTCGGAAGTCCCCTTCGTAAATCAACTTCTCGATCAGGTCCGCGGGTATCGAGGCAAGCTGCTGCGTCCCATGCTGCTGCTGCTGTCGGGCCGGGCGACCGGCGAGCTTCGGCCCGAGCACGTCGTGCTGGGTAGCGTCGTGGAAATGGTCCACATGGCCACCCTGGTGCATGACGACGTCCTGGACGAGGCCGATCTGCGCCGCCGCGGACCGACGGTCAACCACACCTGGGGCAACGAGGGCGCCGTGCTTTTGGGAGACTACCTCATCTCCCACGCCTATCACCTCTGCAGCAGCCTGGGCTCGGCTCAGGCCTGCCGGCGCATCGCCGCGGTGACCAACACCGTTTGCGAAGGTGAGCTGATGCAGACCCAGCGCCGGGGTGACTTGCGGTTGGATGAGGCAGCCTACCTGGAGATCATCCGCCGCAAGACCGCCGCCCTGACCAGCGTCTGCTGTGAACTCGGGGCGGCCGCCTCCCGGGCGGATCCGGACGTGGTCGAGGCCCTGGCCGATTTCGGCATGGATCTGGGCATCGCCTTTCAGATCGCCGACGACCTGCTGGACCTCACTGCCAGCGAACCCGAGACCGGCAAAACCGTCGGGCGGGTCGCCGGCCAGGGCAAGCGGCCGCTGCCGCTGCCCAGCTTCCTG
>CAZFMS010000186.1:0-3091 GCA_964520125.1 uncultured Planctomycetaceae bacterium
GGGCTTCGGCGGTGGTACGGCGGGAGCGTTCCAAAGGAACGGTAACTTCCAAGGTCTGACCGTCGCGCAAGATGGTCAGGGCGGCAGTGTTCTCGAAGTCGAGCTTGCGAACCCGGCGGGCGAAGAGGCCGGCTTCCTGCATTCCACGAGGGACCAGCTTGTCGCCCTTGAGGGCCAGGATGACGTCGCCCACTTGCAGGTCCGACTCCGCTGCCTGGGTGCGCGGATAGACCCGGGTGATGCGAAAGCCCAACTGCTGGGGATGGCCCAGCTTCCCGGCCAGCTTCTTGAGGACCGGCTGGGTGGCCACGCCGACCCAGGCCTTGGGGACTTCGCGCGGGGGGTCTTCATCCTCGTCGGGTTTAGGCTTCAGCAGGGTCAAGTGGTTCTTGCCGTTGCGGTCGAATTCGACCAGCAGGTACTCCGGCAACGGCTCGGTGTCCATGACGGCCTTGTATTCATCGACCAGGGCCGACAGGTTGGGCATCGGCCGGCCGCCCAGGCTCAGGATCACGTCCCCGTATAGCAGGGACGGTTCAGCCAGTTGGGCCGGTCCGCCGGAGCGGATGCTGCCGATCAGGACGCCCTCGGTGGTGTCCAGGCGGCGCTCCCGAGCCATCTTCTTGGTGATCTCCTGGACGGTCAGGCCCCAGGCCCGCAGGGCGGTCTCGTCCCCCCGGTCTTTCTGGAGCCGCGCGGCGATCAGGGATGCAGTCTGGGTGGTTCCGCGGCGATCGAAGGTGACTTCGATGGTCGAGCCCAGGGGCGCATCGGCGATGCGCTTCATCAGCGGCGGGACCTGCTCGGGAAAGCGGATGGTCACCTCCTCACCGTTGATGCTGAGAAACACGTCCCCGGCCTGGATGCCGGCCTGGTCCGCCGGACCATCAGAGACCACCGAGTTGATCAACACCCCCCGGTCGAGCCCGGTCTTCTTGATGGGTTTGAAGCTGACCCCGATCCAGCTTCTGGAGACTTCTCCCTTCTCGATGAGGGTGGCGCTGACCGTCTTGGCCAGGTTGCAGGGGATGGCGAAACCCAGGGCGGCACCGCCGAGTTCGTTGATGCCCACGATTTGGCCGTGGAGATTGACCAACGGGCCGCCGCTGTTGCCCGGGTGGATCAGGGCGTCGTGTTGAATCCAGCGGGTGAATAACCCGGTTCGTTGGCCGCTCTCCAGTTGGATCTCATCGATCTCATCGCCGCTCCAGCCGCCGGTGAAGACCCGCTCGGTGTTGCAGACGATGCCCAGGGTGACCGAGCGGGAGAGGGCCAGCGGCGAACCCATGGCCATCACGTGATCGCCGACCTGGACGTCGTCGGAATCGCCGAAGTGGGCGACCGGCAAGGTGTTCTCGGGATCCTGGCATTCGGAGAGGTCCAGCTTGAGCACCGCCAGGTCGGTCAGGGGGTCCTCTCCGACGAGTTCGGCGGAGATCTCCTGTTTGTCCGCGAGAGTACACTTGAATTTCCTGCCCCGGTTGGTCACGTGCTGGTTGGTAATCACATAGCCTTCTGGAGAGATGATCGTGCCGCTGCCCACCGCCCGGCCCTTGTGTTCCTTACCGCCCCAATAGTCCACGGTAACTACGTGGATGTTGACCAGGGCCGGAAAGACCCGGTCGCGGGCGACTTCGATCATCCGCCGCATATCCGCGCTGCGTTGCTCGGTCTCTTGCTGATCGTGCGGGGACGGCCCGGCGCCGGGCTGGTCGATGGCGACGCAACCGAGAGGGGCGATCGCCAAGGCGGCCAGGATCGTCAGAGCTAAGGGGCGTGGAGCCAGACAAAGACCGAGCGTGCCAATTGGAAGCATGGTTTCCCTTCCCGGCCGGGAGGCCTGCAGTAGACCAGACATCGCCACCTTCGAGCCTCACTCCGGCCAAAAACGCATTGTGGAGGAGTCTCCGCATGCTGGCAAGAGAGGTCCGCAACCGTTCAGGTGAGGCCTCGAGGGCCACCCGACGGGCGGTAACGGGCTGTCTGGTCGGGGCCGGGGGCCTCTCGGCAACGCCCAGGTGATGGCCAACGGTAGATGGCCTGCCAGGTTGGCGGAGCCTATTGGAAAAATGACTTGTTGATTCGCCAATGCCGGGAGGTTACACTTGTCCCGCTACTATGTGACGCAGTGAGAGGGAAACGACAGCTCCAGTGTATCAGATCCTGATTCAGGCTTGAAGTCTAGAAGCCTCGCGGCGATCACCTCAGGAGCCCGACCACGCCGAGGGACGGAGTCTTCGCGCCGCCCGATCGCCAGTTGTCACGGGGATGAATGCCGGCTCCGGCGGGCCAAGGGTCACGGCCGCCACGCGCCGTGAGCAGGCCGCTAGTGCGCCGAGTAATGCGGCCGGTCGGCGGGGGCCCGGGGACCAAGACAACCCATCACGGATGAACGCCGCCTTCCCGGCCACCCCGGCCAGGCAAATCAGGCAGTGGAGGAGTTGAAGCGATGAGAAGCATTCATTTAACAAGTGCGAAGAAGATGCGTCATCCGGGTCTGGGGGCCGCCGTTTGGATGGCTTTCTTGCTGGGCCCGGGTCAGTTGCGGGCGGAGCCGTGCGCCGAGAGCGCCTGTGATGGGCCTTGCCAGGCCTGCACCAACGTGACTACCAGCGCCGGCGACGTCTTTCGAGTCGGTCTGATGGGCGTCGAGTTCGACGGCACCATCACCACCTTCACCTATCAAGCCTGCCGCACCTCCCAGGCCGACCACGACCTGAGTCACTGGGTGCTCGGGCTAACCTGCGCGTGTGCCGACCGGCTAGTCGGGGCGGACGCCGCCCAAGACCCCACGACCGGTCTGTTTGGCACCAAATTCGAGACCGACCACGGCGTAGAGGATTGCAGTGGGGACTGCGACACTCCCAGCCGGGGCGTGAGTGTGTTCACCGTGTCATTCGAGGGCGACATGTCGGCGACGGGTTGCGTGCAGATCTCCGCGAAGTCGTCCGGGGCCCCGGCACCCGCGGAGTATTCCTGCATACAGGGTCCTAGCTGCATCAGGTGTGAGGACCAGGACGGCGACGGCGACGGGGTGAACGACTGCGACGACCAGTGCCCGGACACGCCGGCCGGAGAGCAAGTCGATTCG
>CAZFMS010000186.1:3191-8681 GCA_964520125.1 uncultured Planctomycetaceae bacterium
CGGACACGCCGGCCGGAGAGCAAGTCGATTCGGCGGGTTGCTCCTGCAGCCAGCTCGACGGCGACGTCGACGGCGTGAACGACTGCGACGACCAGTGCCCGGACACGCCGGCCGGAGAGCAAGTCGATTCGGCCGGTTGCTCCTGCAGCCAGTTGGACGGTGACGACGACGGGGTGAACGACTGCGACGACCAATGCCCGGACACGCCGGCCGGCGAGCAGGTCGATCAGACCGGCTGTCCGCCCCTTTGCCTGCATGACGACGTGCCGCCGGTGATCAAGACCTGTCCCGAAACGTTGAGGATGGCCCTCAACGCGGCATGCGAATTGGACGAGATCGGGCGGGACGTCGTAGAGGCCTGCGATGACTGCACGGCCCAAGAGGACTTGATCATCACCGATGATCTCGGCGAGGTGGTGGTCACCAAGGACGACGAGAATCAGCTCATGACCGTTCAGGTCAAGGATCAGGTCTTCACGATCGACACTAGTGCCGGTCCCGTCTTGGAATTGGCCGAGGTGGAAGTGATGATCTGGGTAACCGATGAGTCGGGGAACACGGCCGGTTGTACAGTGCTGGTGACCATCGAGCCGGGCGTATGCCCGCCGCCAGTTACGACGACGGCCCCGGAATGCGTACCGAGCGTATTCGGGCTGAGTCTGCTGTTCAGCACGCTTTTCCGGGCTCCGGTGTGCGGGCTGGTGTGCCCGCTGATGTTCGCGGGGTCGATCCTCGGGCTGGTGGTCATGAGGATCAGCCGCCGGCGTCGGCGGTGATGGCGGTCGCCCAGCCTGACGCAGGCGTGCCCCGGCCGGCCTGGCCGAAGGGAGAGCGGCAGCCGGAATCGGGGATCAACGGTGCTCGACTCGCCCTGTGGCCCGGTTGGGCCAAAGAAGAAGGCCGCGGAAGGTCGATTAGAAAAGGTGTAGGGTACGTCGGAGACCCCGTGGCGAGGACTCTCCGAGTTTGCTCTAGATACTTCCGGTTCCGCTCATCCGGCAGTGGTTGGAAGTGTCGACGCCAGCGATGAATTCCCTATTCGGGCTTTTTGGCGTTGACTTGAAGGTCCTCGCCATCTAGAAGGGTCAGAAGTGAGGGCCGGCGAGTCCCGAAAGCCGGCGCGGGCCAAGAGGATCTTGGCCATCGGAGCGATATGGCGGTTCCCCTCAGCTTCTCAGGAACCTCAGCAAAAAGCGGAGCTTGGCATGAAGGATTCCCGTAGGAGATCAGCACGGAGGTTGGGCCGATTGGGCATGCCAATCTTTCTTTCCTTAATGGCCTTGGTGGCTGGCTGCGCGAATGATACCGGCGTACCAACCCTTCTGGTGGGCTCTTATGCGGCGGCGGACGCATTCTTCATGCCCCTTCGATCGGTGGTCGGGACGGTGCTCTTGGGCATCATCAACGGCACCTTATAAGCACGCCAGGCTGGTCCCGAGCGGGTGATCAGGGAGCCCCAAGCCTGCCCCGGGCAATGGCTCGGACCCACCCGGCTCGGACCCACCCGGCTACAGGTGAGGCCGCCAGGTCCCAGCCCCGCACCATCTGCCTGCCCGGCTCCGCCGGAATACCCTGCCCCCTCTTGCCAGTGGATCAGAGTACAGCCTTTCTGGACTGTCAGCCCAGGCCGGCGGCGGTGTCATTCCGGGAAGCCGGAGGTGCCGATCAGTTTGACGAAACGAACGGCGATCGACGGACGCTCCACGGTCGTCCCCTGATGGCGTTCGACCACGGTCAGCCGCTGGGTCTCCTCGTCGCCGACGGGAATGACCAGCCGGCCGCCCTCGGCCAGTTGGTTCACCAGCGCCGGGATCACCCGCGGTGCCGCGGCGGTGACGGTGATGCGATCGAAGGGGGCCTCCTCCGGCCATCCCACGCTGCCGTCGGCGGTCCTGAAGCTGACATTCTCCAAGCCCAGATCCTCCAGGCGCTTCGGTACCGACACAGCCAATTCCTCGATCCGCTCGATGGTGAAGACCTGGCCGGCCAGGGTGGCCAGGATCGCGGTCTGGTAGCCGGTGCCGGTTCCGACTTCGAGCACTCGATGATCCGGGGAGAGTCGTAGCGACTCGGTCATCAGGGCGACGATATAGGGTTGGGAAATGGTCTGTCCCAGACGCACCAGCAGGGCCCGGTCCTCGTAGGCGTGGGCGATCTGATCAGGGGGCAAGAAACGCTCACGAGGGATGGCCCTCATCGCCTCCAGCACCCGTTCGTCGCGGATGCCCCGTCGAGCGATCTGTGACTCGACCATGTCCAGGCGTACGGTCTGGATGTCAGATTCTGTCATGGCACCGCACCGTTCTTCTTGGACCTTCTGACCAGATGAGTCGCCCAGGCGCCGTAGCCTATGCCCTCTACGCCTTTCACGGCGGCCCCGCGGCTCATTGTACCGGATGGCCGCAGCCTCCCCCGCCGCTCCATTGGTGGCCGTGTTTTTGGAGCACCTCTGCAGGATTGGATCTGCCGGCAGTCTCTTCCGTCCGCGCCTTTACGCCACATGTAATCTCATTGGGCGAGTGTCAGCGCGGCTGACCGTCCACTACCGTCGTCACCGGCCTGAACCAGCCTTCTTCTTGGACCGTGTGCCGGCAATGATACCGTTTTAAGCGTGAGGCGACATTGTCTCGGGCCGATAGAATGAGTAGAGTGAGTTAGTGTGCGTCCTGGAAGAGATGTCGCCTCACCGGGGGATCAGGATACCGCCTCAGTCGAGGTGCTGCGGGATGGGGCCGGGAGCCACTCCGCCAGACTCGATCGTTCGCCGGGGAGAATCAACTTGCCCAGCAGGATGAGAATCAGCAGACCTTGGAGAGTGGTGCTGCTCTGTGTCGTCGGTGTCGCCGCCGGCTGCCAGGGCGAGGACGGCCTCTCCCTGACGCCGCCCGGGCTCGACCTGGGCAAGGGCCAAGCCGACCGGGCGGGCTCCTTTGAGCCCTGCAGCGAGCTGCCGCGCGAAGCGGAGATTCTGCGGGAGATCATCGAGGCGGTGAACGCCGAACGGGCCCGCCACAACCTGCGGCCCCTGCGGGTGGATCAGACCCTGATGCAGATGGCCGATTTTTGGGCCTGCCGGATGATCGAGGACGGCTTCTTCGGCCACGAAGACCCCTATGACGGCTCGACGGTCGATAGCCGGGCGGTGAACTTCGGCTACGCTTTCTACAAAATTGGGGAGAACCTCGCCGCGGGGCACGACACCGCGTCGGAGGTCCTGGGGCACTGGATGCGGTCGCCCGGCCACCGGGCCAACATCCTGGATGAGGCCTTCGTCGAGATCGGGATCGCCGCCAAGCGAGGCGGGGAATACGGGATCTACTGGGTACAGGAGTTCGGCCGACCCATCACCGGGTCTCCCGAGCCGACTTCAGCCAAGCCTGGCGAAGGCGGATCGGCCGAGGATAGCGCCCCGGAGCCATCCTCCCAGCCCGTACCGGAAGATACCGGAATGGCGACCGAATCGGCCTCCACCCTGGCATACTAGCAGCACAGCGCAAAGTAAGGAGCCACTCCGCTCGAGAGCCCCCGAGCTTGTTCGGGGGGTGCGTCCCCCCGTGTTGCCGGGCCACCCCCGACCAAGCGTCAGGGCCTCCTGGGGCTGAAGCACCAGGGGGGGCAGCACGCCGCGGGCACCGAAGCACTCTCACCTTCGACCACGCGATCGTCACTTCACCTCTAGCTGTCGCCAGAGGGCGTCTTCCGCCTTTCGATACTTCTGGTGGGTTCGATCAAGATCACTGGCGATGCGGGCCAGATCAGGGCTGTCGCCCGGGATCCGGCCCTCGTGCAGGTCCGACAGGGCCCGGAGCTGAGCGGCGGCGTCGTCGATCCTGGTCGCCGCCTCGGTGAAGGTCCGGGCGGCATCGAAGATCGCCTGCTGCTTGATCTCGGTCAGGGAGGGCTCGTTGAGCAGCCGCCAGGGGTGCCGCAGGACATACTTGACGCCGGTCTTGATGTGATCCGAGGATTCCTTGAAGTTCAGCAGCAGCTTGTTGATGTTCTCGCGGTTGAGCACCACCACCTGCCGGGTCGTGTCGGTCACCTGGTTGATGTCCGCCAGGGAGGCGTTGAGCCGCCGGCTGGCTTCCTTGAAGTGGGCCAGCAAGCTGTCTGCCTTGGTCGGGTCGGTCTCCTCGGCCAGGTTGGCCATCGCCGTCTCCACGTGCTCGATGGTGCGGGCCACCGGGGCTTCGTTGGCCTCCAGAATCCCGCTGAGGGTGGCCAGCCCGCCGTTGATGGTGTCCATGGCCAGATGGACCTTGCCCAGCAAGAGGGAGGGCTTGGAGGATTCGAACTCCGTCCGCAGGACCCCGGTGGCGGTGTTGATGTTGTCCACCACCTCGTGGATCTTGGCCAGCAAGGCGGCCTTCTGATCCGGCTCGAGTTCCTCGCTGAGGCGGGCGGTGACTCTATTGATATCCTCGAGAGAGGTGAGCAGTTTGGCCATCAGGGATATCTCGGCGTCGGGGTCCAGTTGAGACTTGATCCGGCCCAAGAGGCTGCCGGGATCGTCGCCGTCGAATTCGTCTTGCAAGGAGGCCAGGACGGCCCCAAAGCCGGTCGGCTGAGAGCCTTCAATAATCTGGCCCGGCTCGAGGCCCGCCTCGGCACCCGTGCCCAGGTCGATCTTGAGGATGCCGTCGCCACCGAGCGGAGGGCCCTCGGCGATGACCTCGTAGCCGGCCCTCAACTTCAGGTCGCCACGAAGCTCGGCTTCGACGATCAGGTAATACGCCTCGCCGGCCTCGTCGCCGCCCTCCTGCCGGCCAGCGGGCAGCCCCCGCAGGTCCACGGCCAGCACGCTGCCGACCCGGTGCCCGCCGACCAGGACCGCCGATCCGGGGACCAGGGTGGGCATGGCTGGAGTGGACTCGAAACGGACGGTGATAGTCTGCATCTCGCCGCCCACCCTTTGGCTGATCCACATCAGGATCAGGAAGAAGGCGGTCACCGAGGCGATGGTGACGATACCGACGCTCAGGGCATTGCGTTCTCGGGGCATGGTGTCTCTACTCCTGGCCGGCGACCAGCAACTTCTCGTATTCTGAACCGCCCGCGGCATCAGTCAACGGGCCGGTGGTGTGGCCGTTGAGAAACTGGTTGATCAGGCGATCCTCTCGGGTCTTCAATTGGTCCGCCGGCCGGTCGCGAAACTCCTCGAATTCGGACCGCGGGCCGATCCACAAGACCCGCCCCTTATCCAGCATCACCATCCGGTCGGCGATGCGGAAGGCGGAGTCCATCTCGTGGGTGACGACGATGCTGGTAACGCTGAGCTTCTTGGACAGGTCGATGATCAGTTCGTCGATGGTCGCACTGGTCACCGGATCAAGGCCCGCGGAAGGCTCGTCGTAGAACAGGATCTCGGGATCCAGCACCGTGGCCCGGGCCAGGCCCGCCCGTTTCTTCTGCCCGCCGGATAGCATTCCCGGCATCTTGTCGCGATGGGCCAGCATGTGGACCTGCTGCAGCTTGAGGGTCACCACAATG
>CAZFMS010000187.1:0-8670 GCA_964520125.1 uncultured Planctomycetaceae bacterium
AGCACCAAAGGAAAGGAACGATACGATGACCCACACAGACGAGCCACAGTATCTCGCGGGCGTGGACCTTGGCGGCCGAAACGTCATGGCCGCGATTGTCAAGCCGGACGGCGAAATCGTCGCGCGCGCGAAGAAGAAGTCCAAGGGCAAGCGCGGCCCCCAAGAGATTACCGACCTATGCTGCCAGGCCGTGCTCAAGGCCATCGAGGAGGCGCAGGCGCCCAAGGAGCAGATCAAGGGCGTGGGCATCGGCGCGCCGGGCACAATCGACGGCGAATTGGCAGGCCGCCTCGCCGGGACGGGTACGAGCCGGGCGCACCACTGCCGGGTCCGCCGCGGTGGCAATAGCGAGCTGCTTGGCTTGTTTGGCGCGAGCCTTCTTCCTGGGCATGGCTACACAGTTCTATGGTCTTGGGCAGGGTAGCCCAGCTTCATTCTCAGGCATGCCGGCCGGTCCGTGGTCAGCTTCTCGGGATGCCACATGACGGACCCAGTCGGGCGCGGTCGCCAGCCGTTTCTTCTCCGGCTCAACGATCCAGTCAGTCCACCGGCGAGACGCCGGTGCCACAGAGGTTTCCAAGACAACTCCTGAGCGACGGCTGACCATGCCCCACCCGCG
Source organism: uncultured Planctomycetaceae bacterium (assembly GCA_964520125.1). GTDB lineage: Bacteria > Planctomycetota > Phycisphaerae > UBA1845 > UTPLA1 > JAFGQA01. The sequence goes on from CAZFMS010000187.1 coordinate 620, forward strand.
TACCAATCCGCAATCCGCAATCAAACGATCACGGTCCCAGGCCCAGCCAACTGCCGACCTGGGGGCCGAACTTCACCACCAGCCCGGCAAAGACCACCGAGACCATGCTCATCAGCTTGATCAAGATGTTCAGCGACGGTCCGCTGGTGTCCTTGAAGGGATCGCCGACCGTGTCCCCCACGATCCCGGCCTTGTGGTCGTCGGAGCCCTTGCCGTATATGCACTCCTCGGGTCGGCCGGCCTTGACCGCCCGTTCCGCCCTGGTCAGCAGGTCCGCACGGATCAAGGGGGGCATCTTGTCGCGAACGCCGTTCTTGTTCTCCACCAGATCCTGAGCGGTGATCTTGCCGAAGGTCTCGATCCACTTCTTGGCGTTGTCCCAGGCCCCACCGGAGTTGGCCATGAAAATGGCCAACGCAAAACCGCTGGTCAGCCCTCCCGCCAACAGGCCCATCACTCCCGGCACGTCGAACAAGATGCCGACCACCACCGGCATGATGATGGCCAACAACGACGGGACCACCATCTCCCGCTGGGCCCCTTTGGTGGAGATCGATACGGCACTGGCGTAGTCCGGGACCTTGCTGCCTTGGTGTTCGATCTGCTTTCTCGGCCAGTTCTCGGGGTCATTGACATAGTCTTCGTCATGTCCTTGATCGCGCAGGTAGGCCCGCATCTTCTCGAACTGTCTTCGGCACTCGAGCATCATCTGGTTAGCCGCCCGGCCGACGGCCTGCATGGTCATCGAGCAGAATAGGAAGACCAAGAGCACTCCGCTGAACATGCCGCAAAGCACCTTGGGGTTCATCAAGGTGACGTCATAGAAGGTCATGTATTGGGGAAGCGAAGCCCGGCGGGCAGAAACCAACTGCAACTCTCGACCGGCCATGTCAACGGTCTGGACGTAATCCCCGGATTTCAAGGCCGGGGACAAAGCAAGGGTCATGGGGTCGCCCGGAGAGATGATCTCTTCCCCGGTCTCGGGGTGACGGAGGACCTTCCGGTTGAGCAGCATGAAGCACTGATAGTCACTCTCGCTGGTGCCGGCCTGAAACTTCTGGGCGAACTTCCCGTGCCCTACGTAGTAGATATTGCCGACCTCGGCCGCGGCATCGTCCTGGGCCTCGGGATAGTGCATCTGCACATAAGCCTGGGCCTCGCGGATCTGACCGATGCGCACCTCCTCGACGTAGGCGGCCAGCAGGGCCAGGGCGGTCAAGGCGGCGGAACCGATGGCAAAGCCCTTGCCGGTGGCCGCGGTGGTGTTGCCCAGGGAGTCCAGGGCGTCAGTCCGCTCGCGGACGTAGGGCTCCTGGCTGGTCATCTCGGCGTTGCCCCCGGCGTTGTCGGCGATGGGGCCGTAGGCGTCGGTGGCCAGGGTGATGCCCAGGGTGGCCAGCATACCGACCGCGGCGATGCCCACGCCGTAGAGACCCAGGAGGAATTCCGTGTTTCCGCCGGCGGAGATGAAGGCCACCATGATGGCCACAATGATGGTGGCCAGCGAGGCCCAGGTGCTCCGCATGCCGGTGGCTATTCCGGCAATAATGACCGTCGCCGGACCGGTGATGGCCTGGTCGCTGATATTCTTGGTGGGTGGGAATTCGTAGCTGGTGTAATACTCGGAGGCGTAGCCGATGACGTTGCCGGCTATCAACCCGGTCATGATCGCCCCCCAGACTCCCCAAGCACTCACCCCTTCGATCCCATCGAGCAACACGTGGCAGACCACGGCCGAGGCGATGGCGATCAGGAAGCTGCTGCCGTAGATGCCGGTCCGCAGGGCGTTGAGCAATTGACCCATGGTCGCGTCGTCCTTGGTTCGGACCATGTAGATGCCGACGATGGACAGGACGATGCCCACCCCGGCCAGGACCATGGGTAGGGACAGCATGCGCAGCGCCCCGTCGAACCCGGCGCCGGTCTCGGCGCCGCCGTGCAGGGCGCTGACCGCCGCTACCCCGAGCGCCGCAGTCGCCAGGATGGAGCCGCAGTAGGACTCGAAAAGATCGGCCCCCATGCCGGCCACGTCGCCGACGTTGTCCCCGACGTTATCCGCGATGGTGGCCGGGTTGCGGGGGTCGTCCTCGGGAATGCCGGCCTCGACCTTGCCGACCAGGTCGGCACCGACGTCGGCGGCCTTGGTGAAGATGCCCCCGCCGACCCGGGCGAACAGGGCCTGCGAGCTGGCCCCCATGCCGAAGGTGAGCATGACCACGGTGATCTCGTTGAGGCTCATGCCCTTGGTGAAGTCCCAGGGCAGGATGTCGGAGTACAGCATCAGAAACCAGCCGGCAATGTCGATCAGGCCGAAGCCCACGACCACCAGTCCCATGACCGCGCCGCTGCGGAAGGCGACAACCAGGCCGTCGTTGAGCGACCGTCGGGCCCCGGCGCAGGTGCGGTGGGAGGCCCTGGTAGCGGTGTTCATCCCCAGCCAGCCGCACAGCCCGCTCCAGAAACCGCCGGTCAAAAAGGCGGCGAAGACGATCTGATGCTGCACGTGGATGACCCAGCCCATGAAGAACAGGATCGCCGACACGACGATGAAGAACACGGCCACCACCTTGTACTGCTGCCGGAGGTAGGCCATGGCGCCGTCGCGGACGTAAGAGGAGATGCGCTTCATGTCCTCATCGCCCTCGTCGGAGGCCATCATCTTGCGGTAGAAGACCATGGCGAAGACCAGGGCCAAGACGGCTCCGAGAGGGGCCACCCACCAGATGCCGGGTATGTCGCTGAAGGAGCGTTCGGCGGCCGCGGTGGTGGTGGTCTCGGAAGTGCTTGCCGGGGCCGCGTCACTCTGGGCCAGGGCCACGCCCGCACCGCACACCGAGAGTACGGACACCACGATGGCGATGGCCAACCAAGTTGATCGCGTCCGTTTGCTGATGCTTGAAATCACTACGATGTCTCCTGCTAGGGTTCGATTATTCTGCAGCCCGCCGGCGTCGGCCCGCCACTGGCTCTTGCCCGCCGAATTCCGATCACTCCTCTTGGAGCAGATTCCTCCACGCCGCCGGGAGTTGATCGCCGATGACCGGACAGCGCTTACTGGAAAGGGCTGCCCCAGCTTGAACACCGGCGACTCCAACTCGCGACTCCCGGCCTCGCTCCGCGTCGAAACGCTCGCCGCCGGGGCCCGGCCGTCGCTTCCGATGGCTCGGGCATTTTAGAACCCCGCACTATAATGCCCCTCACGCTCTAAGTTCAAGAAGCTCGGGCGCGTCAAGTGGAGGATTCGGTCTTAGCGGGCCGGCGTGGTCGGGCCGGCAGATGCGGAAACGGGGTCGCAGGCGTTGGGCGAGACGGAGCACCGCGGAACCACACCGAATATGGCGATCTCCGGAGTCGCGGCAGTTCTCGCGGTCTGATCGAGGCCGCCGCGGCCTCAACGATCCTCTAAGTGCTTGCCCAATAAGAAGTTCGGCGTGTCGCCGAGGTGTTCAAGAGTAAGCGGATCATCGCCCGGATGGCGTCCAGACGGTTGATCGAGCCTCATCCAAGGATGCCTGGCGTACCGCGCAAAGTGAGGGGCCACTCCCCTGGAGAGACCCCGAGATTGCTCGAGGCGTGCGTTCCCCCCTGTCGCAGGGCCAGTCGCCGTCCAGGGTCGGGGGCTCTTGAGGGGTCATTGGCGTGAACTTGCGTTGTGCTGCTAAGATGCCTGAAGGTGGCCGATCGGGCAAGATCGGCCGAGCGCCTGCCGGTCTTCCCGTGCGGTCGCCTTATGCTCGGATGAACTGGGTACACGCCGGTGGAGTTCTAATCATGTTGAGCGGACCTTTGTCGATGATCTCGCGAATCTGCCTCTGCGGCACTCTCGTTCTGGCTGCTGCTTCGTCGGCGGTGGGCTCTCCCGATGACGTAAAGGTCATCACCGTCGAGGGCCGGGCGGCCGGTACGGATGCCAACGCCGAAGAGCAGGCCAAGCAAGACGCCCTGCGTAAGGCGGTTGAGCGGGCCTGCGGGACGTTCATCAGCGCCCAGACCAAGACCAAGGACTACGCCGCCGTATATGACAAGGCCATGTCGTTCGCCGCCGGCTACATCACCGAGTTCGAGGTGCTGGAGCGCAGGACCGAGGGCGGCCTGAGCATCTGCAAGGTCCGGGCCAAGGTGTCCACGGCCAGTTTCGAGAAGGAGTGGGCCCGCCTGCTGCACACGATCGCGGTGGAGGGAAACCCACGTTGTGTGGTGGTGGTGGTCGAGGACACCGACGCCGACGACCTGACGCCCCCGAAGACCAACGGCGTGGTCCAGAGCGTGCTGGAGAAGTTCTTCTTGGAGAAGGGCGTCCAACTGATGGACAAGGAGGCCACCAGCCAGGTGCGGGAGCGCGATGTCACCCTGGCGGCCTTGAATGACGACGTGGGGAAGCTGGCGGCCATGGCCGCCTCGTTCAAGGCGGATGTGCTGATCAAGGGGGTCGCCGAGGCCCGCGAGGCCGGGACCGTGCAGGTCAGCGGCCGCACTCTGTATAAGTGGTCGGGGACCATCAGCATCCGGGCCTATCACACCGACAGCGCCCAGTTGTTGATGTCCAACAGCTACTCGGCGACCAAGAGCACGGTCAATGCCAACGCCGGCGGGGACCAGGTCCTCCGGAAGTGCGCCGAGGAGAACTCGGGGCGGATCCTGAGGGCCATCGGCGAGGCCTGGAGGCAGCGTCAGAACATCCGCCGGGTCTGCCAGGTGACCTTGGAGAACTGCAGCCGGAAGGACTACAAGGTCTTCGAGGCCGGCCTGCGAGAGGTAGGCGGCGTGCAGAGTGTCCGCCTGAAGGAGCTGGTCAACAAAATCTGCCAGGTCGAGGTGGACTGGTCGTATGATCTGGAGAGATTGATCAGCCGCATAGAGCAGATGAAGGTGCCGGACACCACCTACGAGGTGACCGAGCAGACCCACGACCGGGTAACCCTCAAACTCGTCAAGTAAGGTCCGCGATTGCGCATGCTCTCCCTCCCCAGCAAGCCATCGGGCAATGCTGCATCACGCTTGTGATTGGGGGCCCCGAGCGGGATAATGGACGCCTGCCCCGCGGGATGATGATGACCCGCTGCTGGAGGGGGGCCGGGCGAGCCAGGTTTAAGCGACTGCATATTAGAGAGTTCTTTCATGCCGGCCCAGTCTTCCTGCCAGACCCTAGGCTTCCAGCTCAACGGGCTGGATATATCGATCGAAGGAGGCGGGGACCTCTCACTTCTCGAAGTGCTACGGGAGAGGTGTGGTATCACATCTCCCAAGGACGGCTGTCGACCGCTGGGGCAATGCGGCTGCTGCACGGTGCTGGTTGACGGAATGCCTCGGCTGTCCTGCACCATGAAGGCCGCCAAGGTGGCCGGCCGGCGGGTAACCACGCTGGAGGGTCTGCCGGAAGAGGCCCGGCAGCAGCTTGCAGAGTGTTTTGTACGGGCCGGCGGGGTGCAGTGCGGGTTTTGCATTCCGGGCATCGCTATGCGGAGTCACGCCCTGCTGGAGCGACACCCGGAGCCGAGCCGGGAGGCGATCGCGGCAGAACTGCGGGCCCACCTGTGCCGCTGCACGGGCTACACCAAGATCATCGATGCGGTGGAGCTGCTGGCCCGGGTCCGCCGGGGGGAGCCTCTGCCGGCCGACGACGGCCCGGGCGGCGTGGGTGCCCGGCTGCCCAAGTACGGCGGTCGGGCCGCGGTGCTGGGGGAGCAGGCCTACATAGACGACATCACCATTCCCGCCATGGCCTGCGGGGCATTGCGCTTCAGCGATCATCCGCGGGCATTGATCAAGCGGATCGACACCACTGCCGCGGAGGCCCTGGAAGGGGTGATTAGGGTGTTCACCTGGCGGGACGTGCCGGGCGATCGGTTCGTGGGCCTGATTGAGCGAGACTGGCCGATCTTTGTCGCCCAGGCCGAGGAGACGCGTTGCGTCGGGGACGTCCTGGCGGCGGTGGTGGCTTCTGACCGGTCCATCGCCCGAGAGGCGGCGGCGTTGATCGAGGTGGATTATGAAGTTCGCCGGCCGGTGACGGACCCCATCGCGGCCCTGGAACCGGACGCCCCGAAGATTCACCCGCAGGGCAACCTGCTGTCCCGGTCGACGCTGGTTCGCGGTGACGTAGCGGCGGCACTTGCAGCCAGCGAACACGTGGTGGAGGGCGATTGGGAGACCCAGCGCATAGAGCATCTGTATCTGGAGCCGGAGGCCTGCATCGCCATTCCGCTCATGTACTCCGCCAACTGCGCCGACTCGAACTCGGCCCGGAGCCGGCCGATGTGGAGGGAGGGAGCGAAGTTCGAGTCGGTGTCCGATGTGCCGGCCGAACAGCGCGGCCTACACCTGCTGACCCAGGGCCAGGGCGTTTTTGACGACCGACGACAGATCTGCGACGTGCTGGGTTGGCCGGTGGACCGCCTGACCGTCGAACTTCTCGCCACCGGCGGGGCGTTCGGAGGCAAGGAGGACATGTCGATCCAGGCCCAGACGGCCCTGCTGGCCCACCTGACCGGGCGGCCGGTGAAGATGGTCTTGAGCCGCAAGGAGAGCCTGCGCTTGCACCCCAAGCGGCACCCAATACGCCTGCATTACCAGGTGGGCTGTGATGCAAGAGGGCGCTTGACCGCCCTGCAGGCCCGGATCGTCGGCGACACGGGGGCCTACGCATCGGTGGGGGCGAAGGTGTTGGAGCGGACCGCGGGCCATGCGGCCGGGGCCTATCGCGTTGAGAACATAGATATCCAATCCTTGGCCGTCTACACCAACAACCCGCCGTGCGGGGCCATGCGCGGGTTTGGCGTAAACCAAGCGGCCTTCGCCATCGAGGGCTGCCTGGACATGCTGGCCGAGAAGGTGGGCATCGACGGCTGGGAGATGCGCAGCCGCAACATCATCGAGCCCGGCGATCGATTCAGCTCCGGGCAGCGGCTGAGCAAGCCGTTCGGGCTCCGCCAGACGCTCGAGGCGGTCAAGGATGTTTACCGTAGCGCCCGGCATGCGGGGATCGCCTGTGGCGTCAAGAACGTGGGTATCGGCAACGGGATAGCCGAGGCGGGGCGGGCCACGCTGACCGTCGAAAAGTCAAAACGTCAAAACGTCGAAAAATCAAGAAGTCCAAACGTCCAAAAGTCAAAACGTCAAGACGTCGGAACGGCAGAATGCCGTGAATCGCGGGAACGCGGGCGGGTGGTGATTCGGTCGGGGTTTACCGAGATGGGGCAGGGGCTTTTTACGGTGCTGATCCAGGCTGCGGTCGAGGAGACCGGGCTGCCGGCCGAGATGTTTGACGTCACCACCGACACTCGGGACCGGCTGGACTGCGGGCAGACCACGGCCAGTCGGGGGACGGTGCTGGGCTGTCACGGGGTCATCGACGCGGCCAGAAAGCTGCGCGCCGACTTGGATGCGGGCAAATCGCTCGACGAGCTGGTCGGCAAGGTGTACGAAGGCGAGTGGGTTTGCTTCCCGACGGACGAGTTCGGCGCGGAGGTCGCCGATCCCCAGACGCACCTGACCTACGGCTACGCGACCCAGGTGGTGATCCTGGACGATGACGGGCGAATAGTGAAGGTGGTCGCCGCCCACGACGTTGGCCGGGCGATCAACCCCGTGTTGTTGGAAGGACAGATCGAGGGGGGGATTCACATGGGGTTGGGCTACGCCCTGACCGAAGAACTTGTCGTGGAAGGCGGGCGCATCAAGAAGGAGGACGTAAAAAGCTGCGGCGTGCTCCGGGCCCACCAAATGCCGGAGGTGGAGGTCATCCTGATCGAAGAGGGCGATCCGGATTGCCCCTACGGCGCCCGTGGAGTGGGGGAGATAGGGCTGGTACCCACGGCCCCGGCCGTCGCCGGAGCGCTATACTCGCTTGACGGGATTCGCCGCACCAAATTGCCGATGAAAGACTCTCCGGCGGCCCGCTACTTGGCGAGGCCGCGCCGCTCGCCAAAGGTCTGACGCTCTTACTATTCGGAGCGGAGAATGTTGAACATCACCCATACTGGTGGGTGCCACTGGCGGCTTGTCCGCCAGTGTCTTGCCGGACAGAAGCACTGGCAGCAAGCTGCCAGTGG
>CAZFMS010000188.1:0-8593 GCA_964520125.1 uncultured Planctomycetaceae bacterium
ATTGCCCGTGAAACGATGAGTTTCCATCGACGTGCCGGAAATAGTTTACGCGCTTCGCGGATGCTGTTAACACCCTGCAAGAGGATACTGCAGCTTGAGGGTCACCACGATGTCGATGATCGACTCTTCCACGTAGCTGTGCTCCCGAAGCGGCAGGGCCACGTTCTCCGCCAGGGTCAGGGAGTTGAACAAGGCCCCGCTCTGAAAGAGGATGCCGAATCGCTTGCGGACCTCGTTCATCTGCCGCTCATCCATCCCCGCGATATCCACCGGCCGAGCCATCTCCTTGGTGTGGTAGAGGATCCGGCCCCCGTCGACCTCGTACTCGCCGATCAGACAGTTGAGCAGGGTGCTCTTGCCACAGCCGCTACCGCCCATGATGGTGATGGTCTCGCCGCGATAGACGTCGAAGGTCACGTCGTCCAGGACGGTGACCTCCTCTCCGCGGCTGCTGGTGAAGCACTTGCGCAGGTTCCGGATGGAGATGACCGCGTCCTGGCTCTTACCCATGAAGGCTCCCATCGCCGACGTCAACACGGGGCCCTGGTCCGGCCCGACCGCTGGTTTCTCGATCGCCCCAACTGCCACGAGCGGCAAACTGCCCGCGGCCCTCGGAACCACCCGCCGGATGGAGATTGTATAAGCATCCGCCAGAATGTGCACCCGTAGGGAGCCGGAGCTTCCTCGACCGGAATCACTCTGCCGCAGGTGAGATGAGGGCCGAACCAGCCCCTGGCCGAAACAGCCCCACAGTATTGGGGGCGCGAGCCGGGCCGTCCTCGGCCCGGTGATGACCCACCTCCACCGGACCGCACTCGGTGGGCAGCCCTTCGACGGCATCTCCAGGACGCGACCGCTCAGCTAAGCAGGCAATCGACGAATACCACCAGGTCGTCGAGGTCGATCGTCCCATCCGGTGACGCCTCCACATCACCGGAGCAGGAATCCCGCCAATCGGCTTCGCCATACAGCAGATACTCGACGAACAGGGCGATGTCGTCGCCGTCGGGGACGCCGTTGTGGTTCAGGTCACAATCGACCGGCGTGGTGGCGGCATCGACCGAAACGAAATGGGTAGTGTCGTCCAGGTTGATCCAGCCCACGTTCTCGCCCCAGGCGTAGCCCGTCAGCTTGCTCAGCAGTTCGGTCGGCGGATCGGGGCACTCGATGCGGGCCGGCTGGGCCGGCGTGGCCAGGGCCCCGCCGTCAAAGTTGACCCAGCCGATATTCTCGCCCCAGGCCAGGCCGTGCAGGTCGCCGTCTGAGTCGATGTTGACGCCGGTGTCGGAGCCGTCGGTGTTGGCGTAGTTGACCCCGTTGGCCGGCGCCCCGTCGCCGACGCTGATCCAGCCCACGTTCTCGGCCCAGATGAAGCCGCCCATGAACGTCGAGCCAACGATGACGCCTTGCCCTGCGCTATCAGCATCCCGCCAGTTGGTCCAGCCGACGTTCTCGCCCCAGGCGTGCTTGTTGGTCTCGTCGATGTTGGACTGGGCCAAGGTGACCTCCGTCAACGTTAATGCTACAAGAAGAAGCGTCAAGCCTACAGCTTTCATCGCACACCTCTCGGATTATCTAGTCCCTCACGGGCCAGCAGTGGCAGAGCATGGCCTAATACAGTGAACTCCTGGAATCGACGGTTGCGTTACGACGTCGATCGACAGGAACCTCTCGCACATCAGCAGGGTACCCGCCGCTAACGTTTTGCGCCCCCCGAGTCAGGGGTGGCGGTGACCGTCCGAGCGAGCACACCACGAACACAGTTCTTGTCCTTCGCGCTCATCAGGGATGACTGTCTATCACCGTTCCGCCGTTGAAGTTCGCGCCCGTGTTGCCCGTGGAAGCGCAGCCGTGGATCAGCCCGGAGGGGACCGAAATGCCCTCTGCACCGTTCTCGCGAGCGCTGCAGCCGCTGACCGCTCCGCCGACCGATACCCTGATTCCATTGACGTCGTTGGAACGCACCGCACAACCTCTCACCACCGTACCCGTCGTCGAGCTGATGCCGGAAAAGTCGTTGAGGTAGGCGGTGGAATTGACAACTACGCTGACCGAATCGCAAAAAATGCCGCTCACGCCATTCTGCCGGGCGATGCATCCGGACACCACACTCGCGGAACCGGCCCGGATACCGCCCTGTACGTTGTTGACCACCAGGCAGTCCTTGATCCGCGCAGAGCCCGCCAGCCACATGCCGTAACCGGTTCCACTCGCGCCATTGTTGTGGGCCACCACGTCCTCGATGACCAAGTCGCCCGGATTGCTCGCATCCGTTCCGATCCCGCTACCACCGAAGTCCTGGATCGTACCGTTGCGAATCCTCACTCGGTGGGCCGCAGGCTCCAGCCGAATTCCAGTGAGGGACAGTACCTCCACGTTCCCGTATACCGTGAATCCGTTGAGATCGAGCGTGACATTCGGCTTCTTGATCCAAATGCCGTGTTGGCCGGGCCGGGCCTGAACGTCCTCCGCCAGATAGTAGGACCCCGGCGCATCGATCACGATCCCCTCGAACGGGTCGGACGGGTTGCGAATCGCCGTGCGCGGTTCGACATCGTCGAGGTCCTTCATCGTCGGCCCCACCGGCCCGACCGGCGGGTTCATATCTCCCGCCCGGGCCAGCCAGGCCCCGGCGATCACGATCGCCAGACAGACTGGAAGAGTGACATACAAAACTTGCCTTCGCATGATTTCGTCCTCCTGCCCTAGAAGAATTGTCCAAGGCCCGCCGCGTGGGCCTTCGATCGTCTCAGTCGAGGAGCCGCCCTCCGCGAGCCCGACCTTCCAATCTTGCCCCGGTTGGTCTCCACCCTGAGGACCGCGCCCTTCCCCTGCCGGCCAACACCCGAACCGCCGAGGCCGGCACCTCCGGCTCGTGCGTTCAAGCGGCCATCCAAACGCCAGAAGAGAAGGCCCGAAACGGACGCGCACCTCCCCGGTGAGGCATTGTCATAAACGGAATCAAAGGCGGCCCGGCCCATGACGCTTGCGGCAAGTGGCACCCGAGGGAGCCACCGACCCGTGCATACTACGATAATACCAGGAAGATTACCTCTGCGTCAAGCGTTGTCCCGGCCGCACTCCCGACGATTGGATGCCGACCGGCCTGGCTATCGCCCCCCGGGCATGATCCCACCGCGATAGTGCCTCGGGAATCTGGCCGCCAGGACCTGGAAGGCGACCCCGGCCGCGTATTATTGGAGTTGAATGGCGATCATGGTCACGTCGTCGTGGTCCAGGTGGCCGTTGGTCCATTGGCGGAGTTTGGACAGCACGTGGTTCTTCAGGGCCATGGGCTCGCCATCGTCGACTTCCGCCAGGGCTTCGCGAAGCCGGGCCGGGCCGAACTGGTCACCACTCTCGTTGGGGGCCTCGAGCAGGCCGTCGCTGAAGAGGAAGAGGCGGTCACCTTGGCCGAAGGCGGTCTCGCCCATGTCGTAGGCCATGCCGGCCTCTACCCCCAGGGGCAAGTTCGTGTGGCGCTGGCCGGCGGGCAGGGTCATCTCGTGCCAGCCGGCCCCGCCGTTGCGCGACAACATCGCCGGGTGCCCCGCATAGCAGAAATAAACGTGTCGGTTCTCAAGGGAATAAGAGAGCACCACTGCCGTGGTCATGGCCCCGAACCCCCGGTCCGCGATTCGATTGTTCAGGTCCGACAGCAAGGCCGGCTGGTCCGGGTCGTCCATGCGGGCCGCCAACTGGTCGTACACCCACTGGCTGACCTGGCTGACCTGCTGCCCATGCCCGACCACGTCGGCCAGGACCAGCCGCGTGAGCATGTCTTGCCCGCAGACCGCGAAATAGTACACGTCGCCGCCCTTGCCGCCCTGACAGGCGCTGGAAAAGAGGCTGACGGTCATTCCCGCCGAGCAGGTGTCCAGGTCGGTGTTCTTGATCCCGCCCCAAACCTCCGAGCAGTTCAATCGGTGCATGGCATTCTCCGGCACAGGATAAGGGTTCTTCCCAAGGGAACTTGCCATGATTCTAGCGCGATCCGAGGCGCTTCACCAAAGGAAGATCTTTGCCCGGTGAAGGATTGCGTTCTCCGCACCATCCGCTCTGAGGCTCGGTCGGCCGGGTTTGCAGAAGGCCGGCTTCCGCAGGCCCCGGCGCTGGTGCTGTTTTCTAGGAATAGAATCTCATTCGACGAGGTTGCGGGCCCGGGCCACGATGTCGGCCGGTGCCAGGCCCACGTAGGCCATTATCTCGGCGGGGGTCTTGGCACTCTTGGGGAGCCTGCGGCAGGTCATCGACTGGACCCGGATCGCCCCGACCGCCGCCGCGGCCTCGGCCACCGCCCCGCCCAGGCCGCCGACATAGTTGTCCTCGACGCAGAGGATGCGCCCGCCGGTCTTGGCCGCCGCCGAGAGGATCGGCTCGGCATTCAAGGGGAAGGAGTAGGCGTCGATCAGGGTGCAGGCGATACCCTCGGAAGCCAGGGTCTCGAGGGCCTCTTGGCAGACGTGGACCATGTATCCCGCTGTTACGATGGTTAGGGCATTGCCCGAGTGGAGGACGTGTGCTCCGCCGATCTCGAAGGCCGTATCCACCGGGTAGATCAAGGGCACCTCCGGCCGGTGGGTCCGCATGTAGCACATCCCCTCATGGCCGGCCATCAGCCAGGTGCAGTGGTAGGCGGCCACCGCATCGCATGGGTTGAAGGACACGCACACCGGTCCGCCGCGGCCGTTGTCCGTCTGGCTGGGGCTCCGGAAATAAGCCACGTCGTGCAGGCTCATCTGGCTGGGGCCGTCGGCGGCTAGGGAAATGCCGGAATGGGAGCCCACGATCTTGACGTTGGCCCGGCTGACCTGGGCCATCTCGATCTGATCGTAGGCCCGGGAAATGAACTTGGCGAAAGAATTAACGAACGGGATGAAGCCCGCCGCCGCCAACCCGGCAGCCACGGAGATCATGTTTTGCTCGGCGATCTTGCACTCGACAAACCGGTCGGGATGGGCATTGCCGAACATCTCCGAGAGGGTGGAGTTCCGCACGTCGCCGTCCAGGGCGAACACTCGCTGGTCCGCGCTGCCCACGGCCAGCAAGGCCGCTCCGTAGGCCCGGCGCGTGGCGATCTGGCCCTTGTCCAAGTTCGGGCCCAGCCCGGCCTGCCGAATGGCCGTCTCGAATGCCACCGGGGTCAGCTTGCCCGGTGTCGCGCTCTCGACCTTCGCCGCCGGTTTCGCAGGAGTCCGGGGCCCCGTGGGCTCCGGGGCCAGCCCCAGCGCCGGTCGCATGGCGTCCAACTCCGCAATAGCGGCCTCCAGCCGGTCGGCCGGCACGGGCTTGCCGTGGTTCGACCGGTCCTTGAGTGACCCGCAGCCCCAGCCTTTCTCCGTCTTGGCGATGATTGCCAAGGGCTTGTTCCGCGTGAGGGGATCGCCGATCGCCGCCTGGAGTTCCTCCGCGTCGTGGCCGTCGATAATGACCGAATGCCAACCGAATGCCCGGGCCTTTGCGGCCAGCGCCTCGGGCGACTGCTGGGGGGAGACGTAGTCCGCTTGACCCTGGCCGTTGCTGCTGAAGACGGCCACCACGTTGGTCAGCCGGTAATCGACCACCAGGTCCATGGCCTCCCAGATTTGACCCTCGCGGGACTCTCCGTCGCCGATCAGAACATACACTTGCTTGTCGATCCCGCGTTGTCTGGCACCCAAGGCCAGGCCGGCCCCCACGCTGAGCCCCTGCCCCAGCGATCCGGTGGCGACGTCGAAGAAGGGAAACCCCTCCGCGGGGTTGGGGTGGCCGTCGAGCGGGCTGTCCGCCTCACGTAACGATGCCAGGTCGGCCCTGGTCAAGGTGCGGGCAGTCTGGCGATCGCCTCCGACCACGCCCCCCAGGTCGGCATAAGCGGCATAGACCGCCGGAACGGCGTGGCCTTCGGACAAGACCAGCCGATCGTTTCCCGCGTGCCAGGGATCGGCCGGGTCCCAACGCATCACCTCGTGCATCAGCGTGACCACAATGTGCATGATGGACAGGGCGCTGGATGGATGCCCCGACCCGGCGGCGGTGGTCATCCGCAGCACGTCCTTGCCCAGCTCGATCGCCTTCTCGTGCACGAATTCCTTCAGGGCCATTGTCTCTCCCGGTCTCACGTTATTGATAATCGTCGATCGCATGTCTGCTCGCCGCTAATCCCTCGCCCCCCCACGGCACCGGCCACCCGCCGGCCTCGTGTGGGGATGGCCTTTCTTGAACCGCCTAGCGTATCAACTACCGACCGCCCCGCAAGCCACTCGGTCAGCATGTCCGCGTCGGCCTCTCGTCCGTCGCCGGCCGATGGTTGGACCGCGGCGCGGCGCTGTCGTGAGGGCCTCCCCGGCCGGTCACCCCTTGGCCGTGGCCTGCTGGCTGCGGAGGGGAGATGGTCGCTATCACCAAGCTCATCTTTCCGAGTATACTCCCGATTCCGGACGGCAGGCAGACCCGGCGACCAATGCCCTGAAGCAGGGAAGCGACCATGGATCGAACAGAACTCGAAGGCACCTTATCCGAGATCGTCGATCGACTCCGCAAGGCACTCTCGCCGGTGGCCATCTATCTGCACGGCTCCTGCGCCCATGGAGCGCCGGGGCCCGCCAGTGACATCGACCTGGTGGTGCTGGTGGGAGACAGCCGGTTGGACCCCTATGAGCGTGACGCGGTGGCCTATCGGGCGCTGATCGGCATCGGAGTGGCCAAAGACGTGCAGGTATACACGCGGGCCGAATTCGAGGAGCGGGCCGCACTGCCGGTCTCCTTCGAGCGAACCGTAAAGCAGAGAGGGAAGCTCCTGTATGCCGCCTGAAGAAGAGGAGGTCAAACTCTGGCTGGCCAAGGCCGACCGCGACCGGCGTATGGCCGAAGCCGGCCTGGCCCAGACGCCGCCGATTACCGACGGTGCCGCCTTCCACGCCCAACAGGTGGTAGAGAAAACTCTGAAGGCTTACTTGGTCTTCCGCGGGCATGAGTTCGAGAAGGTGCACGATCTGGAAACGTTGGCCGGACAATGCGCGGAATACGATCCGACCTTCGCCCAGTTGAGTGAGCGGGTGGCTCCGCTCACGGCATTTGCGGTGAGGTTTCGTTATCCCGGACCGGCAGAACCATCGGTCGATCAAGTTCGGCAGGCCTTGGTGGTCGCCGCCGAAGTGTGGACCTTCGTGGTGGACCGCCTCCCGCCCGAAGCGAGTCCTTAGCCGCTCGTTCGGCCGCTTGGCAGCAGCTTGGGGACTTGCGGAGATTCAGCAGGAGGATCGACCGAGGCTGCGGACCAGCTATGTCCGCCCAGACGCAACTACTATAATCCGGGCTCGGCCCGGCCGCCTCGTCGGCTCGTCGGCTTGGCCAGACCAAGAGAACCTGACAGGGAAAGGGGACCCACAGTGGATCGCTTCCAAATCACCGGTGGCAACAGACTACGCGGCACCATCACCATCAACGGGTCGAAGAACGCCGCCCTGCCGATCATGGCCGCCTCGATTCTGACCGAGGGGGAGACCATCCTCAAAGGCGTGCCCGAGCTGGCCGACATGGACCACATGTCCTTCTTGCTGGAGAGGCTCGGCGTCTCCGCCACCCGAGACGAGCAGCGGAACCTGCACCTCAAAGTCGAGGACGAGATGAACTGCCACGCGGAATACGACCTGGTCCGCAAAATGCGCGCCAGCGTCTGCGTGATGGGCCCCCTCCTGGCCAAGCGCCGCCAGGCCCAGGTCAGCCTGCCCGGCGGATGCAACATCGGTGATCGGCCCATCGGGCTCCACCTGCAGGGATTCCAGGCCCTCGGGGCGGAGATGGGCCTGGTCAGCGGCGACATCCATCTCAAGGCCAAGAGGCTCAAAGGGACCGAGGTGTTTCTCGGCGGGCCCTTCGGCTCGACCGTCCTGGGGACGGCCAACGTCGTGATGGCGGCCTGCCTGGCCGAGGGCACCGCGGTCATCGAGTCCGCCGCCTGCGAGCCGGAGGTCATCGACCTGGCCAACTACCTCAACGCCTGTGGAGCACGGATCAGCGGCCACGGAACCCCGCGGATCACCATCGAGGGAGTCCGCGAACTGCACGGCTGCGAATACACCATCATCCCCGACCGAATCGAGGCCGGGACCTTCATGATCGCCGCGGCCATCACCAACGGGGATGTCAAACTGCCCAACTGCCGGCTCGATCACCTCCTCGCCGTGGTCGATCGCCTCCGGGCCATCGGGGTCAATATCGACCGCGAGGCCGAGGGAGCCCAGATCTCCTCATCGCGCCGTCTGGAGCCGATCAGCCTGACCACCCAGCCCTACCCCGGCTTCCCCACCGATCTGCAGGCCCAAATGATGACCCTGCTCTGTCTCGCGGACGGCAACAGCATAGTCACCGAGAAGATATTCCCCGATCGCTTCCTCCACGTCGCCGAGCTGAACAGGATGGGGGCCAAGCTCCGCAAGGAGGGGCCGACCGTAATCGTGGAAGGAACCAAACACCTGGTCGGGGCCCCGGTAATGGCCAGCGACCTTCGAGCCTCGGCGGCCTTGGTACTAGCCGGCCTGGTGGCCAAGGGGAAGACCTCGATCTCCCGCGTCTATCACATCGACCGCGGCTACGAACGGTTCGAGCAGCG
>CAZFMS010000189.1:0-8584 GCA_964520125.1 uncultured Planctomycetaceae bacterium
CCTGCAAGACGGCCTGCTGGCAGACCTGGGCCTGTCCCGGCCGGCAGACGCCCAACAACCACCCGCCACCCGACCACCGGGCGCCGACCAGGGAGAACCTCGTGAGTAAGGATGACGGCTTCGTCGAGCACGTGTTGCCCAACGGCCTGCGGGTGGTCATCGAGCCCATGCCCCATGTCCAGAGTGCCGCCGGGGGGTTTCTCGTCCAAACCGGAGCCCGTGATGAAACACCCCAACTGGCCGGGGCCTCCCACTTCCTCGAGCACATGTGTTTCAAGGGAACCTCCCGCCGCACTTGGAGGCAGATCACCGTCGATTTCGACAACCTCGGCAGTACCTACAACGCCTACACCTCCAAGGAGCGCACCGTCTTCTTCGGCTGGGTCCGTACCGAAGACCTCGAAAAGCAAATCGAACTCCTCGCCGACATGATGCAATCCGTCATCCCCCCCGAAGAGTTCGAAACCGAGAAAAAGGTCATCCTCGAAGAAATCGCCATGTCCGATGATCAGATCGATCGAAAGGTCTACGATCTGATCCATGAAAGGGTGTATGCCCGACACGCCCTCTCCTGGCCGGTCCTGGGAACCGAAAAAACCATCGCCCCCATGAGCCGAGACCAGCTCAACGATTATTTCCGGTCCCGCTACAACCCCGCCGGCATGGTCCTCATCGTTGCCGGCGCCGTCCAACCCCAACAGGTCATCGACATCGCCCGCCGAACCTGCGGAGACTGGACCACCGGCGACCCGCGTCCCCCGCGGACCGCCCCGGCCGCCGTGACCGAGGGGGCCGCCGTCTGCCAGACCGATCGTTTTCAACAACAGGCCCTGGCCCTGACCTTCCCGGCACCCTCGGCGGTCCATGAAGATCGAGAAACCGCCGACGTCCTGGCCGTCATCCTGGGCGGCCACAACTCCCGCTTCTTCTGGAACATTACCCAGGCCGGCATCGCCCCTCACGTAGCCGCCGGGCGGGTGGACTATTGCGACGCCGGCCTGATGCTGGCCTACGGGCTCTGTGAACCGGCCAACGCCGAGCGGCTGCTCGAGGCCATGCGCACCGAGATCCAGAAGATCTCCGACGACGGCGTCTCCGACGATGAGGTCCAGCGCGTCAAGAACCGAGCCCGAACCGGCCTGGCCACCGAGGCCGAAGCACCCTACTACCGCCTGATGCAGATCATCCAGGACGTGGACACCCTCGGTCGACCGCGCGGCGTCTCCGAGCGCTTGGCCGCCATAGAAGCGGTCACCGCCAGCGGCGTTCGAGACTATCTCCAGGCCTGGCCCATGACCGGTTCAGGATGCCTTACCAGTCTTGGACCCAGGAATTGGCCCCAGACTACCCCGGCCGCCCGATAATATCCCACCTAACAGCTTGTAGGCAGATATAGCCGGAATATCGATCTCCCGTCCGGCAATCCAATATGCCGATTGAAACTCTTTGCCAATTGGGGCGTATACCGGCTGAACGTGCAGCGCAAACCTAGGATTCCCCATGCCTGACCTGCCATCCAGGAAGCTCGGCCCGCCGCCGGGAACACCGACCGAGGGGGCACCCCACCGACCGCTCACCCTGCCGCCCGGCAAGGCACCCTTCGCCCCGCCCGGCAAGGCAACTTTCGCCCTACCCGGCACCAAACCTTCATCCGCCCAGATCCTCGAGCCCCTCGCCCGAACCGATTACCAGCCAGCCCAGACATCGGCCTCCGGCCTGCACCGCATCCTCGGGCTCCTGCTCGTCCTGACCGCCGCCTACCTGGGAACTGCCGACGCCCGAAGCTGGAACGCCCGGGTCTCTTGGGTGGAAGACGCCATCGCCCAGTTCAGCGGTCCGGCCGACCATGGCCCGGCTACCCCGGCGCCCACCGCGGCGGACGATAACCTGGCCGAGCCAGCGGGAAGCTCCGCCGCGCCGCAGGTCCGCCAAAGGCCCTGGCTGTGGCTGTCTCTGGTCTTAGTCGCGACCATCTGCGCCCTGTCGATGATCAGCTCGAAACCGGCCTCCTTCCTCCTCACCGCCGCCCTGATCGGGCTCACCGCCTGTTGTGCATCCGCCTTGTTGGACCGAGATCTCCCTTGGCGACCGGTGGTCTTCTGCGCCACCGTCTTGGCCTACATCATCCACTCCGCCCCACGACCCGCCGCCCCCAGTCTGCGGGGTGTCGTCGGACTGACCCTGGTTGTCCTGGGCGCCTGGGGCGCGGTGCGGGGCTGGTACCACTGGGGCCCGCTGGTCTCCCGGATCGGCACCCCCACTCCGGAATTCGTCTCCACCTGGGACCTGGAGCTGACCTGGCTGACCGCCCTGCTCATCACCTTCCTCGGCGTCTTCGTCTCCAGGACCAGGCCCATTCGCTTCTTCATCGTTGTCCTGCTCCTGGCCCTGGCCTATCACTGCGTCGCCGACGGCCGCATCGAAATCAGGGAATTCCCCGAACTGTCCCCGCCCGGAAAGCTGATCACCGCCGAGGACGACAGCTTCGCCAACGTCGAGGCCTGGCGCTGGGTGGTCGCCGTCGAATTGATCCTGATCTCCGCCGTCTTGCTGCACAAATCAATGGGCGTCGGATCGCTCAATGTGGCCTTCGCCCTGGCCTGGATGTTCCTGGGCTGCGCCTTCTATGACTCGATCCGCACCGCCTCACTGGCCCGCCTGTGGACCGACCTGGGAACCTCCTCGGGCGTGATGTCCAATGCCCCCACCAGACCGGGTAACTCCTCCTCCCTCCAGCCACTCGCCAACTGGGGACTGCCCTTGGCCGCCCCAACGGTTCGGAGCGTAGCGACTTCCTCGAGGCAGTCCCCCGCGCCCTCCGCCACCAACCACCCGGCAGCGACCGCCGGGCCCTCCCGACAACTGTCCCGGGCCCCTCCTACCGACCGGGAGTTGGCCGCCGCCCGCCAGGCGGCCCTGGCCGGCGTAAGACAGGTCACCTGGAGAGAAGTAGTCCTGCCGGTTTGGATCTACCTCACCGCGATACTCGCCGGCCTCATCGCCATCACCGGGCTAAACGTCCTCTCCGCCAAGGAGGCCAGCCGCAGCTGGATGAGCTTCGCCCTGTGGCTGGCCCTGGGCATTGGTCTGGCGGCCGCCTGGTTCGCCTTCCCTAAGCAACCGACCCAATCCTGGGTCAGTTGGCTCTCCGACTGGACCCAGTCCAAGTACAAGCTCCACGTCGTGTGGCTGATCTTTCTGGGCACCGCCACCATCGCCGGCAGTTGGGCCCTCCGACCGCGAAGCCACCCCGAATCCTGGATGCGGGCCAGCATCGTCTGCGCTTTTGCCGGCACCATCCTCAGCCTCATCGGCGTGGCCGTACTCATCTACTGTGGGGGATTCGACCCCCTGCCGGTGTGGACCTACGCGGCCATCGCCGCCGGCCAGTCTTCACTCGCCTGGGTCCTGATGATGTACCTCGACCGCCCGGCAATAGGCCTCCCGGTCACCACGTCAACCTCTTGAACCCGCCTGCCCGATACGCTATGTCTGTCTGTTGAAGCCGCCTCCTGTGGACCAAGCAACTGTGCGCCATCATGCGACCTCAACCTGCCGCAGACCTCCAGCCACCGCCCCACCAGACCCGCCGCTCCTCCCTCCCGCTCGCCCTGTGGACTATCTTCCTCCTCCCCTGGGCCTCCGCCTGCAGCATCAGTGACCTGCACACCCCTCAGCGGATGGAACGCGGACTGGTCATCATCCTGCCGGGAATCGAAGGCCGCAGCAGGCTCAACGTCAACATCGCCCGGGGCCTGGACCAGGGCGGCGTAAAGAGCGGCATCGAGATCTTCGATTGGACCACCGCCATACCCGGGGGCATGCTGATCAACCTGGCTGACTACCAACGCAACCGCGAGGTCGCCCAGAAGCTCAAAGAGCGAATACTCTCCTACCGCCGACAATACCCCGGACGCGGCCTGCACCTGATCGGTCACTCCGGTGGGGGCGGCCTGGCCCTGCTGGCCACCGAGGCCTTGCCGCGGGACGTTGCCCTATCCTGTGTCATCGTGCTGGCCCCGGCGGTCAGCCCGAGCTACGACCTGCGACGAGCCCTCCGCCGAACCCGCTACGGCATCTTCAACTACTACTCCAAACACGACCGGGCCTACCTGGTGCTGGGCACCAGTATCTTCGGCACCGTCGATCGTCGCTTCGGACCGTCCGCCGGGGCCGTCGGCTTTCAGCAGCCCGAATACCAGGACCCCCGCGACAACGCCCTCTACTCCAAACTCCATCAAGTACCCTGGCGACCCACCATGAGACGCTACGGCCACCACGGAGGACACGTAGGCTGGACAGAGCCTCGCTTCGTCAGCCGCTACCTCGCCCCCCTGATCAACGACCTCTCCTCCACGCGGCAACCCTCCGACGACGATCCCGAGCGGATGACCCGCCAACCTCGGCCATCGCCACCTGCCTCCCCGACCACTGGTTATCTACCTGATGGTCGAGAGGATCCCGCGCCGGAGCGCCCCTGACCCCACTGGTCACGCCCTCCTTCTCCATCTCCCTGAATCGCCCAACACCGACTCCTTCGCCGCCCACCAATTGAGCTGCAGACCAATGCCCCGCCGACCGATAACTTCTCGGAGTGTTTCGCGGTTCCACGTAGCGCCATGACCAAGACGACCACCTGGACGATCGCTACTACCCGATGGACCCGTGACCGGACCCGTGACCGGACCTGTGGCACCGGCGTCTCGCCGGTGTACACCGCCAAGACCGGCTACGCCCCGGCAGGCAGGATCACGGTCACGGATTCCAGGAGTCCTCCCCATCGCCGGAGGCAGGTGAACAGCCCGAATGATCTGCAGCCTCCATGGAGCATGAGTAAACAGAGGATGCACTCGTCACCAAGAGACAACCGCCGGGGGTCGTCATGTTTCCCGGCCGGTAACCTGCGACCGACCTCGGACACCCGATGCCGGAGCCTGGCCGACTGATCAGTCCGCGCCATGGGCGCCAATCTCATTGAGCTTTAGGAGCCCAAGACGTATAATGCCGTGGTGACATTCAGCTGGAGAGTGAGGTCCTACCCCGAAGTGTCGTGCCTCGAGGGGGGTGGCGATTAACTATCGCTAGGTAGGGCTTCCGGGGTCGATATTCAGGAAGGCACGACTGTGGGCACTATCGTTACCAAGCTGCGGGTCTTGTTTCTCTCCACCTCTGGTTCCGCCGAGAACCCCGCGGTCTCCCGGATCCTGGGCAACACTCAGGTCCGCGTGGTCAACTCCTTCACCGACGCCCTGGCGGCACTACGCGACGAGTCCTTCGACCTGGTACTCAGCAACACCGGCGACTTCACCGCCCTGAAGCAAGCCGCCGTCAATCAACAGGCCGCCATGATCCTGGACACCATCGGACAGGGGGTCTGCATTGTCGACCTGCAGGGCTGTCTGGTCTGGGTCAATCCCAAGATGCAGGGCTATCCCGACGACCTGGCCTCCCAGGTCTGCGAAGTCTGTCTCCGCACCTTCGGCAAGCCCGCCGAAAGCGAAGAGGGTCAACCCCCCCATCACCGGGCCCGCCGCTTCAGCCTGACCGCCGGCGACGATCAATACTTCGAGGTCACCGTCACCCCGGTGATCAACACCAAGAACGATATCACCCAGGTCGCCGCCGTGGTCTGGGACGTGACCAACGCCCGCCGGCTGCAAAAAAAGATCGACGCCATCGATCTCGCCGGCCGCGAACTCGTCCGCCTCGACGCCGAAACCACCTCGGGCATGAACGTCGAAGAGCGAATCGCCCTCCTGGAGCAGAAAATGCTCCGCTACATGCACGACCTCCTGGAGTTCGACAACTTCGCCGTCCTGCTGCTCGACAAGAAGACCAACCGCCTGGAAATCGTCCTCCAGCACGGCATGTCCGACAGCGCGCGCGAGTCCGACATCTTTGCCTCCCCGGAAAACAACGGCATCAGCGGATACGTCGCCGCCACCGGCCGCAGCTATATCTGTCACGATACCTCCAAGGACCCCAGATACCTGCCCGGTCTGGAGCGGGCCCGCAGCTCCCTCACCGTCCCCCTGCGACTCCACGACAAGATCATCGGGGTCTGCAACATCGAATCCGAGCAGCCCGCCGCCTTTAACGAGGATGATCGCCAGTTCGCCGAGATCCTCGCTCGATCCGTGGCCATCGCCCTCAACTTCCTCGACCTCCTCATCACCGAGCGTTTCGAGTCCACCGGCCAACTGGCCAACGACGTCAGCGGCGAAATCGCCGGGCCGCTCAACGACATCATCACCGACGCCAGCACGCTCATGGAGGACTACATCGGCCATGACGATCTCCGCCAGCGTTTGAACGCCATCTGTGACAATGTCGCCGAGATCAAGAAGACACTCAAAGAGGTCGCCGCCCCCAGCGTCGGCCTGCTCGGCAGACATGCCCTTCCCCCGGTCAAGGATCCCCTCCTCGACGGTCGCAGAATCCTCGTCGCCGACGACGAGGAGATCATTCGCGATGCTGTCTCCGGCGTCCTCCGAAAAAGCGGCTGCGAGGTCGAGACCGCCCCCGACGGCGCCCAGGCCGTGACCATGCTCGAACTACGTCCCTACGACCTGCTGATCGCCGACATAAAGATGCCCCACAAGAGCGGCTACCAAGTCTTCGCCGCCGCCCGCGATACCCACCCCGACATCTCCGTCATCTTGATGACCGGTTTCGGCTACGATCCCAACCACTCCATCGTCCGGGCCCGCGCCAACGGACTCGACGCCGTCCTCTTCAAGCCCTTCAAGGTGGACCAATTGCTCGCCGAGGTCCGCCAGGCCCTCCAGGCCAAATCCTGACCGGCCTCCACTTCCCACTTCCCGCCTGACTCCCAACCTGCCGCCGCCCGAGCCGACCGGTGCGCCCTCCTCAGCCCCTTCTCCCAATTCAGCCTCGACCGCCCGAGCCTCATGAGCTAAGCTGGATCCACTAACCCACTGCCCGAGGCCAGGAAGACGTGCCCCAACTGAGGAACATCAACTGAGGCAGGCCCTGCCCGCTGGAGTCCCAGTTCGCCGGCAGCCCTTGCATTGCTGTAGTATCAACCATGAAGCTGCGCTGCCCGAGATGTCAACAGAAGCTCTCCGTGCCTGACAAGCATGCCGGCCGGGCCATCCGCTGTCCAACCTGCAACCGAGCCTTTAACGTCCCCAAGCCCACCACCGCCATCGATGGCCCCGGCGCCGGACCAGGACTCGACCTCGAAGGCCTCGCCAAGCTGGAATCCCAGAGCACCGAGATGGGTGGCGAGGAGTTGGCCGAAGCCAAGTCCGCCCTCCAGGCCCAGGAAGCCGCCACCCAGCCGGGCGAAACAGTTCGCACCTGCCCAACCTGCCACAAAGAGACCTCCGTCGATGATCCCTACGCCGAGGTGCTTTGCTCGAACTGCTGGAATCCCATCCCCGCCCTGATCAAAGGCAGTGGGGCTGCCCGCGCCAGGCAAGTCGCCGACCGTCGGGCCAGGCCCGGGGCCACCGGCAAAGGGGGCTTCTATTCCGAGTTGGCCTCCTCCGTAACCTATCCAGTCTCGGCCCTCAGCTCCCTGGCCACCGCCGCCGGCATCGCCGTGCTCGCCGCCCTGGCCCCGGTGGCCCTCATTACCGGCTGGGCCCAACTGATGGAGCAGGGAGCGGTGGGCACCGTCGAAGGCGTCCAGCAGGCAGACCTCACCGGCGCGTCGCTCGTGCTCACCGGCATCTTCGCCGCCGAGGTCGTCTTCTTTTCCGCGGTCGCCCTCCATGCCTTCCTGGACGTGCTGCGAATCACCTCCATCGGCCAAGATCGCCCGCCCAATCTCACCTGGAGCCCGTCGCAATGGGGCAAGAGCTTCGTGGCCTATCTCATCCTGAGCATCTATCTGGCCGCCATGGGCTACCTTGTCGCCGCCCTCACCGTGGACCCCAGTCCCATGCACTACCTAGCCAAAGGAGACCTGCTGGGACTGGCCCGGGCCGGGGGCACCTCCTTCATGGTCGGCATGGTCATCGTCACCTTCGCCGTCCCCATGCACCTGATCGGCATCGCCTTGGGTTCGATCTCCCAGGGACTCCATCCCGCCAACGTCGCCAAGTCTATCGGCCGGACCCACGTCCACTACGTCTTCCTGGTCTTGATCCTCTGCGTCTACGGCACCCTCTTCGGCTGGGCCGCCGCCGCCATCGCCTTCGACTGGTTCCTCCCCCAGGTCGACCAGATGATCTCCGGCTCCCAAGAAGGCGACCTGGCCCAAGTCGCCCTCTCCCTGCTGGCCTGGGGCCTGGTCATCGGCTTCTTCTTCTACAGCACCTACCTCCTAGCCCGCCTCCACGGCCTCTTCACCCGCACCTTCCAAGCCAAACTCCTCTTCTCCACCGCCTAAGACTACCACCCGGCTGGGGAAAAAACGGTCAGCTCCATTATTCAACGATTGGAGACGCAGGATGGGCCAAGCTCCTTGGAATCTGGGCTGCGCGGGCGGGCGCACGGGTCAACGAGTTGACCCATGCCACCCCGACCGGGTGGGTGGCGTGGGTGGTATTCTCGCCTTCAGGAGCCGCTCTGGATTGCGGAGGCGTCGATGCCCAGGGTCTGGACCAGGAAGGCC
>CAZFMS010000190.1:0-8575 GCA_964520125.1 uncultured Planctomycetaceae bacterium
CGGGCAGCGGCGGGTGTCCGGGCGGGTGGGGGCACGACCGCCAGGCCGCCCCGGTTCAGCTCCCTTGCATGGGGAGGTCTAGATCGTGAATCTTGCGATAGAGGCCGGGCAGGGAGATGCCCAGGGCCTCGGCGGCGCGGTGCTTGTCGTAGCCACAGCGGTCGAGGATCGCGGCGATGTGTCGGCGCTCGAAGATCTTGGCAGCCTGATCGAGCCGGTCCGGCAGGCGGTCCTGACCTGCGGCGGAACCGGGCGACTCGGTCACGTCGGCCTTGCTCCCGGCCGCCACCGGTGGGGATTCGAAGGGCAGGTCGGCGGGGGTTATCTCCTGGTCCTCGACGAAGATCAAGGACCGCTCGACGACGTTTTCCAGCTCTCGGATGTTTCCTTTCCAACGATGGGCCTTGAGGATGTCCATGGCGTCGTCACGGATCCCCGAGCAGGCCCGGTTCATTTCGGCGTTGTATTTCTTGATGAAGTGCTGGACCAGCCGGGGGATGTCCTCGGTCCGCTCACGGAGGGGGGGCATGTGGAGCATGACAACGTTGAGACGGAAGTAGAGATCTTCGCGGAATTTGCCCTCACCGACGAGCTTGGCCGGATCCACGTTGGTGGCGGAAACGACGCGGAGGTCGAATCTGATAGCTCGAGTATCGCCGACGCGGGTGGCCGACTTGTCTTCGATGGCCCGCAGCAGGGACATCTGGGCGGACTCCGGGAGGTTGCCGATTTCATCCAGGAAGAGTGTTCCCCCGTCGGCGGCCTCGAAGAAACCGACCTTGTCGCGGACCGCTCCGGTGAAGGCTCCCCGGCGGTGGCCGAACATCTCGCTCTCGAACAAGGTCGGAGGGATTCCGCCGCAGTTGACGGGCACGAAGGCTCCCTGGGAGGTGATGCCCCGGACATGGATGGCCCTGGCGATCAGCTCCTTGCCGGTCCCGCTTTCGCCGACGATAAGGACGTTGGAGCGAGTCTGGGCGATCTTGTCCACCAGGGCGAGGACCTCGCGCACCGCCGGCGCCTCGCCGATGATGGCTCGGCCGTGCTCATACTGATCGACCCGGGCGCGGAGCCTGACGTTCTCGCGGCGCAGGTCTTGGACCTGGAGGATGCGGCGGATCTTGAGCAGCAGGTCCTCGAAGAGCAACGGCTTGAGGATGTAATCGGTGGCCCCCAGCTTCATGGCCTCGATGGCCGATTCGACGGTGGCATAGGCGGTGATGAGAATCACGCCGAGATTGGGGAAGTCGCCCTTTATGGCCCGCAGGAGTGACAGGCCATCGAGCCCGGGCATTCTGATATCGCTGAGCAGAAGGTCGAATTCCCGGCTCTTGAGCAGCTCCAGGGCCTTGGTGCCGTCGCCCACCGCGGTGACGGCCATTCCCTCTTTGCTGAGCACGTTGGTCAGCGACTCGCGCAGAGCCACCTCGTCGTCTGCCAGGAGAATCCGCGGCTTGGTCTGAGGTCTCTTGTCAGCCATGGCTGGATACGATCCGCTGCCCGAGTTCATTCCCTCATCGGTAGGGAGTATTATCTCCGAATCCCTACGCCGGCGAAAGCCCCGGGAGAGATCTCCCCGTTCCGAGCACAGGAGGAGATCCCATGTTGGGCTGCGTCAGTAGTCTACACCGGCTTTCGAGGCCCGGACGGACGGCCCGTCCCCTTGGCCGGCACAGATACCGATCCGCGTCGCGTCCGCCGTCGTTTCCTGCATGACCTAGTCCCTCTAGCTTCCCGGCGACATCATCGGGTACAATGACGCCCTCGCCGGCACGCACCGGTGGGCGAGGGCAAACTGCGGGGCACGAGAGAGGAGGGACTCCTATGTACCGGACGTCGATGCTGACGTTTCTCCTGCTGGTGCTGTCAACCGAATTGGCCGCTCAACAACTCACCATCACCGATGCAGTGGCCGGGACCTTCACCGACATCTCCTCGACCGGCACGGCCCTGGGCTTGGGTGACGAAGGCGTGGCGGAGATCACCTGCGGTTTCGACCTGGGACAGACGTTGTTCTCCGGCGGTGGGGGAAGCGTGTGGGTCAGCAATAACGGGGCGATCGGCCTGCTGGCGGAGGATAATTCCGGGGCTTTCTACTTGAACACGGGGCTGCCGAACTTCGGCCTGTTCGGCGGCTCGCACGGCACTCCCCAGGCTCTGGCGGTCTATTGGGACGACCTGGATTCAGACACCGGAGACGTTTATCACCAAACGATCGGTGAGGCCGGCGCGCGAGTCTTCATCGTCCAATGGCAGGACCGGCCGCATTATCCCGGCGACGACATCGTCAACGGAAACGAGGCCACGTTCCAGGTGCAGATCTTCGAGGACGCCACCCCCGGCCACGCCCAATTTCTCTATCAGGATCTCGACTTCCAGGACCAGGGGCTAAACAACGGGGCCTCGGCGACGGTCGGCTACCAGGCCGGCGAGATCGGCAACGACGTTCAATGGTCTTTCAATGAGGCCGACGCCGTCCAGGCAGGAACCGTCCTCACCCTGCTCTCGGTGACCTGCGATCCACCCGGCGACATGACCGGTGAAGGTCTGCTCAACGGTGACGACCTGGGCCCCTTCGTCTCAGCCCTCTTGGCCGGTCCCTACGAGCCCTGCGCCGATCTGAACAACGATCAGCAGAACGACATGGAGGACGTTGCCGCGTTCGTGGCCGGGCTGTTGAGCGGTTGACCGGCCCTTCGACGATCGCCGAATCCCTGCCGGCCAGTTTGATTCAGTCTTTCGATCCCTGATCAAGCCCGGTGGATCCAGAGGCGTCCGTGGCGACAGCGTCCTGGGCCGCTTCGCAAGGCAGGCGGATAGTGACGGTGGTGCTCCGATCCTCTCCGTCCACGTGGCTGGCGATGCTGATGGAGCCATCGTGCCGCTGAACCGTCTGATAGCAGATCCACAGGCCCAGTCCGGTGCCTTGCCCCGGGGATTTGGTGGTAAAGAACGGCTCGAAGGCGTTGGCGATCTGGGCCTCGCTCATGCCCGGGCCATCGTCTTCGAACCGCAGCAGCAGGTCGTCGGCTGATTGTGCGGCCCGGATACGGATGGAGCCCCCGGCCAGGTCGCTCTCCGCACAGATCGCGTCCACGGAGTTCATCAAGATGTTGGTGAAGACCAGCAATAGCTTGTCGGCGTCGCCGCGGACCGGCCGGAGATGTATGTCGCACTGCTGACTGATTTGGATCTTCATGGTCCGGCGGTCATAGCCCAGCAGGGTGACTGCCTGGCCCAAGATCGCGGGGATATCAACGATTCCGACTTCTACTTTCCTTTCCGGTCGGGAGAAGGAGAGCAGATCGCGGACGATGCGCGAGATCCGGCCGATCTGTTCCATGATGAGGCCGAGCTGCTGAGCCTGCTCTTCGGAGATGGACTGACGCTGCATGAGCTGGGCGATCGAGGAGATGCTGGCCAGGGGGTTGCCGACTTCATGGGCCACGCCGGCGGCCAGCTTGCCGAGGGAGACCATCTTCTCCGATTGAATCATGCCGTGCTGGGCATCCTTGAGATTCGTGTAGGCCTCCTCGAAGGCATTGGCCAGCGTACGAAACTCCTCGTCGGCATCCACTGCGAAACGGTGGCCCAGATCGCCCCGCTGCACCTGCTGGATGCCCTGCAGCATGGCTTCGACCGGCTTGGTCAGGCGGCCCATCAGGTGGAAGGCAACGACGCCGCCGACGCTCAGGGCCACAGCCAGGGTGGCGATCAACACGATCCAGGCTTGGCGGACGCTGGCGATGGCGTCGCCACTCCTGACCACCAGGTGTTTGCTGGCCTGATCGGACATGGCCGTGGCCCGTCGAACGAGACGGTCGACCAGTTCCTGCACCTCATCCTGGAGGGCGTCAGGCGACGACGACGCTGCGTGGTCGTACAGCCGGGCCGAATCGGTCTGGAAGGCCGCTAGAGTTCCGGCCAAGTCATCCAGCCGGCCTTGGATGGCCGGCTCGTGGTGACATGTGGAGCACTGATTGATGGACTCGGTGAATCGGCGGATGTGGGTGTCGCGCTGTTCGGCGTGATGCCGGTACCCGGCTCGGTAGGCCAACACGTCGGTCTCCAGCCGGATGGCGTCGGCGACGAGATTGGTGCGCATCGATTGTATTTGACGCGACTCCGCCAGGGCGGTCATGGTGCCGATGCTGCGGTGCAGGCAGAGCATGGCGATCACACTGCCCAAGAGGCACAGGCCGAGGATGATCCCCAGACAGACCACGATTCGACGCTTCATGAACAGATCCCTTCCCGCGGCTCACACCGATCCTTGGCCGGGCGGCGCCGCCCTGCCGGCCGATGAGACCATCGGCATGGAACGGCATGGCACCGGGCGGGCGGCCACCTGGGCGGCAGGCAGGTGGATGGGACCCACACCCGAGAGCCGCACGGCCCTACCTCTATGAGGCGGCGGGCACGGGCATAGCGCCTGCCGGTGCGGCCTCCTTCCCTCGCCGGAGGATATAACAAAACGCCAAGACTGCGACCAGGAGCAGGTCGATCCCACCGATGGTGAGCATGCGTCGGGCGACGGCCCCGGTGCCGAAACCATAGCTGTGCAGCCCCGTGCCGAGTACGTAGTTCACCCCGACATAGGTCATGATGATCAACCAAAAACAGAGAATGCTCTTCACCGCGATGGCGAATTGACCCTGGGCCAGGACCAGCAAAGCCATGGCCCCGACGGTACCGGCCAGGGCCAGGAGCTTCATCAGGACAGCTAGCGGCGGGTCCGCGGTGAAGGAGACCAGATTGGGCACCACGATGATGAACAGCCCGGCGGTCAGCAGAACTCCCACGACATAGGCCCACGGGGGAACGGCCTCTCGGTCGACCCGCACGTGGAGAATTATCAGGTAGCCGATCAGGGCAACCAGCGACCAGACCTCTTTGGGATCCCAGCCCCAGTAGCGCCCCCACGATGAGGCGGCCCACATGCTTCCGGTGACGATGCCGGCCAGCAGCAGAATCGAGCCCACGTGGATGTACCAGTAGTGCAGGGCGTCGATCGTGTCAGACAGGTGCCGGCGCCGGGGGGCGACGGCCATGACCACCAGTTGGACGTGGCCCACCAGGACCCCGAGGGCCAACACCGAGTAGGAGACCATGATGACCGGCACGTGGATCGACATCCAGAAGGTATCCGCCAGGACCGGCACGATGGGCCGGATGAAAGGATCCAGCGGCAGGATGTCCGCCAGGAATAGCGCCAACGCCGCCATCCCCGAGGCGGTAAGCGGGACCATCCGATTGCGAAACACCAGGATGGCCAGGATGGCGAAGAGGCCCATCCCCCAACTGAGAAACAGCAGGGATTCGAACATGTTGGAGGCGGGAATGCGCCCGGCGATCTGCCAACGGAGCGCAAGGCCGTAGGTCAACACCGCGAAGCCGGCGATCAAGACCAGCATGGCCAGCCCGTCGAACCACTTCTGCCGCACGGCCAGGGCCATCAAAGCGATGAGGGCACCGGCGACCAGCACCTGCCAGGCCGTGTGAAATGGCTGTATGCGGTTGTAGCGCAGCTCGGCGTCGATGCGCTTCTGCGCGGGACGGTCCTTGGCGGGCAGCGCCGCCAGGGCATCGATCAGCCCACCCGATGCCACCGCGAAACCGGGGCCGTCGTCCGCCCGGAAGGCATCCCGCAAGGCGGCCCAGGCGGTGGCGACGGCGTCGTCATCCTCCTCGGCATCGGCCCGAGGCATGCGGATCGGGCGCCAAGTGCCACCGAAATGCTCGGAGTCGGGGATCGGCCTGATGACTTGATCCCTGAAGATCTCCTGGAGGGTGATCAGTTTCTGGTTGATGTCGCCGACCTTGGCCTCCAGAGGGTTGGGCTTGCGGCCGCGCTCCATCCGGGCCAGATCATCAATCAGAGACAGGAGATGGCGATGGCTGACCAACTCCGAATACGAGAATACAGTCTGCGTGTCGGATAGCTGCAGCTCGCCGCGAAGCTCGGCGTTCTCAATCTCGATGAGCGGAGCCTGCTGCCACTTCTGGTGATCGAAGGTCCAGGCCAGGAGCACCTTGACGGCATCCTCGCCTTCAAACGACGAATCGCCGGTGACCTTCCAGACCAGGTCTCGGGCCACGGTGTCCAGCGGCGGCCAACGGCCGTCATGCTGCGTGGTCAGGGCCCGGATCGCGGTCAGGTCGATCGATTGAGGAAGCCCCGGCCTTTCTTCAGTCGATTGCGGCACGCCCAGGGCCAACGCCGCAACCATTAGTATCAACTCCGCCATAATCACCCTATCAGAAAACTTTGGCCTGCAGCCGCTATCCCAGTGGGCCGCCTGTCTTCGCGGCGGCTTCCAGCCGCCGACGATCCCTCATCCGCTGGACCAGCACCCAAGTCATCCCGACCAGCATGGCGATGTAGCCGGCGAATACGATCAGTTGACCCGGGTCGCGGGATACGCTGAGGACACTGATGTCACCGGCTCCCTCCCGCTTCTCGTAGCTCGATTGATAGAACGAATAGCCGCCGTACTCGATCGGCTGGTTCATGCTGATCACCCGGCTGAACTCTCCGCCTCGGGCCGGGTCCCGGATGGTCACGTGGCTCTCGAAGGACCGCGGGCGGCCGGTGCCGGGATAGGTGACCAGGCGGAACCGGTCGAGAGCAAGCTCAAAACCCAGGGCGCGGGTCTTGGTGGCGAAGACGATCTCGTGGGGGACGCCGTCGATGGTCAGTGAAGCCGGCCGGTGCTTCTGGACCCACATCTCCTGGCCCTCGTCGCTGTTCTCTCTGTCCTCCTTGCTGGTCAACTTCAGAAGGACGGCCGGTTCGCGGGTCTTGCGCACGGGCTCGACCGGCTTGACCGACTGGTCCCAGCGGGCGTTCTCAAAACGCCGGCGCACCGAGAACTTCAGCCCCGGCCACGGCGACTCGACGGGGTCTCCAATGGTCAGCTTCTTGACCAACGGCTCCAGGCTCGTCCAGTAGAACCGGGCGTACATTTGGCCGTCTGCTTCCGGTCCGCACAGGACCTCCACCGGCGCCGACGGCAGGTCGTCAGTCGGAGCTACGAATACCAACTTGAGGTCGGCAGACTCATTGGCGCCGTGCATGGAGTTGAAATCCGGGAACCTGGCAAAGGAGCGGCGGGTCTCGGTGCCCTCGGGACCGGTCAGCGCGGCCTCGATATAGGGGTTAGCCGGGCGCGGCGACTTGTTGACCACGGTATTGTTGGGGCCCACGATGGCGTGCGGCAGATACTTCAACACCCGGACCGTGTAGCCCGTCTCCCCCACCGGAGCGGCCTGGTCGGTGCACTGCTCCAAGCTGATTTCGTACTCCCGGCCCTGGTATTCGATCTTGACGCTGCCCTTGGAGTCGGACTTCTTTGGCGTTGTGCCATCGACTAGCTGAAGCAGCTCCTCGACCGTCGGGAGCATCCGGAACGCAACCCGCCGGCCACCAGCCAGGCCGCTCTGCTGGGCGAAGACCCAGGTGGGATCGTCTCGGCCCGTCTCCGACAGCGACACCTCGATGGCCGGGCGGCGGTGGGGATTATCGTCCTCCACCTTGCGCACGACTTCGCTATCCGGCAGGTAGCTGGCCACCTCGACCTGGAGCCCCTCCAGGCTGAGCAGGGGAGCATCGGGGGCGTCTACTTGCTCGAACCCGTTGAAGACGCCCGGATTCAGATCGACCATAGCCTGGCCCTGCCCGGCCTCCGCCGCACCGGCCCGGGTGACGGTCAGGGCGGGTAGCTCGGTGAGGGCGAAGTCATCGACGGTCTGCCCCTCGGCGATGACCAAACGGCCATTCAGGCCGCGGCTCTGGGTCACCAGGGCCCCGCCAAGGACCATCAGGATCGACAGGTGAGTAATGACCATGCCGATCTGCCGCTTGGTAAACGGCAGACGGACGATCAGGGCGGCGGCCACGTTGGCGGCCAGCAGTCCCAGCAGCCCGGCGAACCACCCGGACTTGTAGTACACCTGCAGGGCCCGCTCGGTGCCGTGCATGGTCTCGTAAATGGTCGCAAAGGCCATGGCCACCAGCAGCAACACCAGAATGACCGCGGCGAACCAGAGCGATCCTAGAGTTGCCAGCCAGGAAGAGTGGGTTCTCATGAGTTGATTCCGATCACCTAATCCTCGATTAGTCGGGCGAATCGTGAGGGTATCCGGCCCTCCGGAGGCGATCGACCTCAGAGGCTCGACCGCCGGTCACCCTGAACATGGCCGACCTTGCAGACGCCGTGCCAACCCCGCCTGATCGGGTCCCAGGCCGGCCAATCCCACCAGATTCCCTGAGGTACGCCCCTGGCAGAGGTCTGGCGAGGCATAGGTTAGCGGTTTTTCCCTCACCTGAGAACCACCCCGCCCCCGCACAGGAGCAACCCAATCCAAAGATCACCCCGGCCTCTGGTGGCACCCGCGTCCTGTGACTCCGTAATCTCGCGGCACCGGCCTCCTGTGGCAACAGAGTCCTGTGGCACCGGCCTCTTGTGGCACCGGCGTCTCGCCGGTGTCTCAGCGCAGGCCCCCCGGGGCTCCGAGACCAACCCCCTTGTCCACCCCCGCATAGCGCCCTCGCCGGGTGCCCCGGGACGCTCGC
>CAZFMS010000191.1:0-8529 GCA_964520125.1 uncultured Planctomycetaceae bacterium
ATCACGCGCTGCTCGAACAACTACGGGCCCTATCAGTTTCCCGAGAAGATGATCCCCCTGATGATCAACAACGCCAGGCAGGACCAGCCCCTGCCGGTCTATGGTGACGGCCTGAACGTGCGCGACTGGCTGTACGTCGAGGACCATTGCCGGGCGCTGTGGACGGTGTTGACCGGCGGCCAGGCGGGGCGGGTGTACAACATCGGCGGCAACAGCGAGAAGACCAACCTGGAGGTGGTCAAGGCGATCCTGAAGCACCTGGACAAGCCGGAAAGCCTGATCACCTTCGTCAAGGACCGGCCGGGCCACGACCAGCGCTACGCCATCGATGCGTCGCGGATCGGCACGGAGCTGGGCTGGTCGCCGTCGGTGGATTTCGAGGACGGGCTGGGCAGGACCATCGACTGGTACCTCGCCAACCAGCAGTGGCTGGATCACGTGACTTCGGGGGAGTATCAGAAGTACTATGAGGAGATGTACGCCCAAAGGTAGCCATGCAATCCCCGGGTGCGCCCATGAGTCGGACGCCAAGAGACCACGTCGCTGCGCATGAGTGTTCGATGCGCAATTACGAGGAGCTAATGCGGAGCGAGTCCTGCGGGTGCTTTTATTGCCTGGCGATATTCCCGCCAACTGAAATCAACGAGTGGATTGAGGAGTCTCATGCAGGCCCAGGGAAGACAGGTCGTTGTCCCAAGTGCGGGATCGACTCCGTGATTGGGTCGGCAGCCGGGTACCCGATTACGAGGACGTATCTCGATGAGATGCGCCGCCACTGGTTTTAGCAGCCGACCCCAATCGAAGCCTGGATCCCCTGGTTAGTATGCCGACAAAATGGAGCCAACCGCCGCAACGGAGGGGCAGGGCCGACGAGTGCTCGAGCCTCCGATCGGGAGGGCCTTATGCCACAACGCCTCAATGAACTCCGTAAATTCCGCGAGAAGATGAACCAGCGCATCCTGGCGGCGAAGAACCTGAACATCAACCGGTTCTTTACGCTGGACGGCAAGGCGTATGAGAAAGGCAAGCTCGACGAGTTGACCAAGGAGTTCGCCGGGCTGTCGGCGTCGATGGTCTTGCGCTGCGACGACTGCATCGCCTATCACGTCATCCGCTGCAAGGAACTGGGGGCGACGAATGAGCAGTTGATGGAGATCTTCAACGTCGGCCTGATCGTCGGCGGGTCGATTGTCATCCCCCACTTGCGGCTCGCGGTGGCCCTGATCGACGAATTGGACGAGGAGGCGTCGGGATGAACCTATCAGCGGCCCTGCCGAGAAGGCTTGGCGGCGGGGCTTGTTCAATCCTGCTGATGGGGGCGGCCGCGATGGCCGGATGCGGGCCTCGACGGGCCCCGGACCTGACCCTATTGGCGCCGGAGAAGATCGGAGCCGACACGACATTCGCCCGGCGGACCATACTGATTGACCGGCCGTCGAATGATGGGGCGTTGGTGATCGAGACTGACGGGGTGGTGCTGGATCTGAGCGGGGGCGATCTGGTCGGGGCCGGGGACGGGACGCCGCCGGATCGATTCGCCGGTCGCGGCATCGTGGTCCGCGGGGCCAAGGACGTGACCGTTCGCAACGCGAACGTCCGCGGATTCAAGGTCGGGATCTATGCCGAAGATGCCCCGGGCCTGAGAGTCGAGAACTGCGACGTCTCGAACAACTATCGCCAGCGTCTAAAGAGCACTCCGCAGCGTGAACACCTCGACGATTGGCTGTGGGGCCATGAGAACGACGAGAACGAGTGGCTCCGCTACGGGGCGGGCGTTTACCTGCTGCGCTGTGATGAGGCCGTAGTTCTAGGCAATCGGGCCCGCAACGGCCAGAACGGCATCTGCCTGGACCGCACCAACAAGGCCCTGGTGGTGAACAACGACATGTCCTTCATGTCCGGCTGGGGCCTGGCCATGTGGCGGTCCAATTCCTGCCGCGTGCTGGCCAATCGGTTCGACTACTGCGTTCGAGGATACAGCCACGGCGTCTACGAACGGGGTCAGGATTCGACCGGCATCCTGGTCTATGAACAGTGCAGCGACAACTTGTTTGCCTACAACAGCGCGACCCACGGGGGCGACGGCTTCTTCCTCTACGCCGGAAACGAGACGGTGAAACAGACCGGCCAGGGCGGGTGCAACCGGAATGTCGTGTACATGAACGATTTCTCCCACGCCGTGGCCAACGGGATCGAGGCGACGTTCTCGGATCACAACGCCTTCGTGTTCAACAAGCTGAGCCATTGCCGGCACGGTATCTGGGCGGGTTACTCGCGCAACTCACTGATCGCCTATAACCTGATCGGGGAGTGCGAGAACGGCGTATCCATCGAGCATGGTCAGGGCAACGTCATCGGGCAGAACATGTTTGCAGATAACCGACGAGGGGTTCGATTGTGGTGGGACAACGACGAGGACCTGCTCGCTTCGCCGTACGGGCAAAGACATGGCGGGCAATCCAGACGGGAAAGCGTGAGGCACAATAGCTTCACATATTGTGACACGGCAATTGTCAGCACCGATAGTACGGATCTGTTGGTTGAGGGCAATTACATCGAAGCCTGCGACCGCGTCCTGACCATGTCCGGTGGGACGACGTTGAGCGGATTCACGGGGAACGTATTGCGGGGCGGTCTTCTCGAGAACAAGACCACTTCGCCTCTCAGAGGGAGACAGAATTACATATCCACTAAGGTCGAGACCATTGGTGATGTTGAATTCAAGGAGCCTGCTCCAAGCAGGTCCGAGGTCCGCACTTTCGACATCAGTCTCCTCCGCGAGGCCCCCGGCGATGATTCCAGGATATGGTCGAGGATGCGGGAAGCGGGCATTCCCCTGGCGAAGGATAGCGCAGCGCCGCAGGGTTCGCCGCTTAGTCCGCTTGACGGGATTCCGCCAGGCAAGGAGCACATCCTGGTCGACGAATGGGGGCCGTACGATTTCGTCGGGGTGAAGCTGTATCCAATGGACGCGATCGGATGGGGATCGGTGTCTCTGAGAATCCTGGGACCGGGGGTGCCGTTCAGGACTTTCTTGATCGGGGGAGCGGTGGAGGTGGTTCCGCAAGAAGGCCTCACCCCGCAGGTGATCACCATCAAGCGCCAACAGGAGCTTCCCGGCATGGCCCCTTTCATAGTGGGCTTCAAGGTGGGGGAGGAGGAACTGAGGGCCCATGGCATTGTCTTGGGGGCCTCCTGGGAGGTTGCGTACTATCAGTGGACTGCGGAAGCCGATCCGCGATCCGGTGACGACGCCTGGAAGACGATCATCGCTGCGGATCCGTTCAAACGCGAACAGACTGACAGCCTCGACTTCGTTTGGGGCGGTCGAGGACCTGGGCCGGGTCTGCCGGCCGATCGTTTTGCCCTGGTCGCCACCGCGAACATGGGACGATTCTCGGGAGACTGGACTTTCAAGACCATCTCCAACGACGGGGTCCGCGTGTATCTCGACGGCCAACGTATCATCGACAACTGGACCTGGCACGTGCCCACCGAGGACGTTGCGACCCGGCGAGTGCAAGACGGCGAGCACGAGGTCCGCATCGAGTACTTCGAGATCACCGGGCACGCCCAGTTGCAGTTCTTCATGGAGCCGGGTGAACGGTAAGCAGTCCGTCGCCCACCCCTGGAAGGGGCGGGGCACCCGCGCGCTGATGCGGGGGAGCGCTCCAGTCATCATCGCTCGAACAGGTTGCCCAGGCCGCCGAGGATGGAGCCTTGGCCCTTGCCTTTGGCGGCGCTGAAGGTCCCGGCGATGCGGCCGGCCAGGCGGGAGAAGGGTAACGACTGGAGCCAGACGGTTCCCGGGCCGGTCAGGTGGGCCAGGAAGATGCCCTCGCCGCCGAACAGGGAGGTCTTGATGCCGCCGGCGACAGCGATGTCGTAGTCTACGGAAGGTTGGAAGGCGACCAGGCATCCGGTGTCCAGGCGGAGGCGCTGGCCGGGACCGAGTTGTCGTTTGACGATGGTGCCGCCGGCGTGGACGAAGGCCAGGCCGTCGCCACGAATGCGCTGGAGGATGAACCCCTCACCGCCGAACAGGCCCACGCCGATTCGCTTCTGAAAGGCGATGTCGATCTGCACCCCGCGGGCAGCGCAGAGGAAGGCCGTCTTCTGGCAGAGCACCTCGCCGCCGAGTTCGCCGACGTGCAGCGGGATAATCTTGCCGGGATAGGGCGCCGCGAAGGCCACCTGCTCGCGCTGGTTGCCGGTGGCCCCGAAGGTGGTCAGGAAGAGCGACTCGCCGGTGATCATCCGCTTGCCGGCGTCGAAGAGCTTGCCCATCAGTCCCTGCTGCTTGGAGGGATCGCCGAAGACGGTCTCCATCTCGATCCCCTGGCTCATGTACATCATGGCCCCGGCCTCGGCGACGATTACCTCACCGGGATCGAGGGTGATCTCGACGAACTGCATGTCGTCGCCGAAGATCTCGTAGTCGATCACGTCGGCGGTGCGGGTCCGGGGGGGTGGAGGCGGGGCGTCGCCGGTCAAGGAGCGGGCAATCGAGGAGACGTGGCGGGCCTTGGTCCAGTCACCGGTGGTGGGGCCGAAAACCAGCGTGTCCGGGCCGCCGGCCGACGGGATCTGTCTGATAAGCTCCTCCCGGCTCATGGGCCCGATGGGCTTGCCGTCCGTGGCGTAGTACCATCCACTGTCGTTGGACATGGCGGTTACCTCCGAGTCGATTGGTGGTCTTAGGAATCGGCATACCTACCCCCTGGCGCGGTGGTGTCAAGTTCTCCAGGCTGCGGGTCGGTTGACGGCTCGGTCAACCACCGGGACGAGGCCACCTTGACGGCATATCCCGGGCGGCCCGGCCTCCGGCCGCAGAGGGCTTCATAGTCCGGAAACGGGGGTTAGAATGGAATTCCCCGGGCGGACCAGAATATTTACCGGTCCGGGCCCCAACCGATAGAAGGATGAGAGGCCACGACCTCGCCGGGGTGAGGGCATCCGGCCTCTCGCGGCAACTGGGCAGGAGCGCCGGACACGAGGCCCCACGGCCACGCCTCCACCAGCTATGAA
This sequence comes from uncultured Planctomycetaceae bacterium, assembly GCA_964520125.1. Classification (GTDB taxonomy): domain Bacteria; phylum Planctomycetota; class Phycisphaerae; order UBA1845; family UTPLA1; genus JAFGQA01. The sequence goes on from CAZFMS010000191.1 coordinate 5,029, forward strand.
GTACCGCGGCGGCTGGTCAAGAAGGAGCATCACATGGCATTTCTGAGACGCCGGAACGCACGCCAGACTGGGCCGGATTCGGCCGATCCCTTCAACGAGGCAGCGCCCCGCCAAGGCCGGAGGCCCCCATCGGCGGCCAAGGCGGACCGTCAATGGGAGGCCGGTTTCGGAGACGAACGCACCAGCCGGGCCCGAGCGCCGGTGATGTCGGTGATCCTGATCCTCGCTCTGGGTGTCGGTCTGTTCTTCTACAGTGCCCATCAGGAAGTATTGCTGGGGCAAATTGCCGCGGTGATCCTCTCGCTGGCTACTCTGCACGGGGTGATTCGGGGGGGCTTCAGGAAGATAGCCATGCTGGCGGCTTCAATCGGCGTGCTGACCGTGGCCGTTAGCTATCCAAACCTCGCGGACAACGTCATCAGTTCAGTGGCCGGATCTTCGAGCAGCCTGGCCAACGGCATTGCCACCGTCGTCGGAATCGGCCTGACCTTGCTGGTGGCCTCGGTGTTGTCCGGGAGGATCCGCGGACGGCACATAGTCCGCCGACCGACCCTCCTGGCCTTCGATCGGGTCGTGGGAGGTTGCATCGGCCTGGCCGAGGGGACGCTGGTGACCCTGGCCATGTGCTGGATGGCGGTGATGATCAGGCCCCATGCCGAGCTGGTGCGGGATCACCCGGGCTCCGTGCCCGGCTCGGTTCGCCAGCAGCTCGCCACTACGCTGGTGGACCTTTCCAGCGAGGCCCAGACCGATCCCCTCGGCGGAATCGTCGAGTCCACCAATCTCCTGAAGAGGTCGCCGACCTTTTGCCAGGCGATCGACCGGTTGAACGAGACCGGCAGGCTGGATCTCGAGTCGCTCGACCCGGAGACCAGGGCCAAGCTGAAGGAGCTACTACCCCAGATCACCGGTGGCGGGGGCGGGCAACTCAAACCCTAGGGCTTCGTTTCGCAAGTCCTACGACCGCGGAGCGTTCGGGGACCGCGACTCTTCTTCGGGAGAGGGCGCATCTGGTCCTCGGAGGGCCGCGCGGGCTGAAGCCCGCGGCTCATCTTCCCCATGCGATAGCCGTCCTAGTTGTGAATCACAGCGCCATAGCATTCTGCGATTGAGTGTAGCGACGAGTTGAGGCCGGCCGCTCCCGGTTCTGGTGGCACCGCCGTCTCGGCGGTGAGGACACAGGCGAGACGCCTGTGCCACATTTATTCCTAGAATGCTCTAGAGGCTCAGGAAGTTGGTCAGCAGGCGGGTGCCTTCCGTGGTTAGGAAGCTCTCCGGGTGGAACTGCACGCCCTCCAGGGGGGCGTGGCGGTGACGGATGGCCATGCACTCGTCTTGATCGGTCCAGGCGGACACCTCGAAATCCTCGCCGAGGGTGTCGGGCACCACGGTCAACGAGTGATAGCGGGTGGCAGTGAAGGGGCTGGGCAGGCCGTTAAGGATGGTCTTGCCGTCGTGGTGGATCTCGCTGGTCTTGCCGTGCATGATGCGGTCGGCCCTGGCGATGGTGGCCCCGAAGGCAAAGCCGATGCACTGGTGCCCCAGGCAGACCCCGAGCACCGGGATCTTGGTGTAGAAATGGCGGATGGCCTCGTTGCTGATGCCCCCTTCGCGCGGGGTGCAGGGCCCGGGGGAGATGACCAGATGGGTCGGCCCGGCGTCGGCGATCTGATCCACCGTAACTTGGTCGTTTCGATAGACGGCGATCTGGTGTTGGAGCGCCGGCCGGTCCAGGCCGATCTCGCCCAGGCGCTGCACGAGGTTGTAGGTGAAGGAGTCGTAGTTGTCGATGATGACGATCACGGCTGATCCCAACGTTGCCAGAGTGGGGCCCCGGGCGCTTGGAGCCTAGTGAAACAAGGTTACCACATGGCTGGTGGACCTCGCAAACTGGCGGTTGGAAACGCCCGGAACCAGTCAGGGATAGCGATGGGCTGGGTTCGTGCCGCCGTTGGTTTGAACAGACCCGGCCGGCGTGGGTATCATGCTTCAGCTGGGCGCTGGTTGGCGCAGACCCTTATGGAGCATACCCGTGGAAGCAGAAAACCGGCCGGGCTTTGAAACACTGTGCATTCATTTCGCGGAAGATCGCCAGGACGATCGGGGGGCGGCGGCCCCGCCGCTGTACCAGAATTCGACATTCGCCTATCCCGATTGTGAGGCGTTCGCGCAGCGTGCGGACCAGAATCCACCGCGATATGACTACACGCGGACCTCGAATCCGACGACCCGACTCCTGGAGCGCAAGATCGCCGAGTTGGAGGGTGGGCAGTCGGCCCGGGCGTTCGCCTCGGGCATGGCGGCAGTTTCTGCGGCAGTGCTGTCGTGCTTGAAGGCCGGAGACCACCTGGTCACCGTCGAGACGGTATATCACCCGACGCGGCGGTTGCTCAGCGAATATCTGCCGCGGTTCGGCATCGAGACCACCTACGTGCGGGGCACGGACCTGAACCAGTTCCGGGCGGCCCTTCGCCCGAATACCAGACTGCTGTTGGTCGAGACCCCGTCCAGTCTGCTCTTTGAATTGCAGGACCTGGCGGCAGTGGCCGAGTTGGCCAAGTCCAGGGGCCTGGTCACCATCTGCGACAATTCCAACGCCACGCCCTACTTTCAGAATCCCATCCTGCTGGGCATCGACCTGGTGGTGCACACGGCAACCAAATACATCGGCGGGCACAGCGACCTGATCGCGGGGGTGGTGGTCGGCTCCGAGGAACGCATCACCGATCTGTCCAGATTCGAAGGTCAATTGTTGGGTGGGGTGGCCGATCCGTTCGCCAGTTGGTTGATGCTCCGGGGACTGCGAACACTGGCCATTCGCCTGGATCGCCATCAGGCCAACGCCGTGGCGATCGCCCGGCTCCTGGAAGATGACCCCCGCGTGGAGCGGGTCTTCTATTCCGGATCGGGGTCTCACCCGCAGGCCGACCTGGCCCGAAGACAGATGGGCGGGCACAGCGGGATGCTGAGCTTCGAGCTGTGCGAGAGCGGCCGCCGGCGGGCCTATCAGGTGGTGGACGCCCTGCGCTACTTCTGCATCGCGGTCAGTTGGGGAGGCTACGAGAGCCTGGCCGTCCCCCTGGAAGTCACCGACCCGGCGACCGGCCGAAAGACCTGGATAATCCGGCTGAGCGTCGGGTTGGAATCCCTGGAAGACCTGACGGCCGACTTGGACCAGGCACTGGGCTCTGGAAACGACCCTGCCGGGTATTCAAGTTGCTCTTCGAAGAAGGTATAATGCGCCTGTCGGTCGATGGACACCTATCCAGTGAGGCCCGGGCGATTGAACAGGCAGAAGATAATCGGCGCGTTCTGGGTGGTCGTGAATTTCCGATGCATACATTGTGAAATCAAGGGTACAGGGAGAATTTGCAAAGCTGTTAACCCTGAACCTGGAACCGTGAACCCTGAACCCAGACCGATCAATTGTCCAACCTATTACCAAGTCCTTGTAAATAAGGAACTTGGAAACCATGCAAGAACAGATTTTGACGAGGTCTG